>CALMFH010000029.1 GCA_937864925.1 uncultured Alphaproteobacteria bacterium | reverse complement strand
TGTTCTTCTCGCGCGACATCGTCATCGAGGGCGACACCGAGGCGGTGTTGGCGCTGAGGAACGCCGTCGACGACGCCGAGATCGATCTCGCCGACGAGGTCGCGGCGATCACCGGACCGGCGTCGAAGTTCGTCGCCGAGATCTTCCGCCGCGCCGCTCCCGTCGCCGAGCGGATGACCGGCGTCACGCTCACCCGCGCCGGAGGGCAGCTCCCGTGAACGTCGCCGCGGCCCTCACGCGTCCCGAACTCGTCTGCCCGGCCGGAACGCCCGCAGCGCTCAGGACCGCCGTCGAAGCCGGCGCCGACGCGGTCTATTGCGGCTTCCGCGACGAGACCAACGCCCGCAACTTCCCCGGCCTGAACTTCTCACCCCAGGAACTCACCGACTCGATCCGTTTCGCCCACGATCACGGGTCCAAGGTGCTGGTGGCGATCAACACCTTCCCGCGCGCCGGGGCCGAGACGCTCTGGCACGAGGCGGTGGCCAAGGCCGAAGGCGCCGGGGCGGACGCGGTGATCCTCGCCGATCTCGGGCTCGTGGCGCACGCGGCGGCGAAGCACTCGAAGCTGCGCCTGCATCTCTCGGTACAGGCGGCGGCGTCGAACCCGGACGTGATCCGCTTCTGGGCCGAAACCTTCGGCATCAGGCGGGTGGTGCTGCCGCGTGTCCTCACCGTGCCGGAAATCGCGGCGATCAACGCCGAGATCCCGTGCGAGACCGAGGTCTTCGTCTTCGGTGGGCTCTGTGTCATGGCGGAGGGGCGCTGTTCGCTCTCCAGCCACGTGACCGGCAAGTCGCCCAACATGAACGGCGTGTGCTCGCCACCGAGCCATGTACTCTACAAGGAAGAGGGCGAGGAACTGGTGGCCGAGCTCGGCGGTTTCACCATCGATCGCACACCCAAGGGCGTCCCCGCCCCCTACCCCACCCTGTGCAAGGGCCGCTTCACCGCCGGCGACTACGCCGGTCACGTGTTCGAGGATCCCGTCAGCCTCGATGCGGCGCAGCTCATTCCGCCGCTGATCGAGGCGGGCGTCACCGCCTTCAAGATCGAGGGGCGGCAGAGGAGCCGCGCCTATACCCAGGCCGTGGTCGGCGCCTTCCGCAAGGCGGTCGACGACCACATGGCCGGCCGGCCGATCGCTTCCGACATGACCAAACGCCTGGCCGAAGGGCAGACGACCACCGCCGGCGCCTACAAGAAGACCTGGAGATGAGCCCCGAGATGACCACGACGGCGACCGCCCCCGCCCTGGTGATGGGCCCGGTGCTCTTCAATTGGCCGGTCGACCGGTGGGCCGATTTCCTCGCTCATGTCGCCGACGAGGTCGACGTCGACCGCGTCCACGTCGGCGAAGTGGTGTGCTCGAAGCGCGAGCCGTTCTATGCCGATCGCCTGCCCGAGGTGATCGAGCGCCTGCAGCGCGGCGGCAAGACAGTCGTCGTCGACACGCTCGCGCTGGTGACGGTGAAGCGAGAACGGCAGCTGGTGGCGGATCTCGCGGCGCTCGACGGAGTCGAGATCGAGATCAACGACCTGACGCCGCTCGCCACCCTGGAGCCCGGCCGGCGTTTCGCCGTCTCGCCTCTGGTCAACGTCTACAACGAAGGCACCCTCGGCTGGCTGGCGGCACGCGGCGCCTGGAGCGTCTGCCTGCCGCCCGAACTGCCGATGGCGTCGGTTTCGGTGTTGGCGAAGGAAGGGGCACGGCTCGGGGTCGAGACTCAGGTCTTAGCCTTCGGCCGTCTGCCGCTCGCCATCTCCGGGCGTTGCTACCACGCCCGCGTCCACGGGCTGGCCAAGGACAGCTGTCGCTACGTCTGTGCCGAGGACCCCGACGGGCTCGAGGTCGACACGCTCGACGGCGAAGCCTTCCTGGCGGTCAACGGGGTGCAGACGATGTCCCAGGACTGCGCCACGGTGATCGGCGAGACCGAGGCGCTCGTCACCGCCGGGGTGAACGCCTTCCGGCTCTCGCCGCAGACCGGCGACATGAAGGCGGTGACCGCCACCTTCCGCGACCGGCTCGCCGGCCGGATCGACGACGGCGAGGCGCTGGCCCGGCTCGCGGCGGCGGAGCTCGAGGTGCCGCTCGGGCCGTCGATGACCAGTCGGGCGTGGGTCGCGGCGAAGGCCGGCTGAAGCGCGGTGCGATGCGGTCGCCCCCGGCCCGTCGGGCGGGCCGACCCTCTTTCCCTGCCCTACGGTCCCGTTTAGAGGAGAGGCTCCGGTCGGCCGTCGCGAGGATGTCGCGCCGGTGTCGATCGACCGGGGCGCGGTGGCGCCCGGGGACGACGGACGGGTGGACAATTCGTGACGAGACGAGAAACGACGGTACGGATGTGGGTCGCCGGCTTCGCGGCGACGGTTTCGCTCTGGGCGACGACGCCGACGGCAGCGGTGGTGGTGCTCGACAGCACCTGGCATGCCGAAGGTGGCGCGAAGGGGCGTGAGGCCAAGGGCTTCGGCGCCCATCTGCGGCTCGCCGCCGAACCGCAGTTCCGCTCGGTTCTGGCGCTCGCCACCGATGGGGAGACCTGGGGCGAGGCCTCGGGCACCTGGCTCGGCAACGACGGCCGCCACGCCTATCTGCTCACCGCCGCCCACATCTTCGATCTGCCGGCGCGACCCGACGCCTACGTGGTGCGCGGCCCGAAGGGCGAGGTGCTGAAGGCCGATCGTGTCTTCGTCCATCCGCAGTGGAACGGCGACGAGGAGCTCCGAACCGGCTTCGACCTCGCCATCCTGCGCCTCAACCGACCGATCGAGGGCGCCGGGCCGCCGCCGATGCTCTACGGCGGCCGGGACGAGGCGGGGAAGCTCGTCACCTTCGTCGGCTACGGCAGTCGCGGCATCGGTTCGACCGGCGAGCGAGACGCCTATTACGAAGGCTCCGACAAGGCGGCGGCGGAGGGCACCGCCGATCAGTGGGTCGACATCGTCGATCCGCCACCCCGTAAGCGTGACGGCGGCAACTATCTGGGCGTCTTCCTGCCCAAGGAGGACGGCAGTCTGAAGAACCCCTGGGGCGGTTCGCGACGACCGGTCTCGCGACTGGCCGGCTTGCTCGGCAGCGGCGACAGTGGCGGGTCGACCTGGATGAAGGTCGGGGCGAACTGGGTGGTGGTCGGCGTCAACGCCAACGGCACCGGCAGGGCGCGCTACGGCGACACCTCGTGGGTGGCGCGGGTCTCGCCGCATCGCGGTTGGATCTCCGAGGTCTTCCCCGGCGTGCGCTTCCTCGACAACTGAGTCCGTGCCCGGGCCGAATCCGACGGACGTCGGGCGGGCGGGCGGCGGATCATGACGAAGTCTGCTATGATGAAACTTCCACGGCGGCGACGCCGTCGCCGTGCCGGACGGGGAGGTCGATCATGACGACACTCGTACCGCAAGGCGGGTTTCCACCCGTGCCGACGTCGTTCGAAGAGGTGCCGCTGAACGAGGTCTATCGGCTGATCGAGCCCGGACCGGTGGTGCTGCTGACCACCGCCCGGGGTGGTCGGGCCAACGTCATGACCCTGTCGTGGCACATGATGGTCGACTTCACGCCGCCGCTTCTGGCCTGCGTGGTCGCCGGCTGCCTCAGTTCGCAGGCGCTCGACGAGACCGGCGAGTGCGTCGTCGCCATCCCGCCGGCAGGGATCGCCCGGGCAGTGGTGGCGATCGGCAACGAGTCGGGGCGACGACTCGACAAGTTCGCCGAACACGGGCTCACGCCGCTGCGCGCCGCGATCGTCGGCGCACCGTTGGTGGGCGAATGCATCGCCAATCTCGAATGCCGTGTGGTCGACGAGACCCTCGTCGAGAAATACGGACTCCGCGTGCTCCAGGTGGTGAAGGCATGGCGCGATCAGGCCCGACGCGACGCCAAGACCATCCACCATCAGGGCTACGGGACCTTCGCGGTCGACGGTCGGACGCTGCATCTGCCCTCGAAGATGCCGTGAGGGCGAGAGGTCGTGCGCCGGCCGACGCCTCCTCGATCGGCGCAGCGGGTTCGCGGCGGCTCAGGCGATCGCCTCTGCGACGACGCCGGGCATTCGCTCGATGACCCGCACATGGGCGACGGCGAAATCGGGAGCGGTCGCCGGCGCCTGCTCCCGGTCCCTCGAGGTGCCGAGACGCACGCGGAACCGAGAGGCGAATTCGGCCCGAGACAGCCCGAGGTCCATCCGGGTCCTGCGGATCAGGCGGGCTCGCTGGCCGCGATCGAGCGCCTTCGTCGTGACGTCGAAGTCCTCCGCGTCGCTCGGATCAGCCGGCAGCGTGACAGGCGCGCTCTTCACCTCTGTTGCTCCTTCGGACGGAAATGAAGCGAGGACGTCGTTCCACCACGTGAACGGCCACTCCTCGACCCGTCCGACCACTTCGAAGCGCTCCTCGCCGTCGATCGGGCGAACGGACGGGATGATCAGATGATCGTCGTCGAAGATCCGAGCCCCGAACAGGAGAGAAAGGCCATGCTTCGCCCGGTCGATCGCGTCCTCCGCCGGGTCGATCTGGTCGGTCATGGCGAGGCGGATACTGGATTTTCGTAGTCGCGGCATGAACCGGGCGGACCCCTCACCCGCGCCGCTTCGGACCGGGCCCGCGCTTCTGCCCCGGTCGCGACGGAGCGGGCCGCGACGGAGCGGCGACCGCGTCCTCACCGCCGGACCGCCCGAGGGTCGACCTGTCGGCGCCCTTGGTGAGGAAGACCTGGGCGCCCTTCTTCGCGCCCATGCGCTTACCCTCGCCGCCGGTGGTGCCGGTACCGGCGGGTTGCCAGGCGGGGACGAGCTGGTGTTTGCCGGGGCCGATGAGGTCGGCGCGGCCCATCTCCTTCAGCGCCTCGCGCAGGAGCGGCCAGTTCTCGGCGTCGTGCCAGCGCAGGAAAGCCTTGTGCAGGCGACGCTGCTTCAGGCCCTTGACCGTCTCGACCTGTTCCGAGCCGCCGTGGCGCACGCCCTTCAACGGGTTCACGCCGGAGTGGTACATCGCCGTCGACAGCGCCATCGGCGAGGGCAGATAGGTCTGGACCTGATCGGCGCGGTAC
>CALMFH010000028.1 GCA_937864925.1 uncultured Alphaproteobacteria bacterium | reverse complement strand
CTGACGATCTACGTCATCGACGTGGCGGCGGGGGAGAAGATCCCGTCGAAGGGCGGGCCGGGGATCACCCGCTCCGATCTCCTGGTGATCAACAAGATCGATCTGGCGCCGATGGTCGGGGCGTCGCTCGAGGTGATGGCGCGGGACGCGACGCGGATGCGCGGCAGCCGCCCGTTCGTCTTCGCCAACATGAAGACCGGCGAGGGGCTCGCCGAGATCGCCGATTTCGTCGAGACGCGCGGCGGACTCTGCGGCTGAAGTCTCGCCCGCCGCGGCTCAGGAGATGCGGCGACGCGGAACCGGATCCACCGGCGCGGCACGGAAGGCCTCGGCGATACGATCGAGCGTCGGGACGAGCGAGCGGTCGCGGCCGTCGGCGTGGAAGACGATCTCGCTCTGCGGCAGCGGCGGCAGGCCGTCGGCGGGGCCGAGGACGACCGCGCCCGGCGGGACCGACGAACGGCCGATGCAGCCGACGCCGATCCCCGCCTCCACCGCCGCCTGGACGGCGAGGAGATCGCGGCTGACGAAGGCGATGGTCCAGGGTCGGCCGGCCGTCTCCATCGCCTCGATCGCCAGTTCGTGGACCCGGCAGGGTCGGGCGATGACGGCGAGGGGGATCGGCTCGCCGGGGTGGCGCAACAGATCCGGCGCGGCCGCCCAGACGAGATCGTCGGCGAAGAGGCGCCGACCGGCGACACCGGTCACGCCGGGGCGGACGATGCGGCGGACGACGACCGCGTCGTGGCGCCCGGCTTCCCAATCGGCGACGAGGTCTTCCGAAAGACCGAGCGTCACCGACATCGACAGGCCGGGCATCAGATCGCGCAGCGCCCGCATCACCCGCGGCAGGTGACCGCCGGTGGCGTGTTCGCTGACGCCGAGAGAGAGGCGGCGGGTGGGTGCCGTCGCGGTCGCCCGGCGCAACACGTCGTCGTGGAGGGCGAGCAGGCGGCGCGCCTCGGGAAGAAAGCCCTCGCCGAAGAGGGTCGGCATCACCCGACGGGGGGTCCGATCGAAGAGGCGACGGCCGAGACGCTCCTCGAGTTTCTTCAGCCGTACCGACACCGCCGACTGGGTGGCGCCGAGCCGCTCGCCGGCGGTGGTGAAGCTCTCGGTCTCGGCGAGAGCGACGAAGGTGCGCAGGAGATCGATGTCGAGATCGGCCACGAGCGAGCTCCCTTGAATTCCTTTTTCGAATTACTGATATGGTATCTATTCGCTTTGATCATTCAAGCGGCGATGGCATCGTCCGCCTCGAAACGCCGCGCCGCGGCGACCCCGGAGAAAGACCATGCCGAGCCTCGACGTCGTCTATGCCACCCCCTCGCCGGAAGCCGCCGGCCGCAAGCCGGCGGTGGCGAACCTGGTTCTCGACCTGACCGAACGGCTGCTCGGCAAGGCGCGGGCGCCGACCGCGGTGACCGTCACCGAAGTCGCGGCGGGCGACTGGTTCGTCGGCGGGGCGAGCCTCGCCGATCTCGGTCGGGCGAGCCATCGCACCATCGTCCGCGTCACCGAGGGCACCAACACCAAAGCGGAGAAGGCGCGATGGATCGCCGCGGTACACGAGGGGATGGAGCGCCTGCTCGGGCCGATGCGGCCGGAGAGCTACGCGATCGTCGAGGAGGTACGTGCCGATGCCTGGGGTTGGGGCGGCGAGACCCAGGAACGTCGAGCGATCGCCGCGATGCTCGCCGGCGAAGCCGAGGCTTCGCTGGTGTTCGAGGCCTACCGTCGCCACGGGGTGCGTTGAGGCCGGCGGAAGGCGCCGTGGGATCCCGCCGATTCGGAATTTTTCACGAGGTGCGGTCGGCGGGGCGGCCGGCAATACTTCCTTTACCGCGCGCTGTCATGGTGTCGGCCGCGGGGATCGAAAGTTGCGCGTGCCCCCGCCTCACCTTCTCCGCCCGCACCGCCGGGAGATGTCGAGGACCGACATGGATCCCGCCTCGATCGCCACTTCCCTGGTGATGAACGGCGCCGCGGCACAGGCGGATCTCGTCGCCATCAAGCTCCTACGCAAGAACGTCGAAGCGGCGGCGAGCGTCGTCGAGCTCCTCGATGCGGCGAACCAGAACATGAACCGGATCCAGGCGTCGCTCGGCCCCGGTCTCGGCGGCACTCTCGACGTCACCATCTGATCTTTCCGGCCACCGATCCACCGTCCCGCGCCGCGGCGGGGGACGGTCGTCGGCCTCTGCGGCGGGCCGATCGGGGGTTGCGGCCGTCGTGATCGGAACGGCGGAGCGCCGACGGCCGTGTCGGGCGATCGGCGAGACCGGGTCGACGTCGCTCGCCCAGCTGCGACGACATGCAGGCGAGTCACATTCGGGCAATGCCGGCAAGGTTCGCGACGTCGTGCCGACACTCCGGCGACATGCAGGCGAGTCACATGTCTCGATCGTCGACCTCGTCCGCGGTGACGCGACGATCCCTCGCCGACATGTATCCGAGTCACATCCGCGATCGCTCCCGCGTCGCGCCTCGAGAGTGGATCTCAGCGGGATTTCAAGGCGGTGGTGATCAAGGTCGTGGCATCGGAACGATCCCATTCGGCCGGGCCGGCCATGGTGCCGAGTTCACAGCCCTGCCGATCGATCAGGATGGTCGTCGGTAGACCGGTGACGAGGCCGAGCTTCTGCAGCGCCTTCATGGCGGCGAGGCTCGGGTCGGCGTACCAGGCGAGGGTCTTCACTTCGATGTCGGCGAGGAACTTCTTCGGCCGCTCCGGATCGCGGGTGTCGAGGTTGAGCGCGATCACCTCGAACTCGGGCGAGCCGAGTTTCGCCTGGAGGCGGTCGAGTGCCGGCATCTCCTTGCGACACGGCACGCACCAGGTGGCCCAGAGGTTGAGCAGGACGATGCGGCCGCGCCAAGCGGCGAGCGTCGTCGGGCCGGCGCCGGCGCCGAAGGCGAGGGCGGAGAGGTCGCGGCGGCTCTCGGCCGGGGTGAAGGCGGCGATGTCGCCGACCGCGAGCGACTTCAACCGCACCGCCGAGTCGAGGGTGCCGGCGCATTTTGCCGTGTTCCCGTCGTTGCCTCCGAGCCCTCCGATCCCGTATACCGCCGCGAGAGCGAGGGCGGCGACGAGCAGCGCAGCCGCGCCGAGTTTCGCCGCGACGGGGACCTTCGAGGAAACGGATGCGGCAGGGACTTCGGATTGTGGCGCGTTCACGGGGTCGTCTCTCGCTTCGGTCGGGTGAATGTCGTCGAGGAAGTTCGTCATGTCCAATCGCATGTGGGGGGGCCGTTTCGCCACCGGCCCGGCCGCCATCATGGAAGAAATCAACGCCTCCATCGGCTTCGACAGCAAGCTGTGGCGCCAGGACATCGCCGGCTCCAAGGCGCATTCGGCGATGCTGGCGGCCCGCGGCATTCTCTCGGCCGAGGATCTGGCGAAGATCCACGCCGGTCTCGACGAGATCGCCGGCGAGATCGAGGCCGGGACGTTCACGTTCTCGCGAAGCCTCGAAGACATCCACATGAACATCGAGGCG
>CALMFH010000027.1 GCA_937864925.1 uncultured Alphaproteobacteria bacterium | reverse complement strand
TATCGGCGCGCCCCGCTGGCCAACGGTCAGCTACACCACCTCACGGGACACGATCCGCCTCAATGTCGACCGACGCGTCGGAGTGAACCGGGGTCGGGCGGATAGCGACGACGACATCTCCCTTGCCGGAACGCCGCGACCGCGTGGACCCGACGATGCGACCACACATGCCGCATCGTATCACCGGCGCGGTGAGATCGATCCGAGATTGCGCGACAGGTCGGCCGCCAACGTGCGCAACCGCTCGCCGATCTTTTCGACCACGTCCACCGTCATCCGGGTCGACGGGCCGTAGACCACCAGCGAGCCGGCCACCCGGTCCGTCCGGTCGTAGAAGGGAACCGCCACCGCCACCGCACCCTGGATCATCTCGCTGCGGCTGGAGGCATAACCCAGGGCGTCGATGGTGGCGAGTTCGTCCGCGAGCGCGCGTGGATCGACGCCGGAGCCGTCGAGTAGGCGCGACAGCTCGTCCATCGACAGATGCATGCCGCACAGGATGGCCTTGCCGCTCGCGCCGCGCCACAGCCGATCGTGATGGCCGGCGCCGCGGCGGAAACTGAGCGGCTCGGGACTGGACATCTCATAGAGACACAGCCGGTCCTTCCCGTCGGGAACGTAGAGCGCCACCGTCTCGCGGGTCTCCTCCCAGATCGCCTTCATGAAACCCTGCGCCGATCGTTCGAGATCCAGGCTCGACAGCCACGAATGGGCGAGCTTGCCGATCGCCGGTCCGAGCCGGAACCGCAGCGGCTCCCCCTCCGACACGATGAAGTCGAACGATTCCAACGTGTAGAGCAGGCGATAGAGGGTCGGCTTCGACAGATCGACCCGCTCGAGCAGTTCGGCCGCCGACAGTTCCCGCTTCGAATCGAACGCCATCAGGATCTCGAGCGCCCGCGTCACCGCTCGGACGCCGCCGCCACCGCCCACTCCGTCCTCGTCCTTCACGCGACCCCTCTCGCCTCCCGGTGTCGTGCCGCTCCGTCTCTCCCTTCGATCCATAGCACGAACGCCGAAATCCGCTCTCGCCAACCGATGCCGAGCATGACCGTAAAAATCCGTACACCCCCTTGCAAAGAGTCGATGAAAGACCGTACAGTGGACTCAAGTCCATAGAATGGACCATTCGAGAACGGCACCGTCCTCGGCGAGCGGCTCTCGAAGGTGCTCGACGACGACGACCACACGGGTGGATACGGGGGAGGGCGCATGAGCGCGGCGCAGGTCACTTTTCTCTTCGCGGATGGTCTCGGGCGGACGGAAACCGCCCCCGCTGGAGAACGCCTGACCGAGGTCGCCGAGCGCGCCGGCCTTCTTCTCCTCATGGATTGCTCGGCTGGTCAGTGCGGCACCTGTGTCGCCCATCTCGTTTCGGGAACCGTCGTTCTCGAAGATTACGACCGGGCCGTCCTGCCGGACTCGGATCGACTCGACGGGATGATCCTGACCTGCGTGGCGCGGACGCAGGGTTCCTGCGTGGTCGAATTCTCCTACGACTCGGTCGATGCGAGTGCCGATCCGGCGCCGGCCTTCCCTGGGCGAGTCATCGCCTGTGAGCCGGTCGCCGACGAGATCTGGACCCTGCGGCTGCAAGTCGACGCGCCTTTCGAGTTCCTACCGGGACAGTACGTCCGCCTGCGGCCGGAGATCGACGCGCCGTGGCGCTCCTATTCGATGGCCAACGCGCCGGGAGAGTCGGAACTCACCTTCTATGTACGGATCGTGCCGGGGGGCGCCTTCTCGACCTGGCTCACCGAACGGGCGAGGCCGGGCGCCATCGTCGACATCGACGGGCCGCGCGGTGTCTTCTTCCTGCGCGACGAGCCGCGTCCTCGCCTCTTCGTGGCCGGCGGCAGCGGGCTCGCCCCCTTCCTGTCGATGCTGAAGGCGAGCCGACCGGGGGCGAAGCACGGCCCGACCACGCTCCTCGTCGGAGCCCGGAGCGGTGCTCACCTCTTCGCCGCCGAGGATCTGCGGGCGGCGCAGGCCGCCGACCCCGATCTCGTGGTGCGCCGGTTCGTCGAGCGCGGCGACCGGTCGGATTGCGAGGCCGGTTTCCCGACCGCCGGGCTCACGGCCGGTGCCGTCGACCCCGCGGCGCGGGTCTACGTCTGCGGACCTCCGCCGATGGTGGATGCGGCGCGAGAGGCCGTCGAACGCGCCGGTCTGAGCCGGTCCGATCTGCTCTTCGAGCGCTTCAGCTGATCACCCGTTGCGGCATCGGACCGGTTCCGATCCGCACGCAAATTGCCAACGGAAGAACGACGTGGGAGAAGACCGTGAGCGCGACAGGTAATACGGCACCTCTGATCGACATCGAACGGGGAATGATCGCCCGGGAGATCTTCTCGAGCGAGAGCATCTTCCAGCAAGAACTGGAAACGATCTTCACGCGGGCCTGGCTCTTCGTCGGGCACGAGAGTCAGATCCCCAATCCCGGCGACTTCTTCATGTCGCGTATGGGACAGGAATCGGTCATTGTCGCCCGCGACAAGCGCTCGAAGGTGCACGTCTTCCTGAACTCCTGCCGCCATCGCGGCATGCGCCTGTGTTCCGCCGACCACGGCAACACGTCGCTGTTCACCTGTCCCTATCACTCCTGGAGCTTCACCACCGACGGCAAGCTCTTCGGTGTGCCCCAGTTCAAGAACCTCTACGAGGGTTGCCTCGACCGCGCCGAATGGTCACTGGTCGAGGTGGCGCAGTTGGAAGTCTACAAGGGTACGATCTGGGCGACCTGGGATCCGGCAGCGCCGCTGCTCGCCACCTATCTCGGCGACGCCAAGCTCCATCTCGACATGACGCTCGACTGCCGCGACGGCCGCGAAGGCGGTTCCGAGGTGCTGCTCGGCGTCCACAAATGGATCATCCCCTGCAACTGGAAGATCGCCGCCGAGAACTTCCTCGGCGACTCCTATCACAACCCCAGCCACCGCTCGGTCGACTTGATCGGCATCGGTCCCAGCGCCGAATACGGCGTGAAGGGCCGTCGCGACAACGAACTCGAGACCGCCCAGCACCTGTGGATCAGCTTCCCCGCCGGCCACGGCGTGCACTCCGCCCAGATGCAGGCGGACATGGCGGAGCCCGAGACCTACCAGAACAACTCGGTGGTGGCGGAGTACTTCCGCGAGGCCAACCGCCGGCGCAAGGAGCGCCTCGGCGCCGAAGCCAACCGCCTGCTGCCCTTCGTCGGCACGCTCTATCCGAACACCTCCTTCCACGGCCGTCAGCCGCGCAACCTCTGTGTCTGGCATCCGCACGGGCCGGAACAGACCGAAGCCTGGCGCTTCTTCCTCGTCGACGCCGACGCGCCGCAGGAGGTCAAGGATTTCCTGCGCACCTACTACATGCGCTACTCCGGCCCGGCCGGCATGACCGAGCAGGACGACATGGAAAACTGGAACTCCGCCACCGCCGCCAGCCGCGGCGTCATCGCTCGCCGCCATCCCTACAACTACCAGCAATCGATGGGTCGTTCGACCAGGAACGGCCCGACGCCAGGCAACACCGCGCTGCAGATGAGCGAGGAGAACGCGCGGCAATACTACCGGCGCTGGTCGGACTACATGGGCGGCGCCGATTGGGACACGCTCCTCGGCAAGAAGGACTGAGGGCGAGCGATGCCGACCACCATCGTCAGCGGCGGGACGTACGGTCTCGGCCGGGAGATCGTCCTGGAACTGGCCCGGCGTGGACATGACGTCGTCGCCTTCGGCCTGTCGACGCCACAGCCGTCGAGCATCGCGGTCGGCCTGGGCGACATCGAAGAGACGCTCGCGGCGGAGGGGCTACGGGCTTCGGTGCTGGACGCCGACGTCTCCGTCGCCGACGACGTGCAACGGGTCGTCGATCATGCGCTGGCGACCACCGGGCGGATCGACAATCTCGTCAACAACGCCGCCATCGGTCCGCTCGGCACCATCCTGTCGACCGACGAAGAGATGTGGGACCGTGTCATGCGGGTCAATCTCAAGGGCGCCTATCTCTGCAGCCGGGCGGTCATCCCTCGGATGGAGAAGGTCGGCGGCGGCGCCATCGTCAACGTCGGCTCGGGTGCCGGCTGGGGTAAACCCGACATGGCGGCCTACGCCGCAAGCAAGGGCGGGCTCGTCGCTCTGTCGGCGGCCATGGCCTACGACCACTTCCACGCCCGGATCCGAGTCAACGTGGTCATCCCCGGCGGGGGGGGGATCGTCTCGGGCATGAGCGTCGGTCGGGTCGGCGGCGACGTCGAGACCGTCCTGCGCCGAACCGTCCCCGGTACCGCTGCGGGCCGGACGGCCACCGGTCGCGACCTCGCCCACGCCGTCGCGTTCCTTCTGTCCGACGAGGCGGCGACGATTTCCGGCACCGTTCTCGACGTCGGTTGCTTCGCCCATCAGGGCGGCCCCGTCCCGCCGCGCCCGGTCGCCGCGAAAGGCCCTTGATCCTCTCACACCGTGTTGGAGACTCCCATGAGCGACGTCCAGACCGCGCAGAAGCTGCGCCCCTCCGCCGACTACTTCACGCTCCGCGGTGAAGTAGAGGAATTCCTCTACGACGAGGCGGAGATCCTCGATACGCGTGACTTCAAGGGTTGGCTCGATCTTCTCGCCGACGATATCCGCTATTTCATGCCGATCACCTTCAACGTGAAGTTCGGCGAACACGGCGACAAAGAGCGGACCCGAACAGAGAAGGACATGAGTTGGTTCAACGAGGGAAAGTGGTCCCTCACGAAGCGTGTCGAGCAGATCCTCACCGGCGTCCATTGGGCGGAAGAGCCGCTTTCCCGCTGTACGCGCCTGGTCACAAACGTCCAGGTCACCGGGGTCCGCGACTCCGAGGGTGTCGAGGAGTTGTCGGCGCGCAGCCGCCTGCTCCTCTACCAGAACCGTTGTGAGTACGAGCAGACCTATTTCGCAGTGCGCCGCTACGACAAGCTGCGGAGGGTCAATGGCGGCCTGAAGGTCTGCGAGCGAAAGATCATCCTCGAACAGACCGTGCTGTTGGCGAAGAACTTGACGGTCTTCTTCTGATTGGAGGCTACCATGTACGTACAGCTGTTGGACCTCGTGGTCGGCGATCGCGTGCGCCTGCACGACGGATCCATCCACGAGGTCGTCGCCAACCCGCGCGACGGTATCTGGATCGAAACGCGGCCGATCGACGACTTGTCGGCCGATACGGCGGTTATGACCCACTGTCAGGAGGTCAAGGAGGTCGAACGGACGGTCGCCTGATCGTGCTTCTCGATCCATCGCCCGGTCGAAGAGGCGAATTTCTCGAAATCGAAGGGAGGTCCCATGTTCGGAAACACTGTTCGCCGCATCCTGCGGTTCGCGATCGTCGGTCAGATCGCCTGCGCCTCCGCCGCCCTGGCGGCGGAACCGTTGAAGATCGGAGTGATCCTGCCCTTCACCGGCCCCTACGCGATCTACGGCACCAAGATCCTGAACGGCGCCAAGCTCTACCTGTCCCAGCACGGCGGCAGGATCGGCGACCGTGAAGTCGAACTGGTGACCGCCGACGACACCGGTGTCGCCCCCGAGCTGTCGAAGCGGCTTGCCCAACAGCTCCTGATCAAGGACAAGGTGTCGTTCCTCGTCGGCTTCGGGCTCACCCCGTCGGCTCTGACCGTGGCGCCGCTGGCCACCCAGGCCAAGGTGCCGATGATCGTGATGAACGCTTCCACCACCGGCCTGACCCGAAAGTCCCCCTTCATCATCCGCGTGTCGCAGACCCAGCCGCAGGTCACCGAACCGATGGCGAAATGGGCGATCGAAAACGGCGTCCGCAAGGTCTACACGCTGGTCGCGGACTACTCCCCCGGCCACGATTCCGAGAAGCAGTTCACAGAGACCTTCACCAAGGCCGGTGGCGAGATCGTCGGCAGCGTCCGCTATCCGCTGAACAATGCCGACCCTTCACCCTATCTCGAGAAGATCAAGGACGCCAATCCACAGGCGGTGTTCGTCTTCCTGCCGCCGGGCGAACTCTCGATCGCCTTCATCAAGGGCTTCAAGTCACGAGGCCTCGAAGCCGCGGGCATGAAACTGTTCGGCACCAGCCTTACGGAGGAGGCGGTGATCGACGCCACCGGTGATGCGGCGATCGGCGTGATCACCGCGTCGAACTATTCCGAACCACATCGCTCGCCCGAGAACGACGCCTACGTCGCGGCCTATCGCAAGGCCTACGGCGAAGATCGCCCGAACTACATGTCCGTCGCAGGCTACGACGGCATCGCGCTGATCGCCCGTGTCGCCGAAACCAAAGGCACGGTGGTCACCGGGCAAGCGTTCATGGACGCGGTCAAGGGCATCTCCTGGGCGAGCCCGCGTGGCCCGGTCCAGATCGATCCAGAGACCCGCGACATCGTCCAGTCGGTGTACATCCGCAAGACGGAGAAGGTCGACGGTCGGCTCGAGAACGTCGAGTTCGCCACTTATCCCGGTGTTCGGGATCCGCAGGATCGTTGAGCTTCGTCGCCCGACCAGATCTTCGCCCGTTGTCTGTGAAACGGTGACGACATGACCATTGTCTTCGACGGCATCGCGCTCGGGATGCTGCTCTTTCTGATCAGCGTCGGCCTATCGGTGACGCTCGGCCTGATGAATTTCGTCAACCTGGCCAACGGCGCGTTCGCGATGCTGGGTGGGTATGTCGGAGTTCTGCTGGTCAATCGGTGGGGGGTTCCGTTCCTCGGGGCCCTCGCCCTTTCCACCCTGTGCAGTCTGGTCGTGGGCGCGACCCTCGAGAGGCTGCTCTATCGGCGGCTCTATGCGGCGTCGCACATGGATCACGTGCTGTTCACGGTCGGTCTCATCTTCGTCTCGATCTCGCTGGCGGCCTATTTCTTCGGATCCGGCGTCCAGGTGATCGAACTGCCGGCCTTCCTCCAGGGGCGAATCGAAGCCTTCGGCGTCGGATTCGACAGCTACCGGTCGTTTCTGATCGTCGTCGCCATCGCCATCGCCGCCGCGCTGCAGAGGATACTCACCTCGACTCGGTTCGGAGCGAGCCTGCGGGCCGCCGTCGACAATCCGCGGACGGCCCGCGGCGTCGGCATCGAGGTCGATCGCATCTTCACCATCACTTTTGCGGTCGGTTCGGCGCTCGCCGGTCTCGGCGGGGCGCTCGGAACTCAGATGCTCGGGCTCGATCCGGTCTTCGCGATCAAATACGTCGTCTACTTCTTGATCGTCGTCATCATGGGTGGTCCCGGTAGCATTCGCGGGTCGTTCCTCGCCTCCATGTCGATCGGCGTATTCGACGTCGTCGGTAAATACTACGTCCCGGAATTGGGCGCCTTCGTCATCTACGTCCTGATGCTGGCCGTATTGGTGGCCCGTTCGCGGGGATTGCTGCCGAAATTCGGAGGAAGATCATGACCCCGTCCTGGGAAGCGGCCGCCGTCCGCCTTCGCGAGCGGGAGCGTTGGAAATCGCCCGAAACGGTCTTCTGGTGTGCCGCGCTCGTCGCTCCCTTCGTCTTGCCCGATGATCACCTGTTCCTGTCGCAGATCGCGATTCTCGGGCTCTTCTGCCTCTCGCTCGACCTGGTCCTCGGTATCGCCGGCATCCTGTCGCTCGGCCAGGCCGCCTTCTTCGGCCTGGGAGGCTACACCGCCGGGCTCTTCGCCATCCACGTCGACGGCGATCCGTTGCTCGGACTGGTGGTCGCCATGGTCGCCACGTCCCTGCTCGGTGTCCTCGCCGCGCCGCTGCTGCTCGGCGGACGTGATCTCACCCGCCTCCTCATCACCGTCGCGGTGGCCGGCATCCTCTACGAGGCGGCCAACAAGTGGAGCGCGGTGACCGGCGGCGTCGACGGCCTGCAGGGTATCGTCATCGCGCCCCTGTTCGGGAAGATCGAGTTCGATCTCGGCGGCACCGTCGCCTATTGGTATGCCCTCGCCGTGTTGTTTCTGGTCTTCCTCGGGTTGCGCCGGCTGAAGAGCAGCCCCTTCGGCCTTGCGCTGGCCGGTATCCGGCTCAATCCGCAACGCATGCCGGCGCTCGGGGTTCCCGTCGACCGCCGACTGACCGTCGCCTATGCGATCGGCGGTGCGGTGGCGGGGATCGCCGGCGCGCTGCTCGCCCAGACCACCCAGTTCGTTTCGCTCGACGCACTGTCGTTCCACCGCTCCGCCGAATTGATGCTCATCCTGGTCCTCGGCGGTGCCGGCAACCTCTACGGTGCGCTGCTCGGCGCCATCGTCTTCTCGGTCGCCCATCACCTGCTGTCCGAGATCAACCCGATGTACTGGCAATTCTGGATGGGCACGTTGCTGATCCTCATCGTGCTCTTCGCCAAAGATGGGCTGACCGGTGGTCTGAGCCGGCTGCGCGACCATCTGTGGAAGGGAGGAACGGCGCCATGACCACGCCAGCCATCCGGACCGTGGGGCTGACCAAGCGCTTCGGATCCTTCGTCGTCACCAACGATGTCGGCCTGACCGTCGAAACCGGGGCCCGCCAAGCGATCATCGGCCCCAACGGCGCCGGCAAGACGACGCTGATCAACCTGCTGACCGGGTTCCTCGAACCTTCGGCGGGGCGGATCGAGCTGAACGGGGCCGACATCACACGCCTCGGACAACACGAGCGGGTGGGGCGCGGGCTCGTCCGCACCTTCCAGATCAATCGGTTGTTCAACGACCTGACCGTTCTCGAATCCGTTCTTCTGGCCACCAACGAACGGCTCGGCCTGGGTGCGGTCTCCTGGCGGCGCCGGTCGGCCTGTGGTGGTTCGATCGCAGAGGCATGGAACGTCGTCGAACTGCTCGGGCTCGCGGAGGTCGCGCATCTGCCGACGAAGGCACTCTCCTACGGCCGCCAGCGCCTGTTGGAGATCGCGCTCGCCCTCGCAGCCAAGCCCACCGTGCTGCTGCTCGACGAGCCGGCCGCCGGTGTACCGCAGGGGGAGAGCGGTGAGCTCTTCCGGACCATCTCGGCTCTGCCGCGCGACGTGACGGTTCTGCTCATCGAGCACGACATGGAGCTGGTGTTCGGCTTCGCCGATCGGATCACCGTCCTGGTGAACGGTGGTGTCCTGACCGAAGGCTCGCCGGAGCAGATCGCGAAAGATCCGCGGGTTCGCGAAGTCTATCTCGGGGAGGCGATCGTTGTCTGAACTGTTGAAGTTGACCGGCGTCCGATCCGGTTACGGCGACGCGGTCGTCATCGACGACATGAGTTTCTCTCTCGACGAGGGGGAATGCCTGGCGCTTCTCGGGCGCAACGGCGTCGGCAAGACGACCTTGCTCGCGACGTTGATCGGCGCCGCCGATCTGCACGCCGGCGAGTTGGTCTTCCGCGGCCGCGACATCGCCCGCGTCCGCTCTCAACGTCGCGCCCAGCTCGGCATCGGTTGGGTGCCGCAGGAGCGCGACGTGTTTCCCTCCCTGACCGTCGAGGAGAATCTGACGGTCGTCGCCGTCGACGGCCCCTGGACGCTACGCCGGGTCTACGACATCTTCCCTCGACTCGAGGAACGGCGCCAGAACCTGGGCAACCAACTCTCCGGAGGCGAACAGCAGATGCTGTCGATGGGACGGGCGCTGATGCTCAACCCCAAACTTCTGCTGCTCGACGAACCGCTCGAGGGGCTGGCGCCGATCATCGTCCAGGAACTGCTCAACGTCATCCGCAGCCTGGTCGCCGATGGCGGTATGAGCGTCGTCCTGGTCGAGCAACACGCGAACAAGATTCTGCCGCTCGCCCACCGCGCGCTCGTGCTCGAACGCGGCAGGACCGTCTATTGGGGCGCCGCCGGCACGTTGCGCGACGAGCCGGAACGTCTCGAACGGTGGCTCGGTGTGCGGAACCATCAGGACGTGAGACCGTGAACACACTCGATACCATTCACGAAGAACATGCGACCATGCTGGCGATCTATCAGGCGCTCGGTCACCTTCTCGACGAGATCAAGGCGGGTGCCACGCCGGATTGGAAGCTCCTGGCGACACTGCTCGACTATGTGCTCCGCGAACCCGAGGAGCTCCACCATCCGCGCGAGGACCGGTATCTCTTCCCGATGCTGTCGGAGCGCGAACCGGCGTCTCGTGCGCTGGTGGAACGCCTGTCTTCGCAACACGACGAGGGACGCGAGCAGATGGGCGCTCTGGCGGCGGCCTTCATCCGGTATCAGAGTCGCGGTGGGGAGGGTTTCGAAACCTTCGAACGGACCGCCCGGCGCTATGCCGAGGCGGCCGTCGCCCACATCGCCCTCGAGGAGCACGACCTCCTGCCGCTCGCCCGAAAGGTGCTGACCGCCACCGATCTCGCCGAACTCGACCGACTCTATCGCGAGGACGGTGCCCAGCCGGCGGGCGAATTCCGAGAGCTCTTCAAGAAGCTGGCTCATCGGCTGCCGTCTCCCTACGGTTTCGGGGGACGGCCGCGCTGACGGCAGCCGGCCGCGGCGCGCCACTCGTCGGCGGCGACGTCGCGAGATCGCGCGGTCGACCGCAGGCCGTTGCTCATCGCCGCCGCGACCGACCGGAATCGTGTCGGGCGACGGGGGTCGGCCGACGTCATCGGATGCCCGGCTGACGCGCGGAACTGGCGAACCACGGGGGTGGCCGAAGCGACGTCGCGATGCCAGCACGGCGGCGTCGGACCACCACCGGTTCGCGGCCGCCGCTGTCACGCTGCCCGGCTCATTGCGGCGGTGTCGACGGTCGGACGCACCTCCGCATCGGCTCCGACGGCGAATCCTGCGTCTCGAGAGCCGAGGGGCCGCGCCGGCTCCCGTCGTGTTCAATGGTATCGCAGAACTTCGGGATCGAAGGAGCGACGCAGGCGGACGGCTCCGGCGCGAACATGCGATCCGGCCTCTCGTAGGATCCGCCGGTGCTCATGACGCCAGCGGTGATGTCGCGGTCCCGTGGGAAAATGGGGCGACCGAAGCGACGGTCGCTTCGGTCGCCCCAGGCGAGCGCAGGGAGACGCGCTCGAAGAGGAAGGGCGAGGTGCACGTCGACGTGGCGCGTCAACGCCAGTCGAGGCCGATGTCGACGGCCGGAGCCGATTGGGTGATGCGGCCGACCGAGACATAGTCGACCCCGGTCTCGGCGATGGCGCGGATGGTTTCGCGGGTGACGCCGCCGGACGCTTCGAGCCGGCAGCGTCCGGCGACCAGACGGACGGCGTCGCGCAGCATCGGGATGGTCATGTTGTCGAGGAGGATGGTGTCGGGACCTGCCGCCACCGCTTCGGCGACCTGTTCCAGCCGGTCGCATTCGACCTCGATCGCCGGCAGCTCCGCGGCGCGGCAGCGGCGCACCGCCTCGCCGACGCCGCCGCACACCGCGACGTGGTTGTCCTTGATCAGCACCGCGTCATAGAGGCCGATGCGGTGATTGACCGCGCCGCCGAGGCGCGAGGCATATTTCGCCAGATGACGCAGGCCGGGGATGGTCTTGCGGGTGTCGAGCAGGGTGCAGCCGGTGCCGGCGATCAGATCGGCGTAGGTGCGGGTCGCCGTGGCGATGCCGGAGAGATGCTGCAGGAGATTGAGGGCGGTGCGCTCGGCGGTCAGCAGACCGCGAGCCGGGCCGTCGATGGTGCAGAGAATCCGACCGGCTTCGACCCGATCGCCGTCGGCGACTTCGGTCAGCACCCAGGCCGTCGGCGCAAGGCGGCGGACGATGTCGCGGACGAAGTCGAGCCCGGCGACCACCAGTTCCTGGCGGGCGACCATCGCGCCGGAGAAGCGGAGGTCCGCCGGGATGACGGTCTCGGAGGTGATGTCGCCGGAGCCGACATCCTCGACGAGTGCCGCCTCGATGGTGCGGTTCAGTTCTGCGGCGAGGAGATGGGGCGGGACGCGGTGGTCGATCACGGAGCGGTCCTCCGGGGATGGCGTTTCGAAGGGGAGCGGTGCGGATACGGGCGGTCACCGAGCGGCGGCGTTCCGTGAGACCGGGAGTGGAGTCGGGACGATCGAGGGAGCCGGCCGCCGCTAGCGGTCGGCTTCGGCGCGGTCGATCAGGCGGGCGAATTCTCGTGTCGACAGGATGCGGCGATCCTGCTTGGCCGCCTCGATCTCGTCGACGGAGAGGTTGCGGACCATGGCGAGCAGGGTGCGCCGGGTGGCGGCGATGTCGTCTTCGCTGACCCCGGCGACGGCGAGTTCGTTGACCTCGACCGCCAACGGCACCAGCACGTCCTTCAGCGCTCGCCCGGCGTCGGTCAGATGGACGAAGACCTTGCGGCCGCCGCCTTCGGGGGCGTGGATGCGGTCGACGTAGCCGAGCTTCTCCATCGCCACGAGCGCGGTGAAGGCCGTCGGTTCCATCAGGCCCGCCCTTTCGGCCAACTCGCGCTGGGTCAGACCGTCGCGGTTCCACAGGATGCGCAGGAAGGTCCAGTGGCCGAAGGAGACCGAGTGTTCGGCGAGGCGGCGCTGCAGGCTGCGGGTGAGGCCGCGGGTCGCGTCCTTGATCAGATGGGCGAGGCGATCATCGGGGACGTCCTCGAGCCAGTGCTTGAGGGTCGCTTCGGCCGCGGCCGCCTCGATCGCCGGCTTGGCGGCGGCCGAGCCCTTGCTGCCGGGCAGCTTCGCGCGGGTGTCGGAGGTCTTCTTGGTCATCGCCGGTCCCCTGGAACGACCTGGTGGTGGAGGACGACCTCGCGATCTTCGGCGGCAGACTGGAGGATCGCCCCGCAGACTTCAAGCGTCGCCATGCCCCAGGCGCCGTCGTGGATCGGGGGCACACCCTCGACCGCCGCCGCCCAGAGTTCGTCGATCACTTCGGCGCGCGCTACCACCGGCGGCGGCAGCGCCTCGAAGCGTCGGCCGTGGTCGGCGTAGATGTGCACACCGTCGGCCGTCGGCCTCAGATCGGCGTGATCGCAAGAGGCGACGACGAAGCCGAAGTGGTTGTGGGCGACGGGCGGCGTCGCGTCGCCACCGGCGCCGGCACCATAGGTGCGCGCCGCCTTGAGAGCGATCTCGTCGGCTTCGCTGCGGCCGGCCAGCCGGGCCCGGGCGCGGCCGTGCTCGGCCGGGTCGCGGCGCTGGCCGAGTTCGCCGATCCAACCACAGAGCTCGTCGGTGTCGAAATGGCCGGCGCCGCTGTAGGTGAGCGTCGCCGAGGCGCCGTCGGTGAAGGTGAGAAGGGCATTGTAGGCGGTCTCGCTGCGGCGTGACGGATCCCAGACCGCGGCGGTGGCGCGGACGGTCTTCACAAGTCCGCCGCCGAGGAGGCGGACGACGTCGACCTGATGCGCCGCCTGGCTCCACACCACGCCGCCGCCCTGGGCGGTGTCGAGTTCTTCCGGTCGGCGCGGCCGATAGAGGAAATCGGTGAAGTTCAGGGCGGTGATCATCCTCAGCCGGCCGTGCGTGCCGGCATCGATCGCCCGGCGGGCGTGGAGAACGGGCGCGTCGAAGCTGTGGCTGTGTCCGACCAGGAGATGGACGCCCACCCTTTCCGCCGCCGCGACCATCGCCATGCAGGAGGCGAGGTCGAGCGCCATCGGCTTCTCGACCAGGACGTGGCGGCCGGCCTCGAGCGCCGCGATCACCTGCTCGCGGTGGAAGCCGTGCGGCGAGGCGACGTAGATCGCCTCGACCTCCGGGTCGGCGCAGAGCGCCGCGACCGTCGTATGAGCGCGGCCGCCGAACTCGGCGACGAAGCGGTCGCGCGCCTCGGGGCGCGGATCCATCGCGGCGACGAGGCGTAGCGCCGGATGGGCGCGCAGCGTCGGCAGCATCAGCACGAAGGCGCGACCGAGGCCGATCACCCCGAGACGCAACGGCCGGCGCGGTGGGGGCGAGGTGGGCGCGGTCACAGGTCGAGGACCAGTTCGCCGCCGCACGAACGCGAGACGCAGACCATGATCGCCGACCGCTTCTCGTCGTCGTTCAGCGCCATGTCGCGGTGATCGACGTCGCCGGCGAGGAGGTCGACGCGGCAGGAGCCGCAGGTGCCGCTCTCGCAGGAGCTGGAGACGTGGATCCCGGCGCCGCGCAGCGCGTCGAGGATGGTGACGTTGGCGGCGACCGGCACGACCCGGTCGCTGCGAGCGAGGCGGACGTCGAAGGCGACGTCGTCGGGGCGCGGCGCGGCGGAGACGCCGCCGAAGTCCTCGAAGTGGACGGCGGAGGTCGACCAGTGACCGGTCATGTCGCGCACCGCGTCCATCAGGAAGCGCGGGCCGCAGCAGTAGACCTGCCCCTTCGGGCGCTCGAGCAGCGGCCAGAGGTCGAAGGCGCGGGCCGGATCTCCGCCGTCGTGATGGAGGGTGACCCGACCGCGGAAGCCCTCGCCCGCCAGTTCGTCTCGGAAGGCGGTCGTCTCCGGCGAGCGTGTCAGATAGACGAACCGGAACGGTCCGCCGTCGGTCTCGATCAGGTGACGCGCCATCGACAGCAGGGGGGTGACGCCGATGCCGCCGGCGATGAACAGCACGCCGCCGGGACGCGGCTCGAAGGGAAAGGCGTTGTGCGGCTCGGACACGGCGATCTCGTCGCCGACCTTCGCCTCGTCGATCAGGCTCATCGAACCGCCGCGACCGCTCGCGTCGCGCTTGACGGCGACGACGTAGCGGTCGCGCTCGGAGGGCGCGTTGCACAGCGAATAGCAGCGAACGAGACCGTTGGGGGTGCGCAGCCGCAGATGCGAACCGGCGGTGAAGGCCGGCAGTTCGCTGCCGTCGTCCTGGGCGAGAACGAACTCGTGGATGTCATCGGCGATGCGGCGACGCGACACGATGCGCAACGGCGTGAGATCGGACTCTGGGGCGACGGTCATGCGCGAGGTCTCTTTCGATGTTTCTAATTAGATATCTAAATCACTTTTTTTGGAATGCAACAGGAAAGTCATACGGCACCATCAACCCAAGAGTGCCAGTTCATCCCAATAGACTCGCGCATGATGGCCATTCAATTTGTGCATCGCGAAAATCAAAATACGTATAGTTTGAATTTCCCTCTGGACAGGGAGCCGCCCCTTCAACTAGGTAAATTAGAGAGCTAAGTTGGTCTCTCGAGCAGGCCGGCGAAGCCGTATGACCGAGGGAGGAGCCGTACATGCTCACGAATGAGGAAAACGATCTGCTCTGTCGCGTCGAGGGCGATGCCCCGATGGGACAGATCTTCCGCCGCCACTGGATCCCCGCCTGTCTTTCCGAAGAGGTGCCCGAACCCGATGGAGCTCCGCTCAAGGTTCGGCTACTCGGCGAGGACCTCGTCGTCTTCCGCGACACCGATGGACGTCTCGGGGTGCTGGACGAATACTGCCCGCACCGGCGCGCCTCGCTGGCCTTCGGCCGCAACGAGGAATGCGGTCTGCGCTGCCTCTATCACGGCTGGAAGTTCGACGTGGACGGCAATGCCGTCGAGATGTCGTCCGAGCCCAAGGAGTCCGGGCTGGTCGAGAAGGTGAAGCACAAGGCCTATCCGACCCACGAGGCGGCCGGCTTCGTCTGGGTCTACATGGGACCGGCGGCCGAAAAGCCCGAATTCCGCATGCCGGTCTACGTGCCGACCGAGGACACCCAGTTCTCGATCGCCAAGATCGTCATCGACTGCAATTGGGCGCAGATCCTCGAGGGCGCGATCGACTCGGCCCACTCGTCGAGCCTGCACTCTTCCGACATGGTGCCGTCACGGGTCACCCGCGCCATGGCGACCGACAAGAACTGGCTGCGGCCGTCGACCGACAAGTCGCCGCGCCTCGTCGTCCAGCGCACGCCCTTCGGCTTCCGCTATGCGGCGATCCGTCGGCCGACCTTCAACGGCGATACCCACGACTACGTGCGCACCACGCTGTTCATCGCGCCCTATACGGTTCAGATCCCGCGCAACGACCGCTACAACGTGGCGATTCTGCACATTCCGATCGACGACACCCACACCGCCTTCCACTTCATCGGCTGGGGTCACGGCGACGACGAGGTCCCGGAGGTCGCCACCTGGCGCAAGTTCCTCGGTGCCGAAGTCGGCACCGACGTCGATCACCGGTTCCGTAAGATCCGCAACCGCGACAACGACTACCTCCAGGACCGCACCCTGATGAAGCTCGGCAACTTCACCGGCATCAAGGGCATTCCCAACCAGGACATCGCGATGTGGGAGACGATGGGTCCGATCGCCGACCGTTCGCTCGACCGGCTCGGGGCCTCCGACCTGGCGATCGTCGAATTCCGCCGTCGTATGGTCGAGGCGGCGCAGGCCTTCGCCGCCACAGGTGCGGTGGTCGGCCGTGGCGCCGACGTGGTGCCGCAGGTCCACCTCAAGTCGTTCGAGGGTGTCGTGCCCAAGGGATCCGATTGGCGGACGCTCGGCGTCTCCGCCGAGGAGGCGGCGATGTCGGCCCCATCGGCCGCGGAATGAAGACGAAGCGGGCGGTGGGACGGACCGCCCGCCGACACCATCAGAGGGAGGGAAGACACATGCGACATTTCCGTGAGACGGCGGCAGGGCTCCTCGGGGCGGCGCTCGCCCTCGCCACGCCCGCCGCAGCCGAAGACACGACGATCCACGTGGTGCTGCCGCTGACCGGCGGAGCGTCCTTCCTCGGCAAAGCCGAGCAGAAGGCGCTCGAAGTGGCCGAGAAGACGGTCGCCGACAGCGGCGGTATCCACGGGCGCAGGCTGAAGTTCGTCTTCCACGACGACCAGACCAAGCCGCAGGTCGCGGTGCAGACCACCAACGAGATCCTGGCGACCAAGCCGACGGTGATCCTCGGCTCGGCGCTGGTCGCCACCTGCAACGCCATGGCGCCGGCGCTGCGCCGCGCCACGGTGATGTACTGCCTGTCGCCGGGCGTGCGGCCCGCCGCCGGCGACTTCATGTTCACCTCGAGCTCGTCGACCGCCGATCTCGCCGCCGCCCAGATCCGCTACTGGCGGTCGCGCGGCATCACCAAACTGGCGCTGATCACCTCCACCGACGCCTCCGGCCAGGACGCGGTACGCAACATCCGCGAGGTGCTGGCGCAGGCCGAGAACGCCGACGTCAAACTGGTCGCCGAAGTGACCTTCAATCCGGGCGACGTCTCGGTCGCGGCGCAGATCCAGCGCATCGCCGCCGCCGAGCCGCAGGCGATCGTCGCGTGGTCGACCGGCGCGGCGATCGGCACGGTGTTCAAGGGTATCGTCGATGCCGGCCTCGATCTGCCGGTGGCGACGACCGACGGCAACATGACCTACGAGCAGATGGCGCAATACGCCTCGATCCTGCCGAAGCAGCTCTACATCCCCTCGCCGCTGTGGCCGCGCCACGCCGGGGTGAAGCTTCCGGAGGGCGTCGAGGCGGCGCAGAAGACCTTCTTCGCCGCCTTCGATGCCGCCGGCGTCAAGCCCGACATCGCCGCCGCCCTCTCCTGGGATCCGGCGATGCTGGTGGTCCATGCCCTGCGCACCCTGCCGGACGGGGCGAGCGCCGAACAGGTCCGCGCCTTCCTCGCCGACCTCCAGGGCCATGCGCTCACCAGCGGCGTCTACGACTTCCGCAAGGTGCCGCAGCGCGGCCTCGACGACACTTCCGTGGTCGTGACCCGATGGGAGCCGACGAAGCAGACCTGGGACGTGATCAGCCGGCCGCGCGGGCTGCCGCTGGATTGATCGATCCCCGGTTCGCCGACTGTCCGCCGATCGGGAGAGGTGCGGAGCATGACGAATTTCATCCAACTTCTGATCGGCGGTGTCCTCACCGGATGCATCTACGCGCTGATCGCCCTGGGCTTCTCGCTCATCTTCCGGGTGACCGGGGTGGTCAATCTGGCGCAGGGGGCATTCTGCATTCTCGCGGCTCTCGCCTGCGCCAGTTTCGAGATGCAATTCGGGTGGTCGATTCTCGCTGCCTCGCTCGGCGCGGTGGCGGTGGCGGTGGCGGTCGGGGCGGTGGTCGGAGCGACCAGCTTCGTCCCCGGCCTGACCCGGCTGTCCAACGCCAACATGTTGATGCTGACGGCCGGTCTCCTCACCGTCTTCGAGGGCGCCATGCAGCTGATCTGGGGCAGCCAGCCCTATGCGCTGGAACCGTTCTCGGGTCAGGAGCCGCTCGCCTTCGCCGGTATCACCGTTCCCACCCAGGGTCTGTGGATGCTCGGGATCACCGGCGTTCTGGTCCTCGCCCTGTGGGTGCTCCTCACCCGCACCCGCCTCGGACAGGCGTTGCGCGCCTGTTCCGAAAACCCGACGGCGGCGCGGCTGATGGGCGTCAGCGTGCCGCGGATGACGCTCTTCAGCTTCTGCCTCTCGGCTCTGATCGCGGCGATCGCCGGTGTGGTGATCGCCCCGGCGACCTCGCTGCAGTTCGACAGCGGCCGGCTCTTCACCGTCTCCGGCTTCATCGCCGCGGTGATCGGCGGCATCGCCTCGCTGCCGGGCGCGATCGTCGGCGGTCTGGTGCTCGGCGTCGTCAATACACTGGCGACCGCCTATCTCTCCTCGCTCTATTCCAACGCCATCGCCCTCGGGCTGCTGCTCATGGTGTTGGTGTGGCGGCCGAGCGGCCTGATGGCCGGTGGTCCGGCTCGTCGCCAGGACGTGCGCGACGAGGCGCGGGTGTGGAAGCGGGTGCATCGGCTGTCGCCGGCGGCCGGACGCTTCGCCGCAGTCGCGGCGCTGATCGGGGCGGTCGCCCTGCCCCATGTGATGCCGTCCGAGGCGATCCTCGGCAGTCTGGTGATCGTCGGCATCCTGTTCGTCGCGCTGATCGGTCTCGATCTGCTGATGGGTTGGTGCGGGCAGGTGGCGCTCGGGCACGCCGGCTTCATGGCGATCGGCGGCTACACCGCCGCAGGGCTGGCGATCGACCATCAGGTGTCGCCGCTCCTCGGCATCTTCGCCGGCATGGGCCTGTCGCTCGTCTGTGCCCTCGTCCTCTCGGTGGTGACGCTCCGCCTGCGCGGCCTCTATCTGGCGCTCGCCACCCTGTCCTTCGGTCTGCTCGTCACCTCCTTCGCCGTCGGCCTCACCGAACTGACCGGTGGTCCCTCCGGCATGGTCGGCATCCCGTCGCTGGAGATCGCCGGCTGGGCCTTCGACACCACCGAGTCGATGTACCATCTGGTGCTCGTTCTCGACGTGGTGCTGGTGGTGGTGTCGCAAGGGGTGATGCGCTCCTCCTTCGGCCGGGCGATCCAGGCGATCCGCACCGACCAGATGGCGGCGGCGGCGCTCGGGGTGAACGTGCTGCGCACCAAGTTGGTGGTCTTCGCCGTCAGCGCCATGCTCGCCTCGCTCTCCGGCAGCCTCTACGCCTTCAATTTCCACTTCCTCTCCCCCGACATGGTCGACGCGACACGTTCGCTGGAGCTGGTCGCCATGCTGGTGATCGGCGGCGAGGGCACGCTGATCGGGCCGCTGCTCGGCGGCCTGCTGCTCACGCTCTTGCCGACCGTCTTCGCGCCGCTCGCCTCGGCCAAGACGCTGGTCTCGGGCCTGCTTCTCGTCGGCTGCTTCCTGTGGCTGCCGCACGGCCTCTACGGCCTCGTCGTCGACGGCCTCAACGGCATCTTCCGCCGCTTCGGCGAGACCGCCCGCCCCGGCGCGGTGAGCGAGGAGGCCGCGCGATGAACGCTCCCCTCGTCCACTCTCGCCCGGGCCTCGAGGTACGCAACCTCTGCCGCTCCTTCGGCGGCCTGCAGGCCACCGCCGACGTCTCCTTCTCGGTGCCCTTCGGCACGGTGACGGCACTCGTCGGCCCCAACGGCGCCGGCAAGACGACGCTCTTCAATCTCGTCACCGGCATCGTCCGGCCGCAGAGCGGCGAGGTGTTCTTCGACGGCGAGCGCATCACCGGCGCCTCGGCCGGCAGGATCGCCGCGCTCGGGCTGATCCGCACCTTCCAGACCGCCCGGGTCTTCCCCGGCCTGACGGTTCTGGAGAACGCCATGGTCGGCGGCCATCGTCGTGTCCGGACTTCGCCCTTCGCCCACATGATCTCGCTGCCCTCGGCGCGCCGCGAAGAACGGGCGCTCAGGGAACGGGCCGAGGCGATGCTCGACATCGTCGGCCTCGGCCGGGTCCGCGACACCCATGCGGTGGAACTGCCGATGGGCTCGCAGAAGCTGCTCGAGGTGGTGCGGGCGCTGATGGCGGCGCCGCGCATGCTGCTGCTCGACGAGCCGGCCGCCGGCCTCAACGACAGCGAGACCGCCGATCTCGCCGCCCTCTTGCGGGCGATCCGCGACACCGGCGTCACCGTGCTCGTCGTCGAACACAACATGGCGTTGGTGATGTCGGTGGCCGAGCAGGTGGTGGTGCTGGAGGCCGGGGCGGTGATCGCCTGCGGCGATCCGGACGCTGTTCGCGCCGATCCGCGGGTGATCCGCGCCTATCTCGGCGCCGAAGCCGACAACCAGGGAGGACGGCCGTGATCCTGACTCTCGCCGGCCTGACCGTCGGCTACGACTCGAACCCCGTGCTCACCGGCATCGATCTCGACGTCGCTCCGGGCGAGATCGTCACTCTGGTCGGCGCCAACGGTGCCGGCAAGTCGACGATGGTGCGCACCATCGCCGGGCTGATGCGGCCGGCCGCAGGCGACGTCGTCTACGAGGGACGTTCGATCACCCGCGCCACCCCGGCCGAGCGCCTGCGCCTCGGCGTCGCCCTCGTCCCCGAAGGCCGGCAGGTGTTCGCCGGCCTGACGGTACGGGAGAACCTGGCGCTCGGCACCCATGCCGTCCACGGCTCGATCGACGCGGCGGAGCGCCGCCGCCGGCTCGACGAGGTGCTCGACCTCTTCCCGGTCCTGGCGCAACGGCTCGACAGCCCGGCCGGCAACTTCTCCGGCGGCCAACAGCAGATGCTGGCGATCGGCCGCGGGCTGATGTCGGGTCCGCGTCTGCTGATGCTCGACGAGCCGTCGCTGGGGCTGTCGCCGCTGCTCGTCTCGGAGATCTTCCGGCTGATCTGCCGGCTGCGCGATCGCGGCCTGTCGATCCTGCTCGCCGAGCAGAACGCCCGCTCCGCCCTCGCCGTCGCCGATCGCGGCTACGTGCTGGAGAACGGCCGGGTCGCCCTCGCGGGGTCGGCGGACGACCTCCTCGCCTCGTCCGAGATCGCCGAACGCTACCTCGGAGCCGGCGCCGTCGCCGCCGGCTCTTCCACCGCGGAACGCGCCATGACAGAGCGCCTCCGCCAGCTCCTCTGATCCCGTCGGAACCAGATCCCATGTCCACGAACCTCTCCCTCTCCGTCGCAGTGGGCGACTACGACCGGACCCGACCGCTGGTCGACGGCACCGTCCGCATCGATGGCGTCGACCCGGTGTTCATGCTCCTGGAGCCGGAGGAGATCTTCTTCCGCGCCTTCCGCCATGCCGAGTTCGACGTCTGTGAGCTGTCACTGTCGAGCTACACGGTGAAGACGGCGCGCGGCGACAGCCCCTATGTCGGTGTCCCGGTGTTTCCGTCACGGGCCTTCCGCCACACCTCGATCTATGTCCGTACCGATCGCAGCATCGACACGCCCGCCGACCTGAAAGGCCGCCGCATCGGCGTGCCGGAGTACCAGCTCACTGCCAATGTCTGGGCTCGGATGATCCTCGCCGATCACGGCGTGGAACCCCGCGACGTGCAGTGGCTGCGCGGCGGTTACGACGATCCCGGCCGGGTCGAGAAGATCGCCCTCGACCTGCCGCCGGACGTGCGGCTGGAATCGATTCCCGAGGGGACGACGCTGTCGGGACTGCTCGCCGCCGGTGAGATCGACGCGGTGATCGGTCCGCGCGCGCCGTCGTGTTTCGAGGCCGGGCATCCGCACGTCGGCCGGCTGTGGGCCGACCCGGTCGCCGCCGCCTCCGACTGGTACCGGCGCCACGGCCATTTCCCGATCATGCATCTGGTCGGCGTCCGGCGTGACCTCGTCGAACGTCACGGCTGGCTGCCGGCGGCTGTCGCCAAGGCTTTCACCAAGGCCAAGGCGGTCGGCCTCGCCCGTCTCGGCGACACGTCGGCGACCAAGGTGACGCTGCCCTTCGTCGAAGAGCGACTGCAGGAGGCCCGCGAGCTCCTCGGCGAGGACCATTGGTCCTACGGCTTCGAGGCCAACCGACGGACGCTCGACGCCTTCCTCGACGCCCACCACGCGCAGGGCCTGTCGGTCCGCCGCCTCGCACCCGAGGAGCTGTTCCACCCGACCACGCTCGAGTCGCACCGGATCTGAACGGGGAGCCGAACCATGACCGGGATCATCGAAATCATCCGTCGTTGGCGCGAGCGCTGGGAACTCGATCGGACCGTCCCAGAGGAACTCGATCGGATGTTGAGCGAGGTCGGGCTGACGCCTCACGACCTGACGGCGGCGGCGGACGGTGGCGAGCACGTCGGCCGCCTCCTGCCGGCGATGCTGGCGCTGAACGGGCTCGAGGCCGACGAGGTTCGGCGGGAGCTCGGCCTGCTCTTCCACGACCTGCAACGGGTCTGCAACGGCTGCACCGAGGTGAAGCGTTGCAGCCACCTGATGGAGGAGGGCGCGCCGGTCGAGCGCCTCGCCGAGATCTGTCCGAACGCCGCGACGATGGCGAGCCTGAAGACCGTTCCCACGGAATGAGCCGAGATGCGGTATCCGACCTCCGGCGCCGGCGCCTTCGTCTCTCCGAGCCGATGGGGTGAGAGGCCGTCGGCCGTCGGCGGGAGCCGGGGAGCCGCATCCAGATTCCCCGGCTCTGTCGCAAGCCTTCGCATCACCCCTCGAGGCCGCGATCGCCGTCGACTCTCGGGCTCGAATACACGCGGAGCCCAGGCGATGTCGAGCGACTGCGGGGGCCAATGGATCGTGTCTGCGCGAGTTCGTGCCGGAGACGTGCGACCTGCGTCCCGGATGGCGCCGTCGGGGGTATCCTTTCCGTCGGGACGCCGATCGGTCGATGCGTGCGACCCGGATCCGCTCGGCTCGGGCGGCCGACATCTCCTCGAAGCGGGCACCGGAGCCGGCCGGTTCGTCCGCCTGCGTTTCGGCACACCGCCGATCGGCCTCCTTATGAAATCCCTATGTCCGATCCCCCTCTTCCCGATCGATCCCTGATGGGGTTCGGGAGGAGAGTCCACGGTGAAGAACCCGTCTCGAGGAGCTTCGCCATGTCGGACTTCGCCTGTTTCGCCATCGCCTTCTCGCTCTTCACCGGTGCCGCGCTCTATGCGCGGGCCTGCGGCCAGTTGTGAGCCCGGCCATGAGCGAACCGATTCTCGCGCTGATCGTCGCCGTCCTGCTCGGCGCCTATCTCGTCCACACGCTCGTGCGCCCCGAGAAGTACTGAGCGGACCGCCCCACATCCCCGTTTCGAGGTGACGCCATGACCGTTTTCGGCTGGCTGCAGATCCTGTTCGTCCTCGCCCTCGTCCTCGCCTCCGTGGTGCCGCTCGGCCGGCACATGGCAAGGGTCTTCGCCGGCGAGCGCACCTTCTTCTCCCCCGCGGTCGGGTCGATCGAGCGGGGCCTGCTGGCGGCGGCCGGCCGGTCGTCGCTCGGCCCCCAGACGTGGCTCGGCTACACGCTCGCCATGATGGCCTTCAACGCCGCCGGCTTCGTGCTGCTCTACGCCATCCTGCGGCTCCAGGGCGTCCTGCCGGGAAACCCGCAGGGCTTCGCCGGGGTCGAGCCGTGGCTCGCCTTCAACACCGCGATCAGCTTCGTCACCAACACCAACTGGCAGGCCTACGGCGGCGAGACGACGATGAGCCATCTCTCGCAGATGGCCGGGCTGACGGTGCAGAACTTCCTCTCCGCCGCCACCGGCATGGCGCTGGCCGCGGTGATGATCCGCGGCTTCGCCTCGTCCGGCAGCGATCGGGTCGGCAATTTCTGGGTCGACGTGACGCGCGTGACGCTGCATGTCCTCCTGCCGGGGTCGATCGTGTTGGCGCTGATCTTCGTCGCCCTCGGCATCCCGCAGACGCTCCTCGCTTCGGTCGATGCGACGACGCTGGAGGGCGCGAAGCAGACCATCGCCCTCGGTCCGGTCGCGAGCCAGGAGGCGATCAAGCTCCTCGGCACCAACGGCGGCGGCTTCTTCAACGCCAATGCCGCTCACCCGTTCGAGAACCCGACGGCGATCACCAATGCGCTGGAGATCTGGGCGTTGCTGGCGATCTCCTTCGCGCTGACCCACACTTTCGGCCGCATGGTCGGTGACACCCGCCAGGGCTGGGCGATCCTGACGGTGATGGCGATCATTCTCTCGGGCTGCCTCGTCGTCGCCTACTGGGCCGAGGCCGGCGGCAATCCGCTCCTGACCGCCCTCGGCGTCGATCCGTCGCTCGGCAACATGGAGGGCAAGGAGGTCCGCTTCGGCTCGGCCGCCTCGGCATTCTACGCGGTGGCGACGACCGCCACTTCGACCGGCTCGGTCGACGCCATGCACGAGAGCTTCATGCCGCTCGGCGGGTTCATGCCGCTGCTCCTCATCAAGCTCGGCGAGATCGTCCCCGGCGGCGTCGGCTCCGGCCTCTTCGGCATCCTGGTGATCGCGGTCGTCACCGTCTTCGTCGCCGGGCTGATGGTCGGGCGGACGCCGGAGTATCTCGGCAAGAAGATCGAGGCGCGGGAGATGAAGCTCGCCATGCTCGCCCAGCTCATCCTGCCGGCGACGATCCTCGGCTTCACCGCGGTGGCGGCGCTCCTGCCGACGGCGCTGGCGAGCCTCGCCAATGCCGGGCCGCACGGGCTCACCGAACTCCTCTACGCCTATGCCTCGGCGACCGGCAACAACGGCTCGGCCTTCGCCGGGCTCTCGGCCGACACGCCGTGGTTCGACGCGACGCTCGGCATCGCCATGTTCCTCGGGCGCTTCGGCTACGTCGTGCCGGTCATGGCGATCGCCGGATCACTCGCCGCCAAGCCGCGCGCCGTGGCTTCCGCCGGCACCTTCCCGACCCACGGGCCGCTGTTCGTCGGCCTCGTCGTGGCGGTGATCCTGATCCTCGGCGGTCTGCAATTCTTTCCCGCCTTCGCGCTCGGACCGATCGCGGAGCACCTGCTGATCCCGACCGGTCGCACCTTCTGACCCTCGTCTCATCTCGAGGATACGCACCCATGTCGCATCATCCGATCGCCGCCGCCCCGTCGCTCTTCGACCGCGGCATCCTCACCCGCGCGACGTTCGACGCCTTCCTCAAGCTCGATCCCCGCCGGCTCGTCCGCAACCCGGTGATCTTCGTCACCGAAGTGGTGGCGCTGGTCGTCACCCTGGTCTTCGCCGAGGACGTCGTGACCGGCTCCGGCGCGCCGGCCTTCGACGGGCAGATCGCCGCTTGGCTGTGGTTCACCGTGCTCTTCGCCAACTTCGCCGAAGCCGTCGCCGAGGGACGCGGCAAGGCGCAGGCCGACGCGCTCAGGAAGACCCGTTCCGACACGCTGGCCAAGCGGTTGCTCTTCGACGATCCCGAAGATTCCGCCCATTCGGTCGTTTCCTCGCTCGAACTCGAGCTCGACGATCTGGTTCTGGTCGAGGCCGGCGACGTCATCCCCGCCGACGGCGAGGTGGTGCGCGGCGTCGCCTCGGTCAACGAGAGCGCCATCACCGGCGAATCCGCCCCGGTGATCCGTGAATCCGGCGGCGATCGCTCGGCGGTCACGGGCGGGACCACCGTGCTCTCCGACCGGATCGTGGTGCGGATCACCGCCGCGCCCGGCTCGACCTTCATCGATCGTATGATCGCCCTCGTCGAAGGCGCCGAGCGACAGAAGACGCCGAACGAACTGGCGCTCTCCATCCTGCTCTCCGGCCTCACCCTGATCTTCCTGATCACCGTGGTGACGCTGTGGGGCATCGCCGGCTACTCGGGCGCCACCGTCACGGTGCCGGTGCTGATCGCGCTGCTCGTCACCCTGATCCCCACCACCATCGGCGGTCTCCTGTCGGCGATCGGTATCGCCGGCATGGATCGTCTCATCCGTTTCAACGTCATCGCCACCTCGGGGCGGGCCGTCGAGGCGGCGGGTGACGTCGACACGCTGCTCCTCGACAAGACCGGCACCATCACCTTCGGCAACCGCTTGGCGACCGAGTTCCTCCCCGTCCCCGGCATCACCGCCGAAGCGTTCGCCGAGGCAGCGCTGGTCGCCAGTCACGCCGACGAGACACCGGAGGGCCGGTCGATCGTGGCGCTGGCCAATGGCCACCACGGCGTCGTCGAGCCGGCGGGGGTCGAGGGCGCGAGCTTCGTGCCCTTCACCGCCCAGACGCGGCTGTCGGGAGCCGACTTCGCCGGTCGCTCGATCCGCAAGGGTGCCGTCGATGCGGTGTTGCGTCACGTCGGCATCGGGCTCGACCGCGCGCCGGCCGCCTTCCGCGACGCCGTCGACCGCATCGCGCGGGCCGGCGGCACGCCGCTCGCGGTGTGCGAAGCGGGCCGCTTGATCGGCGCCATTCATCTGAAGGACGTGGTCAAGCCCGACATCAAGGAGCGCTTCGCCGAGTTGCGCGCCATGGGCATCCGTACCGTGATGGTCACCGGTGACAACCCGGTCACCGCCGCGGCGATCGCCTCGGAAGCCGGTGTCGACGACTTCATCGCCGAGGCCACGCCGCAGGACAAGCTCGCCTACATCCGCTCCGAGCAGCGGCACGGCCGGCTCATCGCCATGTGCGGCGACGGCACCAACGACGCGCCGGCGCTGGCCCAGGCGGACGTCGGGGTCGCCATGCAGTCGGGCACGCAAGCCGCCCGCGAGGCCGGCAACATGGTCGATCTCGACAGCAATCCGACCAAGCTCATCGAGGTGGTGGCGATCGGCAAGCAGTTGCTGATGACCCGGGGCTCGCTCACCACCTTCTCGATCGCCAACGACGTGGCGAAGTATTTCGCCATCGTTCCGGCGCTGTTCGTCGCGACCTACCCGGAACTCGGGGCGCTCGACGTCATGGGCCTCGCCTCACCCGAGAGCGCCATCCTGTCGGCGGTGATCTTCAACGCGCTGATCATCGTGGCGCTGATCCCGCTGGCACTGAAGGGCATCGCCTATCGCCCGGTCGGCGCGGCGGCGCTGCTCCGGCGCAACCTCCTCGTCTACGGCGTCGGCGGCCTCGCTCTGCCCTTCGTCGGCATCAAGGCGATCGACCTCTTGGTCGCCGCCCTCCATCTCGCCTGAGGTGAAGACCATGATCGAACATCTCCGCCCCACACTCGTCCTCCTCGGCAGCCTGACGCTTCTCACCGGCGTCGCCTATCCACTGGCGATCACCGGTGTCGCGCGGGTCCTCCTGCCCGGCGCGGCGAACGGCAGCCTCGTCGAGGTCGACGGCCGGATCGTCGGCTCGCGGCTGATCGGCCAGACCTTCACCGAGGCGAAGTGGTTCCACGGCCGACCGTCGGCGACCTCCGCGACGCCCTACGACGCCACCGCCTCGTCGGGCTCCAACCTCGGTCCGCTGTCGGCGAAGCTGGTCGAGCGGGTGAGGGCCGACGTCGACGCCGCGAAGACCGAGACCGGGGCGGCGAGCGTCCCGGCCGACGCGGTGACCACTTCGGCGAGCGGCCTCGATCCACACATCTCCCCGGCCAACGCCCGCTCGCAGGTCGGCCGCATCGCCGTCACCCGCGGTCTCACGCCGGAGAGACTGGAGGCGCTGATCGCCGCCGCGACCCGGGGACGTGACCTCGGTTTCCTCGGTGAGCCGCGGGTGAACGTGCTCGAACTCAATCTCGCTCTTGCGCGTCTCGGCGCTTCGTGAACGGATGACGGCGATGAACGACGCCCGCCCCCGCGACGGTCGGCCTTCCCCGGAAGCGCTTCTGGCGCTCGCCGAACGGGAGGGGCGTGGGCGGCTCAAGATCCACTTCGGGGCCGCACCGGGGGTCGGCAAGACCTTCGCCATGCTGTCGAACGCGCGCCGCCTCGCCGGTGAGGGTGTCGACGTGGTGGTCGGCCTGGTCGAGACCCACGGTCGCGCCGACACCGCGGCGTTGATCGACGGGCTCGAGGTGCTGCCGCGCCGGCCGGTGATCCACCGCGGCCGCACCCTCATGGAATTCGACATCGACGCGGCGCTGGCCCGCCGGCCGGGGCTCCTGATCGTCGACGAACTGGCACACTCCAACATGCCGGGGTCGCGCCATCCCAAACGCTTCCAGGACGTCGACGAGTTGCTCGACGCCGGGATCGACGTGTGGACGGCGCTCAACATCCAGCATCTCGAGAGCCTCTCCGACGTCGTCGGCCGCATCACCGGAGTCACCATCCGCGAGACCGTGCCGGATCGCATGTTGGAGCGCGCCGACGAGGTGATCCTGGTCGATCTGACGCCGGACGAGCTGATCGAGCGGCTGAAGGACGGCAAGGTCTACGTGCCCGAGAACGCGGCGCGGGCGATCGACAACTTCTTCAAGCCGTCGAACCTCACCGCTCTGCGCGAACTGGCGCTGAGGCGCACCGCCGCCCATGTCGACGACGAGATGCTCGCCTATCTCAGGCAGAGCGCCATCGAGGGACCCTGGCCGACGGCCGAGCGGCTGCTCGTCTGCGTCGGTGCAGACGAGCGCTCCGAGGACGTCATCCGCATCGCTGCGCGTCAGGCCGGTGCCCTCAACGCGCCATGGACGGCATTGCACGTCGACCGGCCGGACGTCGCCCGCACCGATGAGGCCTCGATCCGCCGCATCGACGCCAACCTCCATCTCGCCGAACGGCTCGGCGCCGAGCGTGTCCGCGTCATCGGTTCGGACATCGTCGCCGAGATCCTGCGCTGGGCGCGGCGCGAGAACGTCTCGCAGATCGTCGTCGGCCGGTCGGCCCGCCACGGCCGGTTCCGCCGCCTCTTCGGCCGGTCGCTCTCCGACGATCTGGTGAGCCGTGCCTCCGACATCTCGGTCCAGGTGGTGACCGGGGAGGCGGACGCGGTGCCGCCGACGCGGATGGCGCGACGGTCGATCGATCGGCGGGATCTCGCGGCCGGCTTCGCCGCCGCGGTGATCGCCGTCGCGGTGTCGGTCGGGCTCGGCATGGGGCTCATCCGCTTCGTCGACCTGCCGAACGTCTCGATGGTCTTCCTCGCCGGGGTGGTGCTGTGTGCCCTGCGTTTCGGTCGGAATTCGGCGCTCGCTGCCGCCCTCCTGTCGTTCTTCGCCTACAATTTCTTCTTCATCGAGCCGGTGCACACCTTCACCGTCGCCAAACCGCACGAATTCTTCTCGTTGATCGTTTTCCTCTTCGTCGCGACGGCGGTCGGCGGGCTCGCCGGACGGGCCCGAGAACAGGCCGCCGCCGTCCTCGCCCGAGCGCGGACCACGCGCGCCCTCTACGAATATTCGCGCAAGATCGCCGGCGTCGCGGCGCTGGAGCCGCTGATGTGGACGGCGGTCTCGCAGGTCGCCGGTGCGGTGCAGGGGCGGGCGGTGGCGCTGCTCGCCGACGGCGGCGATCTCCGCCTCGCCGGGGCCTTCCCGCCCGACGTCGAACTCGGAGTGACCGAGATGGGTGCAGCGCGATGGGCCTTCGAACGCGGTGAGCCGGCGGGGCGGCGCTCACCGACGCTGCCGGCGGCCGAGTTGCAGTTCCGGCCGCTGGTGACGGCGAGCGGCATGGTCGGGGTCATCGGCTTCGCGCCCGGCGATCCGCAGGCGCATCTCTCGGAGGACGCGGAGCGCTTCCTCGTCGCGCTCTGCGACCAGACGGCGATCGCCGCCGAGCGCATCCAACTCGGGACCCGCGCCACCGAGGCGGCGGCGAGTGCCGAGAGCGAGCGGTTGCGATCGGCGCTGCTCTCCTCGATCTCGCACGACCTGCGGACGCCGCTCGCCTCGATCCTCGGTTCGGTGACCAGTCTCAAGGACTTCGGCGATCGGCTCGACGAGGCGACGCGCAAGGATCTGCTCGCCGCGATCGAGGAGGAGACCCGACGCCTGTCGCAGTTCGTGGTCAACCTGCTCGACATGACCCGGCTGGAGGCCGGCAATCTCGAGATCGCCACCGATTGGGTCGATCTCGCCGACGTGGTCCACGGCGCCGTCGCGCGGGCCGAGCGTCTCCATCCGGGGCGCCGCATCAGGCTCGAGGACGCCGGCGTTCCGTTGGTGCTCGAGGGCAATGCGACGCTGCTCGAGCAGGTGATGTTCAATCTTCTCGACAACGCCATCAAGTTCTCCGACGACGCGATCGCCGTGCGTCTCGCGCTCGACGGGCGCGGCGCCCGGATCGAGGTCGAAGACACCGGCATCGGCATTCCGGCCGAGGAACTCGAACGGGTCTTCGACAAGTTCCATCGCGTCGCCCGCGGCGACGGTCGAGCCGCCGGCACCGGACTGGGTCTCTCCATCTGTCGCGGTGTCGTCATCGCGATGGGTGGATCGATCACCGCCATGAGCCCGATCCACGGTGACCGAGGGACACGGATGACCGTCCACCTGCCGCTGCCGCCTCATCCGCCCGCAGAGCCGAAGGGAGAGGCCGAATGACCGCGATCCGGATCCTCGTCGTCGACGACGAGCCGCAGATCCATCGCTTCCTCAGGCCGGCGCTGGTCGCTTCCGGTCACGATGTCGAATGCGTCGAGGACGGCGCCACGGCGATCCGTCGGGCCGCGACCTGGGGGCCGGATCTGATCCTGCTCGATCTCGGCCTGCCCGACATGGACGGCAAGGACGTGCTCCGCTCGATCCGCGAGTGGTCGAAGACGCCGATCGTCGTGCTCTCCGCCCGCGACCGCGAGAGCGAGAAGATCGCCGCCCTCGATCTCGGCGCCGACGACTACGTCGACAAGCCTTTCGGCGTCGGCGAACTCCTCGCCCGGCTGCGCGCCGCGTTGCGCCATGCTGCCCAGCGTGACGGCGAGGAGCCGGTGGTGACGACCGGCGGTCTCGTCGTCGACACCGTCCGCCGCATCGTCACCCGCGACGGCGAACGGGTGCACCTGACGCCGAAGGAATACGATCTCCTGCACGTGCTGGCCCGAAACGTCGGCAAGGTCGTGACCCAGAAGATGCTGACCTCGGCGATCTGGGGCGCGAGCCTGACGGCGGACGCCCAGTACCTGCGCGTCCTCGTCAGCCAGTTGCGTCAGAAGATCGACCCGCCGCCGCCCACCCCGTCGCTGGTCGAGACCGAGACCGGCGTCGGCTATCGCCTGCGCGAGCAGGATGTCGTCTGAAGCGATCCCATCGGTGGTCATCATGACATCGACGAACCCGATCCGCCTCGATGCGGTCCTGCTCGCACTTCCTGCGCGGACCAAGATCGAGGTTCTCCGAGCATCGGCGGCGCGCGCCGCCGAGATCAGCGGCAGCGACCCGCTCACCGTCTTCCGCGCTCTCGCGGATCGCGAAAAGCTCGGCTCGACCGGCGTCGGTTCCGGCGTGGCGCTGCCGCACGCCGCCGTCGACGGCCTCGTCGAACCGGTCGCGTTGTTCGCGCGCCTCGAAAAGCCGGTCGACTGGGAGGCGATCGACGAGCAACCGGTCGATCTGGTCGTGGTGGTCCTGTCGCCGACGACCGGCGGCGAGGGGGCTCCGAATCCGTTGGCCCGGTCCGCCCGCCTTCTGCGAAGCGCGGAAGTGCGACGTCGTCTGGTGACCTGCCGGGCCGCCGAACAGGTTCTCGAGATCTTCGCAGGCGGTGTCTGATCCCACCGCATCGATCGTGAGTCGGCTTCGGCCCGACGGAACGGGTCTCGCAGGGTGGCGATCCGGCGGGGCCGACCGGGCGTCTCGGTCGGAGATCCGGTCGACGGCGAGATGTGATGCCGTGGGGTCAGCGGGCGCGGCAGATGACCAGGGCGGAGAAGGTCTTGGCGATCTCGGCGACGTCGGCGATCGACTTCTCGGCCGCTGTCGCTTCCTGGGTGTAGGGGACCTGGTTGGCGTCGAGGAAGAGCGACAACACGCTCGACTTGATCGCGAAGTTGACGTTCTGCAGTACCTCGACGCCGCCAGCGGTCCGCGACTTGATGTCGGTCTTGGCGACGACGACGCCGACCACTCGACCCGATTGGTCGACCACCGCGCCGCCGGAATTGCCGGATTGGACCGGGGCGGAGATCTGCATGCGGGTGACGTCCTCACGCGGGCCGGCGAGGGCGGAGATCAGGCCGGTCGAGAGATTGCCGGTGACGGTCAGTTCGCCGACCAGGGGATAGCCGAACAGGACGATGCTGTCGCCGAGGCGGGCCGGTGCACCTCCGCGCAGCAGGGCGACGCCGGCGGGCTTCGCCGCGGCCTGCAGCACGGCGAGATCGTTCTGGGGGGAGCGTGCCTTGACCGTGGCGGCGACGACGTTGCCGTCGGGCAGCTTGAGCCGCGTCTCGGCACAGGCCTCCACCACATGGGCGTTGGTGACGACATGGCCGGCATCGGAGACGAAGAAGCCGGTGCCGGTGGAAAGCGACGGCCGCTTCTCCGGTTCCGGCTTCGTCGGCGTCGGGGCGGGTGTGGCGGCGGCGTCGGCCGGAGCGCGGGGCGGTTCGGCGGGAGCGGTGCCGAGTGCGAGACGGCCGTCGCGGACGTCGGTGGTGCAGGAGAGGACGGCGCTGACCGCGGCCCGGGTTCCCGAAAGGTTGAACCCGTCGAGGCGGCGGCCGCGGAAGTCGATCCTGACGGTGGAGTAGTTGGCGAAGTCGATGACGAACTCCGACTTGATCTTCTCGAGCGCCAGACCGGGGAGGGTGCCGGCGCGCACGCCGAGGGCCGTGCCCTTCCAGCGCTTGCTGCCGTCGAAGGTCAGGGCGATCTCGTAGCGCTCGCCGGCCTCGAGGAAGGTCCAGTCGCGGTTGGCGTAGAGCATGAAGGCGCTGTCGCTGCGCCGGTCGAAGCCGACCTCGATCACCGTGCCCGACTGGTAGGAGGCGGCGGCGAGGCAGCCGCGGCGGATCTCGTTGGCGGCGACGCGCCAGCCGCGCACGCTGTCGACCTCGCGATCGAGGCTGTATTCGTTCTTCGCCGCGGCCGGCACGACGATCGCGGCGAGAAGGACCGCCCCGGCGACGAGATGGGCGAGGCAGCGCGACAGGGCGATCCGAAGCGACACGCACACCTCCCTCGAAGACGTCCTTCGGGAGAGGTCGCTCGTCGGATCCGCGATCCCCGTCCCTTTGCCGAGAACGAGGCTACGCGCCGGCTCGCCGAGGTTCAAGCGTCGTCGCATCCGCCGATCCTCGGCGACCGCCGCCACGTCGGCGGCCGGTCGCCGAAAGGTGGACGGGTCAACCGGTCTTCGGCAGCGACAGGGATTCCTGCAACTGTTTGCGGCGGATGGCGGCGTCGGCGCCGCTCGTCTCGGTGAAGAGACCGAGTTCGGCGAATTCCTCGGCCGTCGGCGGGGTGAGGGCAACGTCGGTGTAGGCGCGCCGGTTCGGGTCGGCATGGACGCGGCGGTGGATGAGGGCGGCGCGGCCGTAGTACCAGGCGAAGCGGGCCATCTTCACCACCGTTTCGATGGCGTAGGCGGGGTAGAAGAGCAGCGGATTGGCGAGGGGCATGCCGGGACGGCGGTCGCGGCGATGGCGCTTGCGCAGGATACCGCCCTCGAGCGGGTGGAGCCGCTCGACCGCGTACATCGAGTAGAACTCGATGATCTCGTCGATGTTCATGCCCTTCTTCGGAGACGCGGCACCGCGGCGACTCATCGTCTCGATGTGGTCCCAGTCGTAGAAGGTGCGCCAGGCGGCGTGATAGGCCTCCTCCCATTCGCGATCCGACATCACCGGGTGGTGGACCATGCGGTGGAAGAGATCGAGCTTGTTGAGATCCGGGTCCATCCAGCGACCGCCCTCGACATGGGCCTTGTGGTCGGCGGAGCCGGGGAGCGGCGTCAGGAAGAAGAACTCCAGGACGTTGACCGGCAACTCGCGTTTGATGATCTCGATGTCGCGGAGGATCTTCTCCTTGGTGTCCGCCGGAAAACCGATGATGTAGCCGGCGTAGATGGCGATGCCGTGTCGCCACCACTGCTGCAGCATGGCGCGGTAATCGGTGATCTTGTTGTGGCGCTTGGCGACGTGGAGCAGGTTGTCGGGGTTGATGTTCTCGAGGCCGATGAACACCCGGGTGACGCCGGCCGCCACCGCCTTGTCGATGAAACCGGGGATGCGGTGGCAGCCGGTGTCGACTTGGACGAAGATCTCCAGGCGGACGTTCAGTTCCTTCCTGAGCTCGATCATCCGATCGAAGAAGGCCTCCCAGTTCTTGTTGCGGGCGAGGTCGTCGTCGGTGATGAAGAACTTGCGGATGCCCTGGGCCCAGTTGCTGCGGATGATCTTCTCCAGGTCGTCGGCGGTCCGGAAGCGGCTCTTGCGGCCCTGGACGTTGATGATGGTGCAGAACGAGCACTGGAACGGGCAGCCGCGACCGAGATCGAAGCTCGAGAACTCGTTGCGGGTGCCTTTCAGGGTGTCGACGGGGAGGAAGGGTGTCGGCGCGCCTTCGAGCGACGGCAGATCGGCCATGTGGTCGTAGAGCGGCTTCAGCCGCCCGGCATAGGCGTCGCGCAACACCTCGTCGAGGCGGCCCTCCTCGGCCTCGCCGGCGAAGAGCGAGATGCCCATCTCCTGAGCCGCGACGAGTTCGGCCGGACGTTCCTTCAGCATCGCCAGACAGCCGGAGACGTGGAAACCGCCGATCACGACGGGGAACCCCGCGGCGAGGAAGGGGCGGGCGAGATCGACGGCGCGGGGGAACTGGTTCGATTGGACACCGACGAAGGCGATCGCCGCGCGGCCGCCGGCGGCCTTCAATTCACGGATCAACCTGTCCGGGCGGATACGGGTGTTCGGCTCGTCGATGGCCATGCCGCGGATCTCGACGTTCGGCCCCAACACCTGCCTCTGCGCCGCGTCGAGCAGGAGGCCGTTGATCGCGGCGAGGGAGTTCGAGGGGATGAGCGAACGCCACCACAGAACCGGATAGCCGTCGTCGTCGTAGTGCGTCGGCTTGATCATCACGAAACGGAAGATTTCGTGCGGGGCAGGGTTGATCTGGTCCATCGTGGTGCGGCCCTCCGCCTCGAACTTACGGCGGAACAGCGGTGGGGGAAATCTCTTTCGGCGTCACGATCGATCCGCGGCCGTGGGCAGGGCGGGCCATCGACGACGGCTCGCGACCCGGAAGGCGTCACGGGCCGCGCCTCGGGGTCGACACGATCTCGACTCCTCGGCCGCTTCTGCTACCCTCGGATGCAGAATGGCGATCGGTGGGTGTGAGATGCGAGCCGTCGTGGTGTTGTGTGTCGGTCTGATGCTCGCCGGCTGTGCGACGCGCTATCAGGAGATGGGAGCGACCGGTGGGGTGAACGCGGCGCAGATGACCGACGATCTGTGGCGGATCTCGGTGCGCGGCAATCTCTACACGGACGAAACGACGATCCAGGACTACGTCCTGCTCAAGGCGGCGGAGACGACGGTCGGTGCCGGGCGGACGCATTTCGCCATCGTCGGCAAGCACGACGCCGGGCACGGCCGTTCGGCCGGGCTCTACACCATGCAGGCGCTCGGCGCCTCGCAGGAGCAGGCCGGTTTCGGGCTGCTCCATCACCGCAAGAATCCCGGCGAGGACCTGATGATCCGCATCCTGCCGGCCGACGCGCCGGCGCAGGACAAGGCGGAGGCGATCGACGCCCGCCAGATCATCGCCAACGTCGGGCGGCGGGTGAAACGCCCGGAGCCGTGATGTCGGATCCGCTCCGTCGAGAGCGTGTCCCGGCGCGTCCGGCGGCTCATGCCGCCGAGGGGACGGGGGCGGCGGCCGCATGGCAGGCGGTGAGATGGCCGCTCGTCCCGGTGATCGCCGGCTTCTCGACCCGACAACGGTCGAAGGCGATCGGGCAGCGCGGGTGGAAGACGCAGCCCGACGGCGGATCGAAGGGCGAGGGCAGTTCGCCGGTCAGCACGATGCGCTCCTTCTTGCGGCCGGGATCGGCCATCGGCGTCGCCGACAGAAGGGCGCGGGTGTAGGGATGGCGCGGCTCGGAGAACAGCGCCTCCTTGGCGGCATGTTCGGCGACGGCGCCGAGATACATCACCAGCACCTCGTCGGCGATGTGGCGCACCACCGAGAGGTCGTGGCTGACGAAGACGTAGGCCAGCGCGAACTCCTGCTGCAGGTCGGAGAGCAGGTTGAGCACCTGGGCGCGGACCGAGACGTCGAGCGCGGAGACCGGCTCGTCGAGGACGATGATCTTCGGGCGCAGCATCAGGGCGCGGGCGATGGCGATGCGCTGGCGCTGGCCACCGGAGAACATGTGGGGATAGCGGTCGGCGTATTCGGGGCGCAGTCCGACGCGGGCGAGCATGTCCTCGGCCTCGCGGCGACGGCGGTCGGCCGGCATGTCGGTGTTGACCAGCAGCGGCTCCTCCAGCGTCCTGCGGATGGTCTGGCGCGGATTGAGCGAGCCGTAGGGGTTCTGGAAGACCATCTGCACCACCGAGCGCAGCGCCTTCAGTTCGGCGCCCGAGGCACCGGTGACATCCTTGCCGGCGATCGACAGCCGGCCGGAGGTCGGTGGTTCGATCAGGGTCAGCATGCGGGCGAGCGTCGATTTGCCCGAGCCGGATTCGCCGACGACGGCGAGCGTCTTCTTCTCCTCGAGGGTGAAGGAGATGCCGGCCACCGCCTTGACCGTGCCGGGGGGCGCGAACATGCCGCGGCTGACCAGGTAGTGCCGGACCAGATCGTGGGCTTCGAGGATCGGCGCGGTCATCGGGCGGCTCCGGCGGTCGCGAGGTCGAGGCGCGGACGGCCGCCGACGAGGGGGAAGTGACAGAGCGCGCGGCCGAGGTCGGCGCCGCAGGGCGCCGGCGCCCGGGTGTGGCAGATCTCGGCGGCGAAGGTACAGCGCGGCGCGAACAGGCAGCCGGCCGGCCGATCCCACTGGCCGGGAACCATGCCTGGGATCGACGGCAGGCGCTTCTCGGTCGCCCGTTCGGGCAGCGCCGAGAGCAGGGCGGCGGTGTAGGGGTGGTGCGGGTCGTCGAAGAGGGCGACGGTCTCGGCGAGTTCGACCTGTTGACCGGCGTATTGCACCACGACACGTTCGGCGGTCTCGGCGACGACGCCCATGTCGTGGGTGATCAGTACCAGACCCATGTCCTTCTCGTCGCGAAGCCGCACCAGGAGATCGAGGATCTGTGCCTGGATGGTGACGTCGAGGGCGGTCGAGGGTTCGTCGGCGATGAGGAGCTTGGGGGAGCAGGCGATCGCCATGGCGATCATCACGCGCTGGCTCATGCCGCCGGAGAGTTGATGCGGGAAGGCGCGAAGCCGGGCCTCGGGCTCCGGGATGCCGACCTGCTCGAGCAGTTCGATCGACCGGGTGTGGCGGGCGGCGCGGCCGAGGCCGAGATGAGTCTCGAGCGACTCGCCGATCTGGAAGCCGACGGTGAAGCACGGGTTCAGCGACGACATCGGCTCCTGGAAGATCATGGCGATGTCTTTGCCGACGAGCTTGCGGCGGGCGGCGGGGGAGATGCCGAGCAGGTTCTCGCCACCGAAGGTCAGACGGTCGGCGGTGACGCGGGCGGTCTTGGGCAGGAGGCCCATGACCGCGAGCATCGCCACCGACTTGCCGGAGCCCGATTCGCCGACGATCGACACGATCTCGCGTGGTGCGACGGTGAGCGACACGCGGTCGACGGCGCGGAAGAGGCCCGAACGGGTCTCGAAGTCGACCGACAGGTTCTCGATCTCGAGAAGGTTCATGGCGCCGCCTCAGCTCCGCTTCAGTTTCGGGTCGAAGGCGTCGCGCAGGCCGTCGCCCATCAGATTGATCGAGACGACGGTGAACAGGATGGCGAGGCCGGGGAGCGTGACGATCCACGGATCGGAGCGGATGAACTCGCGGCTGTCGGCGAGCATCGAGCCCCACTCGGGGATCGGCGGCTGGGCGCCGAGACCGAGGAAGCCCAGCGCCGCAGCTTCGAGGATGGCGTCGGAGACGCCGAGGGCGGCCTGGACGATCAGCGGGGCGAGGCAGTTGGGCAGGACGGTGACGAACATCAGCCGTATCCGGCCGACGCCGACGGTACGGGCGGCGGTGACGTAGTCCTTGCCGATCTCGGCCAGCGCCGAGGCGCGCACCAGACGGACGTAGCGCGGCAGATAGACGACGGTCACCGCGACGATGGTGTTGGTGAGGGAGGGCCCGAGGATGGCGACGACCAGGATGGCGAGCACCAGCGAAGGGACCGCGATGATCAGGTCCATGATGCGCATGACGATGGTGTCGAACAGCCCGCCGGCGAAGGCTGCGGCGAGGCCGAGGACGATGCCGATGGTCACCGACACCACCATCACCGAGAGGCCGATGAACAGCGACACCCGGGCGCCGTGGATCAGGCGGGAGAGCATGTCGCGGCCGAGCGCATCGGTCCCGAGGACGAAACGCCAGGTACCGCCGTCCTCCCACACCGGTGGGGCCTTGGAGAACTCACGGAACTGTTCGATCGGCGAATAGGGGGCGACGAGGTCGGCGAAGATCGCCAGGAGCGCGATCAGGACCAGAAGCACCAACCCGGCGACGGCGCCGCGGTTCTCGGAGAAACTGTCCCAGAAGTCGGCGAGCGGCCCCTTCGGGCCGGCCATCGCCGGGGGCGCGGCGGAAGCGTCAGCGGCCATGGCGCAGCCTCGGATTGATGGCGCCGTAGAGCACGTCGACGCCGAGATTGACGAAGATGACGATGGACGAGATCAGCATGATGCCGCCCTGCAGCGCCGGATAGTCGCGCCGGCCGATGCCCTCGATCAGCCATTTGCCGACGCCGGGCCAGGAGAAGATGGTCTCGGTCAGCACCGCGCCGGCGAGCAACGTTCCGATCTGCAGGCCGATCGAGGTGATGACCGGGATCAGCGCGTTCCTCAGCGCATGGAGGCCGATCACCCGCAACGGCGACAGACCTTTGGCGCGCGCGGTGCGGACGTAGTCCTCGTTCAGCACCTCGAGCATCGAGGAGCGCGTGATACGGGCGATGACGGCGAGCGGGATGGTGCCGAGCACGATGGTCGGTAGCACCAGATGATGCAGTGCCGAGAGGAAGGCGCCCTTCTGGTCCGACATCCAGCTGTCGATCAACAGGAAGCCGGTGGTCGGCTCGAAGTAGTACTTGATCAGATCGAGGCGGCCGGAGACCGGGGTCAGCCCCCAGCGCTCGGAGACCAGCATGATCAGCAACAGGCCCCACCAGAAGATCGGCATCGAGAACCCGATGACCGAGGCGCCCATCACGGTGTGGTCGAAGGGCGAGCCGCGCTTGACCGCGGCGATGGTGCCGGCGGGCACGCCGATCAGCACGGCGAAGAGCATGGCGGAGAGCGAGAGCTCGATGGTCGCCGGGAAGAGCGTGGCGAATTCGTTCAGCACCTTCGCGTTGGTGACCAGCGAGGTGCCGAAATCGCCGTGGAGGATGCCCCAGACATAGTCGAGGAACTGTTTCCACACCGGCTGGTCGAGACCGAGTTCGTGGCGGAACTGGGCGAGGCGCTCCGGCGAGATGCCGCGTTCGCCGGTCCGGACCTCGACCGGATCGCCGGGGACGAGGCGGATGGCGACGAAGGTGATGAACATCAGCGCGACGAAGGTCGGCAACGTCAGCGCGGCGCGTCGCAGCAGGTAGCGGAACATCGAGTGCCCTCAAAGGATCGCCGGCGGGGCCCGGCGGGTCGGTCGACCCGCCGCGTGATCATACCCGTGATCGAAACAATCCGACGCTCGCTGCGCGCGAGCGTCGGATTTCGATCACGAAGGCTCCGCCGGCTTGGTGTTCACCGGATCCCGTCGGATCACTTCAGGTCGATGCCGTGGAACTCGTGGCGGCCGAAGGGCGAGATCTTCCAGCCCTCGACTTCCTTACGGGTCGGTTCGAACACCACCGAGTGGGCGATGGTGAACTGCGGCACCTCTTCGCGGGCGATGACCTGCATCTCCTCGTAGAGCTTGGTGCGCTCCTTGATGTCGGAGAGCGAGCGGGCCTTGGCGAGCTTGTCGTTGAAGTCCTTGTTGCACCACTTCGACAGGTTCTGGCCCGCCGGCTTACCCTCGGCGTTGCAGCCGATGAGGAAGAAGAAGTTGTCCGGGTCGCCGTTGTCGCCGGTCCACCCGAGCTGGCCGGTGATGTGCTCACCCGCCTGCATGCGCTTGCGATACTCGCCCCACTCGTAGGACTTGAGCTCGGCGGTGACGCCGATCTTGGCGAGGTCGGCCTGCATCATCTCGGCGATGCGCTTGGCGTTCGGGTTGTAGGGACGCTGCACCGGCATCCACCACAGATCGATCTTGATCGGGGTGGCGACGCCGGATTCGGCGATCAGCTTCTTCGCCGCTTCCGGATCGTACTTGTAGTCCTCGACCTTGTCGTTCCACGACCAGATGGTCGGCGGGATCAGGTTCTTGGCCGACTGGCCGGCGCCCTGATAGACCTCCTTGAGGATCGCCGCCTTGTCGATGGCGGCGGCGAAGGCCTGACGGACCTTCTTGTTGTCCATCGGCGGCTTGGTCAGATTGAAGGCCCAGTAGGCGATGTTGAGGCCGGGGGCGCTCATCAGGTTGAGCGCCGGGTCGGCCTTGATCTCGGCGAGGTCGGCCGGGCGCGGGGCGATCATGACGTGGCACTCGCCCTTCTTGAGCTTGGCGAGGCGGGCGGTCGGATCCGGCGTGATGGCGAAGACGAGATCGTCGATCTTGGCCTTCTCGGCGCCGAAATAGGCCGGGTTGGCCTTGTAGCGGATGACCGCGTCCTTCTGGTAGGCGACGAACTGGAACGGTCCGGTGCCGACCGGGAACTGGTCGAACTGCTCGGGCTTGCCGGCCTTGAGCAGCATGTCGGCGTATTCGGCCGATTGGATGGTGCCGAAGTCCATGGCGAGGTTGGCCATGATCGGCGCGTTCGCCTCCTTGAGCTTCATGACGACGGTGTAGTCGTCCTTCTTCTCGATCGACTCGAGCAGCGTCGGCATCTCCATGTCGGCGAAGTAGTCGTACTTGCCGCCGGAAATCTTGTGGTAGGGGTGATCCTCCTTCCATTGACGATTGAAGGAGAAGAGCACGTCGTCGGCATTGAAGTCACGGGTCGGCTTGAAATTGTTGACGCCCGAATGCCACTTCACGCCCTTGCGCAGATTGAAGGTGATGGTCTTGCCGTCGGCGGAGACCTCCCACTTCTCGGCGAGGCCGGCGACGACGGTGGTGGTGCCGCGGGCGAATTCGACGAGCTGGTTGTAGACGGGTCGCGCGGCGTCGAAGGTGGTGCCGGTGGTGTTGAGCGCCGGGGTGAAGTTCTCAGGGCTGCCTTCCGAGCAATAGACCAGTGTCTTGGCCTCGACGGCCGTGACGCCGAGGGCGAGCATCGCCAAGAGGGTGGCAGCGCCCGTGGTGAGGGTCCGTTTCATCGAGATCGCTCCTTCTCGTGCTTTCAGTGCAGATGAGCCGTTTCGAAAGGTGGTCCGGGAGGCATGGTCGATCGGGAGGAAGATCCTTCCCAGAGATGTGGTTTCCCCGTTTCGACGCTTCCCTTCGGCCCGCCATGATGGGAAGGCCGATCCCGAAGACGCCGTCGTCGAGGACCGATCGACCGCTTCCTGATCGGGCGATCAAATCCCAATGAGCGAGCTTTAGCAACGGGGTATCGGCACGATTCGTGTGCGATTCGAAATCGGCCGGAGCGAAGCGGCGGGCTGTCCCGAGGTCACTGCAGATCGGCGGCCAGAGCCGGCCAACGCCGGTCCGCCTCGGCGAGGAGGCGGTCGGGGTCCTCGAGAAAGGCGATGCGCGAGGTGGCGTCGGCGAAGAGCAGCAATCGACCCCGCCAGACGAGATGATGGAGCGGCGAGCCCTCGGCCGGTCTCCCCTGCGCCACCGCGAAGGCGCAACGCCCGGCGAAGCGTGGGGTGTAGACCTCGGGAGCGGCGCGGAAGGCGGCGAGATCGCCTTCGTTGCGGAACCACCAGGTGGCGCCGCTCCAGTCGAACTGGAAGCGGACGTCGCCGCGGATCGCCCGGTTCTCCAGGAAATAGAGGACGGGGTCGTAGCCGCCCAGCGCCAGACCGGTCGTGGCGTCCGAGAGGACGCGGACCCGTGTCCTGGGCACCGGCGCGGCGATCGGCCCGTCGATCGGCGGGCGGACGTCGGGTGGCGGCCGGCGCGGTGGCGGCGGGGGGGGCGGTTCGGGCGGTGCGGCGGGCGCGGCGGCGGGGGGCGGTGGGTCGTGACCACCGGAAGCGAGGGCGGGGGCGGGAAGTGCCGCGACGAGGAGAAGGGCGATCCGGGCGAGAGCGAGAGATCGCGCGGCGGATCGATCGTCCGCACCGTGGTTCCGCCGCGTCTTCGCCCGAATTCCGCTAAACTGGTCCATGTACGATTCGATCCGTCGCGGCACCGTCGTCCGCGTCGAGGGGCCGGTGACGAGCCGGCGGTCCCGCGAGAAGAGGAAGTCCCGAATCGCGGACGCCCGCCTGTTGGTGAAGACAAGCTGGGAAGAGGCCAGATGCGCAAGATCGTCGTTCCGAATTTCGCCTTCGTCGTCGCCGTGATGGCGATGATCGTCGGGTTCGTCGCCGCGCCGGCCTCGGCGCAGGACCGTGGCGGCACCTATTCGACTCAGGAACTGGTCAACACCGGCCACAAGTTCTTCGGCACGGTGTCGGGCGGCCTCGCCACGGTGATCGAGCAGGCGGTGTCGCGCTACGGCCAGCCCAACGGCTACATCCTCGGCGAGGAGGGCTCGGGCGCCATCGTCGGCGGCCTGCGCTACGGCGAGGGCCAACTCAACACCCGCGACCGCGGCCGCACCAAGGTCTACTGGCAGGGCCCGTCGATCGGCTGGGACTTCGGCGGCGAGGGCTCGCGCACGATGATGCTGGTCTACAACCTGCCCTCCGTCGACGCGCTCTATCAGCGCTTCGGCGGGGTCGACGGGTCGGCCTATTTCATCGGCGGCTTCGGCATGACGGCACTGGTCGCCGATCGCATCTACGTGGTGCCGGTGCGCGCCGGCGTCGGGCTCCGGCTCGGCGTCAATCTCGGCTATCTGAAGTTCACCCCGACCGCCACCTGGAACCCCTTCTGAGGGGGCGCGGCGACGCCGGTGCCTCCGAGCGTCGAACGGCGTAGGCTTCTCGTCCGCCGCCGCGGCGCGAGGGCCACGAACGGCTCGCCATCGATCGGTTCGGAGGCTCGGCGACAGGAGCGGCGGTCGTCCCGTGACCCCGGTTCACGTCGTCGCGAGCGCCGGTCGCGTCGGCGCGTGGAAGATGTTATCGAGACGGGCGGTAGGGTCGACGCGGGACGAGTGGGGCGAGACGGCCGATGACGATCGAGTGGGCGATGTGGTTCGCGCTCGGCTTTCTCGTGGCCGCGGTGCTGGCGCTCGTCGTGATGGCCGCCTCGTGGCGGCGCGCGGTGCGGCTGACCACGCGACGGATCGCGGCGAGTGTGCCGGCCGATGCGGCGGCAGCGTTGGCCGAGAAGGATCTTCAATCGGCCCGCTTCGCCCGTGACGTGCGCCGCTTCGAACTGACACTCTCCGATCTGCGCCGGCGCAACACCGAGGAACGGGTGGCGGTGGGTCGTCAGACCATCGCTCTCGACGAGATGCGGCAGGCCCGTGACGCGGAGGTCGCGCGGGTGGAGGCGGGGCTGGCGCGCGAAGCCGCTCTCGGCGCCGAGATCGTGGTGCGGGACACCATGCTGGCCGAACGCGCCGAGGATCTGGTAGCGCGCGACGCGACGATCGCCCGACACGAGGAGACCATCGCCGATCACGAGGCGACGATCGCCTCGTTGCACGGCACGATCGGAGGCCGAGACGTCGAACTCGCGACGCGCAGACTGGACATCGACGCCAAGCAGACGCGGATCGAGGCACTGGAATCGGAGGTCCGGCAGAAGAACGGGCGCATCGACGAGTTGCGCAAGACGTTGGGTCTGGCCGAGACCGTGGTGGCGCAGGAGAAGGACCGGGCCGATCGACTCGATCGTCGGATCGAACGGCTGGTCGCCGACGTCGCCGATCGCGAGGAGATCGCCGACCGCCGGCAGCGCGAACTGGAACGGTCGCGCCAGGCGTTGACCTCGGCCAATGCCCGGATCGCGGCACTGTCGCAGAAGCTCGAGAGCGGCGATGGCGCGCCGCGCCCCGGCGACAACGTCGAACACAGCGTCGAACTGCTGGAGAACCGGACCCGCGATCTCGAGAGCCGCCTGGAGGCGGCCGAGCGCGAACGCGATCGCCTCGCCGCGGCGCTGCGGGAAACCGAGACCGGTCCGGCCGGCGGTTCGGCGACGCGGGCGAAGTTGCGCGAAGACATCGCCGATCTCGCCGCCGAGATGGTGCGGCTGACCGGTGCGGTGGAGAACGGCGACGGCAAGATCGCCGAGATCCTCGCGACTTCGTCCGGGGTCGATGGTCCGCGGCCGAGCCTGGCGGATCGGATCCGGGCGCTCCGAGCCGCTCAGAAGCCGACGACCGGTGCACCGGGGCGTGCGAGCTGACGCGCCTGCGTCTCGCGGCCGGTTTGAAAAGCGCCGCGCACCTCTGTAACCCTCGAAGGCATCCGCCGCGGTCGATTCGGCCGCGATCGGCGCTCGCCCGTCGCTCGTTTCCGAGGAGCTCTCCGTCCATGGCCGACACGTCGGACATCGTCGCTCTCGATCTCGCCGCGCTCATCGCCAGCCGCGTCTGTCACGACATCATCTCGCCGGTCGGTGCGATCACCAACGGGCTCGAGGTGCTGGAGGAGGACACCAACGAGGACATGCGCACCTTCGCCATGGACCTGATCCACAAGAGTGCGCGTCAGGCCTCGGCCAAGCTGCAGTTCGCCCGCCTCGCCTTCGGGGCGGCGGGATCGGCCGGTGCCTCGATCGATCTCGGCGATGCCGAAACCGTCGCCAAGGGTTTCATGGCGGGTGAGAAGGCGACGCTGTCGTGGACCGCGACGCGGGTGCTGATGCCGAAGAATCTGGTCAAGCTGCTGCTCAACCTCATTCTCATCGCCGGCCATGCGATCCCGCGCGGCGGTGTCATCAAGGTGGTGGTGACCGGGGCGGCCGAGGCGCCGACCTTCACCCTGACCTGCGAGGGCACCAATGCCCGCATTCCGGCGAACGTCGAGGGCTTCCTTACCGGCGACATGGGCGACCACGTCCCCGATGCGCACATGATCCAGCCGATCTATGCCGGTCTCCTGGCGCGGGCCGCCGGCATGGAGGTGAGCGTCACCAAGGACGGAGACACGGTGGTGTTCCGCGCCTCACCTCGCAGCGTCGCCGACGCTGCACCGAGCGATGTCGCCGGATGAACCATCGGTGGTCGTCGCCGACCCCGATCACGGCGCGCTCCGCCGCCACGTGACACCACTCGATCATGGTCGAATGCTTCGCTTCGGGGCCGGCATCTCGTCGCCGCGCCGAGTAGGACGACCGGATTCACTCGATTTCTACTTGCGTTCGTCATGGGCATGGGACGCCACGTCCTGGGCGGTCGAGAAGTCGTGTCGGTGCGTCGACCGCATCTCGCAGGGGAAGCCGCTGGAATCCTAGCGAGTTCTTTACATCCGGCTCGAATGGGAGAGGTTCCGGCAATCCTCTCTTAACGCTTTGTCTCGATACTCGATCCATGACCCGGGGGAGACCCCGCCCGACGACCCCGTCGACGACCGGATGAAGGTAGGGGCCATGGACGATCTGCTGCGCGAATTCCTCACGGAAACGAACGAGAGCCTCGACGTCGTCGACGTCGAACTGGTCAAGTTCGAGCAGGACCCGAACAACGAGAAGATTCTCGGCAACATCTTCCGTCTGGTCCACACAATCAAGGGAACCTGCGGCTTCCTCGGGCTGCCGCGGCTCGAAGCCATCGCCCACGCGGCCGAAACGCTGATGGGCAAGTTCCGCGACGGCGTACCGGTCACCGAAGCTGCGGTGACCCTGGTTCTCCAGTCGATCGACCGGATCAAACAACTCGTCGCCGACCTCGAGGCGACCGAGCAGGAACCGTCGGGCTCCGACGAGGACCTGATCTCCCAGCTTGAGCACATGGCCGAGGCGGGCAAGGTCCCCGAGCCGGTGGCGGAGGTGCCGAAACACACCGAGGGAGCGCTGATCTATCAGGTGCTGGAGCGCCAGCTGCGTCCGGGCGAGGTGTCGCTCGACGAGCTCGAGCGCGCCTTCCGCGAGACCGCAGCGGAACCGACGGCCACCGCCGAGCCGGCCGCCGCCGAACCGGCACCGGCCGCCGCCCCTCCGGCGCGTGCCGCCAAGGCCGCCGCATCCAAGGTCGAGGCCAAGGAGAAGGAAGGCGACGGCGAGGCCAAGGCCGGCGGTGTCGCGGCCCAGACCATCCGCGTCGCGGTCGACACTCTCGAACATCTGATGACCATGGTCTCGGAACTGGTGCTGACCCGTAACCAGCTGCTCGAGATCGTCCGCCGTCACGAGGACAGCGAGTTCAAGGTGCCGCTGCAGCGGCTCTCCAACGTCACCGCCGAGCTGCAGGAAGGGGTGATGAAGACCCGGATGCAGCCGATCGGCAACGCCTGGCAGAAGCTGCCGCGCATCGTGCGCGATCTCTCGGCGGAACTCGGCAAGCAGATCGAGCTCGAGATGATCGGTCAGGAGACCGAACTCGATCGCCAGGTGTTGGAGCTGATCAAGGATCCGCTCACCCACATGGTGCGCAATTCGGCCGATCACGGTCTCGAGGGACCCGACCAGCGCAAAGCCGCCGGCAAGTCGGAGAGGGGCACGATCCGCCTCTCCGCCTATCACGAGGGCGGCCACATCATCATCGAGATCGCCGACGACGGTCGCGGCCTCGACATGGAGAAGATCCGGCAGAAGATCGTCGACAACGGGCTCGCCAGCGAGTTCGAGCTCGAGAAGATGTCGGAAGCGCAGATCTACAAGTACGTCTTCGCGCCCGGCTTCTCGACCGCCGCCAAGGTCACCAACGTCTCCGGCCGCGGCGTCGGCATGGACGTGGTCAAGACCAACATCGATGCGATCGGCGGCACCGTCGATCTGAAGAGCGTGCCGGGCAAGGGAACCACCTTCACCATCAAGATCCCGCTGACGCTGGCCATCGTCTCGACGCTGATCGTCGAGTCGGCCGGCGACCGCTTCGCCATCCCGCAGCTGTCGGTGGTCGAACTGGTCAGGGCCCAACAGAATTCCGAGCATCGCATCGAGCGCATCCGCGACACGCCGGTGCTGCGCCTGCGGAACAAGTTGCTGCCGCTCGTCCACCTTTCCAAGCTGCTCGACATCACGACGATCGGCGGCGAGGCCAAGGAGCCGGTCTCCGAGGAGGACGGCTTCATCGTCGTCATGCAGGTCGGTCAGCAGACCTTCGGTGTGGTGGTCGACGCGGTCTTCCACACGGAAGAGATCGTGGTCAAGCCGATGTCGACGATGCTGCGTCACATCAACATGTTCTCCGGCAACACCATCCTCGGTGACGGCTCGGTGATCATGATCGTCGACCCCAACGGCATCGCCCAGGCGATCGGCCCGAGCCAGTCGGCCGGGACCACCGAGGAGGTCGATCACGAGGAGGAGCGGGCCCGCGACACGGCGCAGATGGTGTCGCTGCTGTTGTTCCGTGCCGGCTCGCACGAGCCCAAGGCGGTGCCGCTGTCGTTGGTCACCCGGCTCGAGGAATTCTCGGTCGACAAGGTCGAGCGCTCGAACGGGCGTGACCTCGTCCAGTACCGCGGCTCGCTGATGCCGCTGGTCTACTTCGACGAATACGCCCAGCGCAAGACCGAGGGCAGCCTGCCGATGCTGGTGTTCTCCGACGCCGGTCGTTCGATGGGTCTGGTCGTCGACGAGATCATCGACATCGTCGAGGATCGGCTCGACATCGAGGTCGGCTCGGAGCGCGCCGGGATGCTCGGCTCGGCGGTGGTCAAGGGCAAGGCGACGGAAGTGGTCGACATCGGTCACTTCCTGCCGCAGGCCTTCGAGGACTGGTTCCGCCGCAAGGAGATCTCCAGCGAGGCGCTGACCCGCTCGCTGCTGTTCGTCGACGACGCGCCGTTCTTCCGCAACATGCTCGGCCCGGTGCTCAAGGCCGCCGGCTATCAGGTCACCGTCTGCGCCTCGGCGCCGGAAGCCCTCGACATGCTCGAGCACGGCCGCCGCTTCGACGTCATCGTCTCCGACATCGAGATGCCCGAGATGAACGGCTTCGAATTCGCCGAAGCGGTGAAGCGTCATCCGCGCCTCAGGCAGATCCCGATCCTGGCGTTGTCGTCGATGTGCACGCCGGCCTCGATCGAGCGTGGCCGCCAGTCGGGTTTCGACGACTACATCGCCAAGTTCGACCGGCCGGGTCTGATCGCCGCGCTCAAGGAAGTCACCACCCACGAACTCGGAGTTGCCGCATGAGCGACGACGTCAACGGTCTCAACGAGTCCATCCAGTACGTCACGGTGGTGATCGGTGGACAGCTGTTCGGCCTGCCGATCGAGCGCGTCCACGACGTCTTCGTGCCGGAGTCGATCACCCGCGTACCGCTGTCGCGGCCGGAGATCGCCGGCGTGCTCAACCTGCGCGGTCGCATCGTCACGGCGATCGACATGCGTCGGCGGCTGCATCTGCCGCCGCGCCAGGACGGCGGCACCGCGATGGCGGTCGGTATCGAATCGAAGGGCGAGAGCTACGGTCTCCTGATCGACAACGTCGGCGAAGTGCTCGACCTGCCGACCGCGGGTCGCGAACCCAACCCGGTCAATCTCGACGCCCGGTGGGCGGCGATCTCGGGCGGCGTGCACCGTCTCAACGGTCAATTGATGGTGATCCTCGACGTGGATCGCGTCCTCGGCGGCATGGCCGAGGCGATCGCCGCCTGACGCAGCGAATTCTCTGGAGTGTTCACGATGAAGAACTGCCTGGTCGTCGACGATTCGAGTGTCATCCGAAAGGTCGCGCGACGTATTCTCGAGGATCTCTCCTTCGAGATCGCCGAGGCCGAAGACGGCATGAAGGCTCTCGAGGCGTGCCGAAAAGGTATGCCCGAGGCCATCCTGCTCGACTGGAACATGCCGGTGATGGACGGGCTGGAGTTCCTGGCACAGCTCAGGCGCGAGCCGGGCGGCGAGAAGCCGAAGGTGGTGTTCTGCACCACCGAGAACGACGTCGCCCACATCGCCAAGGCGATGCGAGCCGGTGCCGACGAATACATCATGAAGCCGTTCGACCGCGAGATCGTGGAAGCGAAGTTCGCCGAAGTCGGTCTGATCTGAGGAGGTCGGCATGGCTTTCGGTTCGAGCGCGGCCGTCGACAGGCCCAACGCGACGGTCACGGATCCGGTTCGCGTCATGGTCGTCGACGATTCGGTCGTGGTGCGTGGCCTGATCAGCCGTTGGATCGACGAGGATCCGGCGCTGGCGGTGGTGGCCAGTCACCGCAACGGCAAACTCGCGGTCGACGACGTCGCTCGCTCCAACCCGGACGTGGTGGTGCTCGACGTCGAGATGCCGGAGATGGACGGCATCACGGCGCTGCCGTTGATGCTGCGCGCCAAGCCCGGCCTCGTCGTGGTGATGGCCTCGACGTTGACCCGGCGCAACGCCGAGATCTCGCTCAAATGCCTGTCGCTCGGTGCCGCGGATTACGTGCCGAAACCGGAATCGAACTCCGGTGTCACCACCTCGGCCGATTTCCGCAACGAGGTGATCCAGAAGGTCAGGACGCTCGGCCAGCGGGCGCAGATGCGCGCCGGGCGGTCGGGGGCGTTCCCGACGGCGCGAGCTCCGGCGCCGACCTCCGGGACGGCTCACGCGACCCAACCGTCGGCCGCCGCGCCGGCACGCTCCTTCGCGCCGTCGCAGCCACGCGTCGCGCCGACCGCGGCGGCGCCGCAACTGCGCTCCTATTCTTCGGTCGCGCCGCGGGTGCTGTTGATCGGCTCTTCGACCGGTGGGCCACAGGCGTTGACCAAGCTCTTCGCCGAGATCGGCCCGGCGATCGCCAACCTGCCGGTGCTGATCACCCAGCACATGCCGGCGACCTTCACCTCGATCCTGGCCGAGCACATCACCAAGGCGGCGGGGCGCCGCGCGGCGGAAGGCGTGCACGGCGAGCCGCTGATGCCCGGCCGCATCTACGTCGCGCCCGGCGGCCGCCACATGGTGATCGGCAAGCAGGGCACGGAGACCGTGGTGCTGCTCAACGATCTGCCGCCGGTCAACTTCTGCAAGCCGGCGGTCGATCCGCTGTTCGACAGTGCCGTGCCGATCTTCGGCTCGGCGATCCTGGCCTGTGTCCTGACAGGCATGGGTCACGACGGTGCCGCCGGCGCCAAGCGCATCGCCGACGGCGGTGGCTCGGTGATCGCGCAGGACGAGGAATCGAGTGTGGTCTGGGGCATGCCGGGCGCCGTGGCGCAGGCGGGTGCCGCGGCCGAGATCCTGCCGCTCGATCAGATCGGCGGCAAGATCGTGCGTATCCTGGGGGGTAGGCGATGACGCCGAACGAGTACGACTATCTGAGGGGCTATCTCAAGCAGCAGTCGGGTCTCGTTCTGACCGCGGAGAAGCAGTACCTGATCGAGAGCCGGCTCCTGCCGGTGGCGCGCAAGGCCGGCCTCGCTTCGATCTCGGCGCTGGTCGCCAAGATGAAGGAGCCGGGGCAGAGCCGGATCTGCGAGGCGGTGGTCGAGGCGATGACCACCAACGAATCCTTCTTCTTCCGCGACAAGACGCCGTTCGAGCACTTCGTCGACACGATGTTGCCGAAGATGCTGGAGGCGCGGGCGCGCGAGCGCCGGCTGCGGATCTGGTGTGCCGCGGCCTCGACCGGCCAGGAGCCCTATTCGCTCGCCATGTGCCTGAAGGAGGCCGAGGCCAAGCTCGCCGGTTGGCGCATCGAGATCATCGGCACCGACCTCTCCAACGAGGTGTTGGACAAGGCCAGGGCCGGGGTCTATTCGCAGTTCGAGGTGCAGCGCGGACTGCCGATCAATCACCTGCTCAAGTACTTCACCCAGAACGGCGACACTTGGCAGATCTCTTCGACGCTGCGGTCGATGGTGCAGTATCGCAAGCTGAACCTGCTGGAGAACTTCTCCACGCTCGGCCAGTTCGACATCGTCTTCTGTCGCAACGTGCTGATCTATTTCGACAACCCGACCAAGGTGGACATCCTCGGGCGGATCTCGAAGATGATGCCGGCGGACGGCTTCCTGGTACTCGGTGCGGCCGAGACGGTGGTCGGGCTCACCGACGCCTTCAAGCCGATGACCGAGAAACGCGGCCTCTACCAGCTCGGCGGCGCTGCGGCGGCCGCGACGCCGCCGCGTGGGCTCGCCACCGGGACGCTCGGCACGACGGCGCCCACGGGGGCGGCCGGTGCACTCCGTCCGGCGATCGCGCCACGACTCTCGGTCGTTCGTCCCTGAAAACGATCGTAAAAATATACAATGTGATAAATCAGCAGCGCGGGCCATGCCCGCGCTGAATTCTTTTTGATTCCGCCCGCTTCATGTATTCACGGGCGGCGGGCATTTGACCTATGGGCAGCATTTGGTTAACGTCTCGGTTGCGGCAAGTAGGAGGTCATGTCGAGGGGAGTAGAGATATGAAACGAATTGTGATCGCCTCTGCGATTTTCGGAGTATTCGCCGTCACTGGCGCCGCTCAGGCGGAAACTTACGCGGTGAAGCAGGGTGTCTCCCAATATATCGCCTGCTACAAGAAGGAATACGTACCGGCCACCTTCGTGGTGAATACCCGCGGGAAACTCGTCCAGAAGTCGTCGACCGGCTGGGCTATCACCGGCGATCGTTGGGATCGCATGCGCTACCCGGCGGTCTACATCGAAACCCGACGCATGGTCGAACCGGACCACTACAAGTTGGTCGGCACGTCCTGCCAGTGAGACAGGCCGTTTCCAACGGCTCGATCGCTGCGGATCACGAGAACCTCGCCGGTTTCGGCGGGGTTCTTCGTTTCGGTGAGAGACCGACAGCTTCGCTCAGCCGGGGCGGTGATGACGTTGGTACTGCGACGGGGTGAGGCCGACGGATTTGCGGAATTGGCGGGTGAAGGCGGCCTGATCGGCATATCCGCAGTCCAGCGCGATGGCGGCGATCGTCCGGTCGGTCGTCCTGAGCAGCGAGCGAGCCGCCTCGATGCGGGCGCGCGTCAGATATTGACCGGCGGAGAGACCGAAGAGGGCCCGAAGGCGCTGATCGAGACGGAAGGCGGTGAGGCCGGCGCGGCGCGCGAGGTCGGCGACGCGCAGCGGCCGGTCGAGGTGGGTATGGACGTGCTCGATCACGGCTTGGAGGCCGGCGAGGTCGGCTCGCTCGTCGGAGGGCGCCTGGAGGTCGCGGGAGATACCGGAAAGGCCGACGATGGAACCGGCGGCGTCGAGGATCGGTTCCTTCCAGGTCAGGCACCAACCCTCCTCGCCGTCGGGGTAGAGGTGCAGCTCCAGCCGGCCGTGGATGGGGCGGCCATTCGTCAGGACGGCGGCGTCCTGGCGGGCGATCTCGACGCCGAGCGCACCGGGGAAGACCGCTTCGGCGGTGCGACCGAGGAGATCGTCCTTGCCGCGACGACCGGTGCGGGTGACGAGCGTGCGGTTGACCGCGACATAGCGGCCGGCGGCGTCCTTGACGAAGAAGACGATGTCGGGGACGGCGTCGAACAGATCCTCACAGAACAGCGGGCGACCGACGGCGGCGAGGAAACGGGCGCGGACGTCGCGCGCGGCCGTCTCGATCGCTTCGCCGGCGGAGTTGTGCCGATCGCCCATTTCCCACTCCCACTTCCGACAAGACACGGTGGCCGGTTCGGGTGATGCTGGCGGTTCGTCCCTGATCTCCACCGACGGAGTCCGCCATGTCGAAACCACTGTTCGCCGGCACCATGCCCGCCCTGATGACCCCGTGCACGCCGGAGCGCAAGCCCGATTTCGACGCACTGGTGCGGATGGGGCGGCATCTGATCGATGTCGGCATGTCGGCGGTGGTCTACTGCGGCTCGATGGGCGACTGGCCGCTCCTCACCGACGAGGAGCGCATGGAGGGCGTCGAGCGGCTGGTGAAGTCCGGGCTGCCGGTGGTGGTCGGAACCGGGGCGCAGAACACCGCCCGTGCGGCGGCGATCGCGGCGCATGCCAAGAAGGTGGGAGCGGCCGGTTTGATGCTGATCCCGCGTGTGCTGTCGCGCGGCTCGTCGATCGCGGCGCAGCGGGCGCATTTCGACGCGGTGCTCGCCGCCGGCGTCGACCTGCCGTCGGTGATCTACAACAGCCCCTACTACGGTTTCGAGACCAAGGCCGATCTGTTCTTCGACCTGCGCTCGCGCGCCCCGCATCTCGTCGGCTTCAAGGAGTTCGGCGGTGCGGCCTCGCTCACCTATGCGGCGCAACACATCACCTCGGGTCATCCCGAGCTCACCCTGATGGTCGGCGTCGACACCCAGGTGGTCCACGGCTACGTCGACTGCGGCGCCACCGGCGCGATCACCGGTATCGGCAACGTGCTGCCGAAAGAGATCCTGCATCTCGTCGCGTTGTGTGAGGCGGCGGCGGTGGGTGATGCGGTGGCGCGGCGGCGGGCGCGGGAACTCGACGAGGCGCTCGCGGTGCTCTCCTCCTTCGACGAGGGGGCGGATCTCGTCCTCTACTACAAGCACCTGATGGTGGCGGTCGGACACGCCGAATATGCGCTGCACTTCAACCCGGCCGATGCCCTGTCGCCGGCGCAGGCGGCGCATGCGGATCGGGCGCTCGCCCAGTTTCGGGCGTGGTACGACACCTGGGACGGCCGCTGAGGAGGGCGCCATGCGGGTCATCGACAGCCACACGGAAGGTGAGCCGACGCGGGTGATCATCGAGGGCGGGCCGGACCTCGGCGCGGGGACACTCGCCGAGCGGCGGGCGATCTTCGCCCGCGACTTCGACCACGTCCGCCGTTTCACCATGAACGAGCCGCGTGGCTTCGATGCGCTGGTCGGCGCCCTGCTGGTGCCGGCGGTCGATCCCATGGCGGTCACCGGCATCATCTTCTTCAACAACGTCGGATATCTCGGCATGTGCGGCCACGGCACCATCGGCGTCGCCGTGACGCTCGCTCATCTCGGCCGGATCGGGCTCGGCACCCATCGCTTCGAGACGCCGGTCGGAACCGTGGAGGTGACGCTCGAGACGAAGAACCGGGTAGCGGTGGAGAACGTGCCGGCGCGGGTGCATCGCGCCGACGTGAGTGTCGAGGTGCCGGGGCTCGGGCGGGTGATCGGCGACGTCGCCTGGGGCGGCAACTGGTTCTTCCTGACCGACAGCGTGAAGACGCCGATCGATCTCGCTCACCGCACGCAGTTGACGGTCGAGGCCGAGGCGGTGAAGGCGGCGCTGGTGGCGGCCGGCATCACCGGCGAGGGTGGGGCGGAGATCGACCACGTCGAGCTCTTCGGCCCGCCGCAGACCGAGGGCGGCATGGGGCGGAACTTCGTGCTCTGCCCGGGCGGCGAATACGACCGCTCGCCCTGCGGAACGGGCACGAGCGCCAAACTCGCCTGTCTCGCCGCCCACGGGAAGCTGGGGCCGGGCGAGACCTGGGTGCAGGAGAGCGTCGTCGGCTCGCGCTTCACCGGCCGCTATCGGCTGGAGGAGGGTGGCGCGCTGATCCCGACCATCACCGGTTCGGCCTGGGTGACGGCCGACGCGCGGCTGCTGCTCGACCGGCAAGATCCGTTCCCGCACGGGCTGGGGTGAGGCGTCCGGTCGCGGTCCCCGGTCGCACGCCATCGTTCCGGTCGCCTCGCGATGACCCATTTGGGGGATGGCGGTCGGACGATCTCTCGAAGAATGGTCCGGCGCCGTCACTTCATCTCCAATCGAGCGCCGAGGAAACAGCCCCATGAATCGAAGATTCTTCTTCACTTCCGCTTTCGCCGGTGGTCTCGCTCTCGCCCTCTCGTCGGCTTCGGCCAAGGATGCGGGCTGGGACGGGACGTGGGCGGGCGTCACCCAGAAGGGCGGAGACGTCGTCGTCACGGTTTCCGGCGATCGGGTGACCTACCAATTCCGCGGATCTTCGGTCCCGGTGAACACGGCCGCCGTGTCGGGCTCCGCCGTCACTCTCGGCGTCGGCTCACTGAACGGTCAGGTCCGACTGAAGAAGACCGGTGCCGACACCGCCTCCTACAGCTATTCGGACTCCTCCGGCGGTAGCGCCTCCGCGACGTTGAAGCGGCGCTGAGACGGGAGGCGATGCGACGGCTGGACGGCGATGCCGCATCTCGGCCGTCATGATCACCGGTGCCGCGAACGAAGAACCCCGCCGAGGCGATCGGCGGGGTCTCGCGTAGTCCGGGGATGGCGTCGGGGGAACGCTCAGGCGATGTCCTGGTAGACGTCGTTCTCGTCGGGCTCGCGCAGCACGTAGCCGCGGCCCCACACCGTCTCGATGTAGTTCTTGCCGCCGGTCGCCGAGGCGAGCTTCTTGCGCAGCTTGCAGATGAAGACGTCGATGATCTTCAGTTCGGGCTCGTCCATGCCGCCGTAGAGATGGTTGAGGAACATCTCCTTGGTCAGGGTGGTGCCCTTGCGCAGCGAGAGCAGCTCCAGCATCTGATATTCCTTGCCGGTCAGATGCACGCGCTGGGAATTCACTTCCACCGTCTTGGTGTCGAGGTTCACCACCAGATCGCCGGTGGTGATGACCGACTGGGCATGGCCCTTGGAGCGGCGGACGATGGCGTGGATGCGGGCGACCAATTCGTCCTTGTGGAAGGGCTTGGTCATGTAGTCATCGGCGCCGAAGCCGAGACCGCGCACCTTGTCCTCGATGCCGGCCAGACCCGACAGGATGAGGATGGGGGTCTTCACCTTCGACACGCGGAGCGTCCGGAGGACCTCGTAACCCGACATGTCGGGGAGGTTCAGGTCCAGAAGAATGATGTCGTAGTCGTAGAGCTTACCGAGGTCGATGCCCTCTTCGCCCAGATCCGTGGTGTAGACGTTGAAGTTCTCCGACTTGAGCATCAACTCGATGCTCTGCGCGGTGGCGCTGTCGTCTTCGATGAGCAGTACGCGCATGCCAATCCCCTTTGTCGCCTTCACCCGGGCTTGGCGCATCGGCCCCCGACAGCCGCTGCGATCGACACCCCATCAACCCCGACTCGGTAGCGTACCGGACAATGGTTAACAGAATCTGATTCGCCTCGGCAAGCGCCGTCTCGAGTCTGATCGGCAAAACTCGTCAGCGCCCTGATTCAAAAGAGGAATCTGAGAAGATCCGAATTAAGGCGTCACTTTAAGTGATACCGCTAACCGACTCTCTCGAATCACCTCTTGGAGGTCTTCCGACGGAGCTTCGCGCGCGACCCCACATCGCCCGCTCGTTCATATTGTTTGACGAAGGCCGTTAACAACGCGTTACTGGCGAGGCTCGTCCCACGTCCTTTCGGGAGACCGATTCGTCACCATGGACTCGTTGATCCGCGAGATCGCCGAACTGCCCGCGACGACGACCTTCGGCCGTGTCGTCGGGGTGCGCGGTCTGTTGATCGAGGTCGCGGGGCCGGTGCACGAGATGAGCGTCGGGTCGCGACTGGCGATCGACGCCGCCTCCGGCCGCTCGGTGCCGGCCGAGGTCATCGGTTTCGAGGGTGCGAAGGCGCTTTGCCTACCGTTCGGAGCGCTCGAGGGGGTGCGGATGGGCTGCCGCGCCGTGGTGGTGGCCGCCGATGGGTCGGTCAGACCGTCGGAGGCGTGGCTCGGCCGGGTGGTCAATGCGCTCGGTGAACCGCTCGATGGCAAGGGGCCGCTGCCGCAGGGCGCCGAAGCGCGACACTTGCGCGCACCGCCGCCGCCGGCGGGAGAGCGGGCGCGGGTGGGTCGGCCGATCGATCTCGGCGTCCGTGCGCTCAACACCTTCGTCACCTGCTGCCGTGGCCAGCGCATGGGCATCTTCGCCGGCTCGGGTGTCGGCAAGTCGGTGTTGCTCTCCATGCTGGCGCGTTACACCTCGGCCGACGTGGCGGTGATCGGGCTGGTCGGCGAGCGCGGCCGCGAGGTGCAGGAGTTCATCGAGGACGACCTCGGCGAGGCGGGGCTCGCCCGCTCGGTGGTGGTGGTGGCGACTTCGGACGAGCCGGCGCTGATGCGCCGCCAGGCGGCCTATCTCACCCTCTCGGTCGCCGAGTATTTCCGCGACCAGGGTGCCGACGTGCTGTGCCTGATGGACTCGGTCACCCGCTTCGCCATGGCGCAGCGCGAGATCGGGTTGGCGGCCGGCGAGCCGCCCGCCTCCAAGGGCTACACGCCGACGGTCTTCACCGAGTTGCCGCGCCTGCTCGAACGGGCCGGACCGGGCCGGGTCGGGTCGGGATCGATCACCGGGCTCTTCACCGTGCTGGTGGAGGGCGACAACCACAACGAGCCGGTCGCCGATGCGGTCAGAGGCATTCTCGACGGGCACATCGTGATGGAACGGCAGATCGCCGAGCGTGGGCGCTATCCGGCGATCAACGTGCTGAAGAGCGTGTCGCGCACCATGCCGCGCTCGGTGCCGGAGGCCGAGCGGCCGGCGATCCTCGAAGCCAAGCGGCTGATGTCCACCTACGCCGACATGGAGGAGTTGATCCGCCTCGGTGCCTATCGGGCGGGGTCGAGCCCGGAGGTCGACGCGGCGATCCGGCTCAATCCGGCCTTCGAGGCCTTCCTGACGCAGGGCAAAGAGGAATCGACCTCGCTCGCCCACGGCTACGAACGGCTGAGGGCGATCCTGTCATGAGGCGCGGCGCGACTCACCTTTCGGCAACTGTTGTCCCCTATGATCGATCCTCGAACATGGGGAGTATCGAGTCATGAAGTCCCGGGACAGTCTGATCCGCCTGAAGCGTTTCCAGGTCGACGAGAAACGTCGACAGGTGACGCAGATCGAAATGATGATCGCCGATTTCAATCGCATGGTCTCCGATCTCGACGATCAGATCGTCGCCGAACAGAATCGTGTCGGCATCCACGACGTCGCCCATTTCGCCTATCCGACCTTCGCCAAGGCCGCGATCCAGCGGCGCGACAATCTCAAGGTGTCGATCCACGACCTCGAGGTGAAGCTCGCCGGCGCGCGCGACGAGTTGTCGTCGGCGGTCGAGGACCTGAAGAAGATCGAGCTGATCGAGGAGCGCGATCAGTTGCGCGAACGCGCCGAGCGCGATGCGGCCGAACAGGAGAGCCTCGACGAGATCGCCGGACGCCGCCACGCCTTCGGGCGCTGAAGCGCGGCCCGACCGGGTCCACTCCCCGACCCGGGGCCGAGACCGGCGCATCCGACCGTGTGAATCACGAGACGGCCGCCTTCGGGGCGGCCGGTTTCGTTTCGCCGTCGCGCCACCGCGGCTCAGCCCGCGATCAACGGCACATGCGGGCCGGCGCTTCGCGGCAGATGGCCGGTGAGGCGCGGGTCGTCGGCGATCTCGATCGATCGCGCATAGGGCACGAAGCCGGAACGGATGTAGAAGTCGAGCGCCTGCGGGTGATCGAGATTGCAGGTGTGGACGTGGACGCGGGTGGGCTCGCGAGCCCAGGCCTTGTCCAGCGCGCGGTTCATCGCCCAGCGGCCGAGGCCGGCGCCGAGCGCCGTTGGCACCAGGCCGAAATAGGCGAGTTCGACCTCTCCCACCGTGCGGGCGTCGATTTCGAGGAGGCCGACGTCGACGCGGTCACGCGTCACCGCGAAGGCCTCGACCGCCGCGTCGGCGAGGATGGCGGCGAGAGTGGCGCGGGGGATGATCCGCCGGCCGAACCACAGCCAGGGTTCGCCGACGGCGGCGAAGAGGGCGAGGTAGCGATCGATGTCGGCGTCGGTGAGGCGTTCGAGGGCGACGTCGGCGAGCGCCGGCGCGGGGCGTGGGGCGGGCCGGGTGCGTTGTTCTAGATGGATCACCGCGGCGGCGAGCTTGCCGGGCGGCAGCTCGGTATAACCGTTCAGGGCGGTGTCGAGGACGGCCACGGTCGGCTCAGCGCCAACCGACGCCGATCGAGAACTGCTCGCGATTGCCCTCGGCGCGCATGATCGGCGACTTGGCGATCGCGTCGGAGAGGTGCGTCCACGACGTCTCGCCGCGCACCAGCCAGTTGCGGTCGATGTCCCAGGTGGCGTGTGCCGCCAGACCGGCACCGCGATAGCCGCCGCCGGGCGCGTAGGGCGCGGTGCCGACGACGACCGCATCGGCCGGGGAGATGCCGTAATAGGTGCGCATGTAGTCCGAGGTGGCGAAGGAGATGCGCGGCCCCGCCTCGAGCGTCAGCTTCGCCATCGGGTGGAGGATGCCGTCGAGGCCGAGCTCGAAGATCTGGCCGTGATGGCCGCCGAAGCCCTGGCGGGCGGTGACGAAGGCGCGCCAGTTGCGATCGGTGTAGTCGACCGTCAGGCCGGCCTCGAAGGCGGTGGCGACGTCGGGCAGGCCGGCCATCGTCGAGGCGGCGCCGAAGTGGCGCTTCTCCAGATAGCGGAACGACGGCGCGACGCCGAAGCCGGTGTCGGTGGTCGGCTCGCCGGTCAGCGGCGAGCGCAGGAAGCGCAGGCCGATGATCGGGAAGGGCGACAGCACGTAGGACTTCGAGCCGTCCCAGCCCGGTTCCACCTTCGGACCACCGCCGAGGGTGACGATCATGTCCTCGGCGTGAGCGGAGCCGAGACCGGCGGCGAGAAGGACCAGAGCGAGGGAGAGACGGCGGAACATCGAAGAACCTCGGACGCGACGGCCGGTGCGGCCCGGAACTTTCCCGAGCATGGCTCGAGATGGTTAGGCGAAGATGACCAGCCGTCGATCGGCTCGCAAGCATCTCGTCCGAATCGGCGCCGGTTCGGGCGCCGGTGTGACCGATCCGCCTCATCCGACGCGGAGCCGCGACCGGTGGGCACTCCGCCTCGGCCGAGGTGACGTGGACGCGGTGCCGGACCGGCCGGGCGCCGGGTCCCGCCCGGAACCGCCGGACCACGTCGTGGTCAGATCGAGCCCACCGTCTTCAACCGCATGCGCGGGTGGACTTCGGCCTGGCTCATGATCACCGTGTGGGGGCGGAAGCGCTCGACGATGGAGCGGACGTGGGCGCGGATGCCGGGGCTGGTCAACAGTACCGGGATCTCGCCGATGCGGGCGGCGTCCTCGAAGCCGTCGCGCACGGCGTTGACGAACTCTCCCAGCTTGGACGGCGCCATGGCGAGGCTCCGCTGTTCGCCCTCGCCGACCAGCGCCTCGGCGAAGGCGACCTCCCAGGCCGGCGACATGGCGAGGATCGGCAGGTAACCCATCGGCGACAGGTTCGCCGCCGAGATCTGGCGGGCGAGACGACCGCGGACGTGTTCGGTGATGATCTGTACCGAGCGCGAATAGGCGACCGCCTCGGCGACGCCCTCGAGGATGGTGCCGAGATCGCGGATCGACACCCGCTCGGCGAGCAGGCCCTGGAGGACGCGCTGGATGCCGGACAGGTTGATCTGCGACGGGACGATGTCCTCGTAGAGCTTGTGCTGCTCCTTGGGCAGGTCGGCGACCAGCTTGGCGACGTCGGCGTAGGAGAGCAGATCGGCGACGTTGGCCTTGAGGATCTCGGTCAGG
>CALMFH010000026.1 GCA_937864925.1 uncultured Alphaproteobacteria bacterium | reverse complement strand
ACGCCGACACCTCCCGCGAGAACTTCTCGCGCACCATGGTGATCTCCTGCTTCTCGTTCACCGAGATCGCCAAGCGCGCCGCGGCGATGATGCCGAACGGCGGCTCGATCATCACGCTCACCTACGGCGGCTCGACCCGGGTGATGCCCAACTACAACGTCATGGGCGTCGCCAAGGCGGCGCTCGAGAGCTCGGTGCGCTATCTCGCCATGGACTTCGGGCTGGAGAACATCCGGGTCAACGCCATCTCGGCCGGTCCGGTCAGGACGCTCGCCGGCGCCGGTGTGGCGGATGCTCGGCTGATGTACAATTTCCAGAAGCGCAACTCGCCGCTCGGACGCACCGTCAGCATCGACGAGGTCGGCGGCACGGCGCTCTACCTGCTCTCCGATCTCTCCACCGGCGTCACCGGCGAGGTGCACTTCGTCGACAGCGGCTATTCGATCGTGTCGATGCCGCGGCTCGAGGAACTGAAGCTGCAGGAGCGGCGCGAGAGCGAAGAGGCGTCGAAGTCGCCGGCGGAGTGATTCGCCGCGCCGGCACGGGCGGGTCCGCCGCCGGGGGGTTCGGCATGAACGATCCCGACCTTCGAAAGACCGGCCTCGCGGCCCTGCCACGCGGCATCTGGGTGCTCGGCTTCGTGTCGATGGCGATGGACGTCTCCTCGGAGATGATCCACGCGCTGCTGCCGGTCTATCTCGTCACCGTGCTCGGCGCATCGACGCTCGCCGTCGGCTTCATCGAGGGCATTGCCGAGGCGACCGCTTCGATGGTCAAGATCGTCTCGGGCACGCTCTCCGACCGGCTCGGCACGCGCAAATGGCTCGCCGCGGCCGGCTATGGCCTCGCCGCGATCACCAAGCCGGTGTTCCCGCTCGCCCCGTCGATCGCCTGGGTGACGGCGGCGCGCTTCGTCGACCGCATCGGCAAAGGCATCCGCGGGGCGCCGCGCGACGCCCTCGCCGCCGACATCGCCCCGCCACGGATGCGCGGCGCCGCCTTCGGGCTCAGGCAGGCGCTCGACACGGTCGGCGCCTTCCTCGGACCGTTCCTCGCCATCGCGGTGATGTGGGCGAGCGGCGGCTCCTACGTCACGGTGTTCTGGGTGGCGGTGGTGCCGGCCTTCGTCGCCGTCGGCCTGATGGTCTTCGGGGTCGAGGACGTGCCGACGCGCGACGGCGGCGATCCGGCGGACGCGGCGAACGGCGGAGCCGTGCTCGGACGAACCTTCTGGTCGGTGGTGGCGGTCGCGGCGATCTTCGGTCTCGCCCGCTTCTCCGAAGCCTTCCTGGTGCTGAAGGCCGCCGCCGTCGGACTGCCGGCGATGCTGGTGCCCTTGGTGCTGGTGGTGATGAACGTGGTCTACGCCGCCGCGTCATACCCGGCCGGGGCGCTCTCCGACCGGGCGGGGCGCACGACCCTGCTCCTCGCCGGGCTGGCGGTGCTGGTCGCCGCCGATCTCGCCCTCGCCTTCGCCGACGGCCTCGCGCTCGCCGGGCTCGGCATCGCTCTGTGGGGCCTGCACATGGGGCTCGCCCAAGGGGTGATGACAGCACTCGTCGCCGACGCCGCTCCGCCGTCGCGGCGCGGCACCGCCTTCGGCATCTTCAACTTCGTCACCGGTGTCGCGGCGCTGGCCGCCAGCCTTCTCGCCGGCGGCCTGTGGGACGCCTTCGGAGCGCAGGCGACCTTCCTCGTCGGCGCCGGCTTCGCACTCCTCACCGCGGCGACGACCGCGATGCTGCAGCGCACCCATGATCGGAACGGCGAAACCGCGAAACAGCGCTGAAATCCGCGCGAATTTTACGTCAGCATCATTGACCTTTATCGGGTGCGCGCCTAGCGTGACGCACCCTCTCGTGCGATCGAGCACCGAAATCGATCGATCGCATGTCGCAAGTGAATTTCTCACGGACCGACACCTGTGGGACATTCGCATTTCTTCGGTGCGTGGGCCGCTCGGTGGTGCCGCGCATCGGTCTCCAGCAGCCGGTGATGTTCCCATGTCCGCGGTCGATTGGTCCCATGTCTTCGCCACCCGTTCGGAGCGTATGCGCGCCTCCGAGATCCGCGAACTCCTCAAGCTGCTCGACCAGCCCGACATCATCTCCTTCGCCGGTGGCATCCCCGATCCGAAGCTCTTCCCGGTCGAAGCGATCCGCAAGGCGCAGGACGACATCCTCGCCGACCCGGTGACCGCGGCACAGGCGCTGCAGTATTCGGTGTCGGAAGGCTTCGCGCCGTTGCGCCGCTGGATCGTCGACTTCATGGGGAAGAACGGCGTTCCCTGCGGCCTCGACAACGTGCTGATCACCTGTGGCTCGCAACAGGGTCTCGACTTCCTCGGCAAACTGTTCCTGTCGCCGGGCGACACGGCGCTGACCGAGGCGCCGACCTATCTCGGGGCGCTGCAGGCCTTCAATTCCTACGAGCCGCGCTACGACCGGCTGATCCTCGACGGCGGCAACACCACTCCGGCCGCCTATGCGAGTGCCGCAGCGGCGAACGGCGGGCGGGTCAAATTCGCCTATGTCGTGCCCGACTATGCCAACCCGACCGGCATCACCATGTCGGTGGAGAGCCGCGACAAGCTCCTGGCGCTGGCCGAGGAGCTCGACGTGCCGGTGATCGAGGACAGCGCCTATCAGGCGCTGCGCTTCGACGGCGAACCGCTGCCGTCGATCCTGTCGCTCGACATCGCCCGCAGCGGCGGCGACATCGAGAAGACCCGCACCATCTATTGCGGCACCTTCTCCAAGACGCTGGTCCCGGCGCTGCGCGTCGGCTGGATCGTCGCGGCCCAGCCGCTGATCCAGAAGCTCGTCCTGATCAAACAGGCGGGCGACCTCCACTCCTCGACCCTCAATCAGATGGTCATGGCGCGCGTCGCCGAGACGGCCTACGAGGCCAACGTGGCACGGGCCATCGCCCTCTACCGCGGCCGTCGCGACGCGATGATGGCGGCGCTCGACGCTTCGATGCCGAAGGGCGTCTCGTGGACGCATCCCGAAGGGGGTCTGTTCGTCTGGGTGACGCTGCCGGAGGGCCTCGACGGAGCCGAACTGCTGGCGCGGGCGATCGCCGAAGAGCGCGTCGCCTTCGTCCCCGGCAAGGCGTTCTTCGCCACCGACTCCATGTCGAACACCATCCGGCTCAACTTCTCCTCACCGACCGAGACACAGATCGCCGAGGGCATCGGCCGGCTCGGCCGGCTGGTGGCGCGGATGGCCGGAGACGCCGCTGCGGCGTGAGGCACCTTTCGAAGGGACGACCATGCCGATCGGCCATCTCCTGCTCGCGTTGTTGGTCGTCGCCATCTGGGGCTTCAACTTCGTCGTGGTGAAGGTCGGCCTCGTCGACGTGCCGCCGCTGTTCCTGACGGCGCTGCGCTTCGTCTTCGCCGCCTTCCCGGCGATCTTCTTCGTCAAGCGGCCGGCGATCCCGTGGCGGCTGTTCCTGGTCTTCGGCCTGGTCTTCGGGGTGGTGAAGTTCGGGCTGCTGTTCGTCGGCATGAAGGCGGGGATGCCGGCCGGTCTCTCCTCGATCGTGCTGCAGATGCAGGTGTTCTTCACCATCGGCTTCGCCTGGATGGTGCTCGGCGAGCGGCCGTTGCCGATCCAGATCCTCGGCGCGGTGGTGGCGATCACCGGCATCGCCACGATCGGCGCCGCCCGCTGGCAGGGGGCGGCCTTCCTGCCGTTCGCTCTGGTGATCGCGGCGGCGGCGGCCTGGGGCGTGTCCAACATCCTGATCAAGAAGGCGGGGCGCATCGACATGCTCGCCTTCGTGGTGTGGACCTCCCTCGTACCCGTCCCGCCGCTCCTCGCGCTGTCTCTGGTGTTCGAGGGGCCGCAGGCGATCGGCGCGGTGATGGCTCATCCGTCGTGGACGGCGATCGGTGCGGTCGCCTATCTCGCGGTGCCGACGACGCTCTTCGGCTACGGCGTCTGGAGTTTCCTGCTGTCGCGCCACCCGGCGGCGACGGTGACGCCGCTGGCGCTGCTGGTTCCGGTGGTCGGCATGGGCTCGTCGGCTCTGGTGCTGGGCGAGCCGTTCGGCGCGACCGAGATGGTCGGTGCGGCATTGGTGTTCGTCGGGTTGATCACCAACGTGTTCGGGCCGCGGATCGGGGTGTGGCTGCGGCGGTGAGCGAGCGGCTCGCTCCGAGGCACCACCCCGGTGGGACATCCCCACGGCGAAAACGAAAAACCCCGGCCGCGAGGCCGGGGTTCGCATGGCGGGACGTCCGTCCGGGATCGATCAGAGACCGAAGCCCTTGAACTTGTCTTTGAACTTGGAGATGCGGCCACCGCGGTCGAGCAGCTGCTGCGAACCGCCGGTCCACGCCGGATGGGACTTCGGGTCGATGTCGAGGTTCAGCGTGTCGCCGTCCTTGCCCATGGTCGACCGGGTGAAGAACTCGGTGCCGTCGGTCATCACCACCTTGATGGTGTGGTAGTCGGGATGAATGCCCTGCTTCATCGGTCTGCCCCGTCTCGCGCTGATCGGCCCGGCGCCGGAGGCGGCGCGACGAGGATCGATCGGAATGGCTCGGCGACGAAAAGCGAGGCCGCGGGCATGGAGCCGCGGCCGTCTCGTCGGTTCGGGCGTCTCCATAGCCCATCTCGCGTCCGGGAACAAGCGCTCGTCGACGGAGAAATTCGGCGCGCCGGGCGGCTTTTTCACCGCTTCGTGTCACCGGAAGGCCCATCGCCGGGCTTGATCCGAAGCGCCGTTCGGGCCATGGAACAGCGATCTCGGGGACCGCGCCGTACCAGGCCCCCCGGGAGGCGAAGTAAGAAGGGCCGAACGGCCCCAGGGCAAGGACCGACGACCCGTGCGCAGATCCGCTTCCGCCGACGCGGCGACCCCCACCGACGCCGCGGCGCGTCGCCGTTCGGTCGCGCCGCTCAAGGCGCTGCTGCCCTTCCTCGCCCGCCACAAGGGCCACGTGATCGCCGCCTTCGCCGCGTTGGTCGCGGCGGCCGGCGTGACGCTGCTCCTGCCGCTCGCCATCCGACGGATGATCGACCACGGCTTCTCGGCCGCCGACGGGGCCTTCATCGATCGCTACTTCGGCATGCTGGTGATCCTCGCCGGCGCGCTCGCCGTCGCCTCCGCCACCCGCTACTACCTCGTCACCTGGCTCGGCGAACGCATCGTCGCCGACCTGCGC
>CALMFH010000025.1 GCA_937864925.1 uncultured Alphaproteobacteria bacterium | reverse complement strand
CCAAGTGCTACGGCGGCGACGCCACCCGCAAGCGCAAGCTCCTCGACAAGCAGAAGGAGGGCAAGAAGCGGATGCGTCAGTTCGGCAAGGTCGAGATCCCCCAGGAAGCCTTCATCCAGGTGTTGAAGGTCGAGGGGTGATACCGAGTTCACGAAGCTTCGAACGGGTCGAAACGTCGTATGCTCGATCTCACAACCACGTCGGCACGTTCTCCCAGCCGAGCTGTTCCTCGACAGTGACGCGGCGGCGGGTCACCGCGAAGCGACCGGCGTCGACGATCACTTCCGGGATCAGCGGCCGGGCGTTGTAGGTGCCCGACATGGTGGCGCCGTAGGCCCCCGCCGTCGCCAGAACGACGAGATCGCCCGAGGCGAGCGGCGGCAGCTTGCGGCGCTTGGCGAAGGTGTCGGACGACTCGCAGATCGGCCCGACGACATCGTATTCGATCGGCGCGGCGTTCGCGGCGGGCGCGCGGACCGGCACGATGTCGTGGTGGCTGTCGTACATCGCCGGGCGCATCAGGTCGTTCATGGCCCCATCGAGCACCGCGAACTGCAGCGAGCCACCGTCCTTGACGAAGACCACCTTGGAAACCAACACGCCGGCATCCGCGACGATCGAGCGCCCCGGCTCGACCGCGAGCTCGCAGCCGAGATCGCCGACCGTCTCGCGGATGGTGGCGGCGAGGTCGGCCGGGTCGATACCGAGCTCGTTCTGATAGGGAATGCCGAAGCCGCCGCCGAGATCCAGCCGGGTCAGCGCATGGCCGCGGGCGCGCAGCTCACGCGTCAGTTCGGCGACGCGGGCATAGGCCGCGGCGAAGGGTCGGGTCGAGAGGATCTGCGAGCCGATGTGGACGGCGAGGCCGACGAGCCGCACGTTGGCCATCGCCTTCAGCTCGTTGTCGAGGCGGGTGAGCCGATCGGCATCGACGCCGAACTTGTTGTCCTTCTTCCCCGTGGTGATCTTGGCGTGGGTCTCGGCGTCGACGTCCGGGTTGACGCGCAGCGCCACGTCGGCCACCACGCCGCGGGCGCGGGCGATCTCGTCGATGCGGTGCAGCTCCTCGTAGGACTCGGCGTTGAGCTGGTGGATGCCTGCGTCGAGCGCCTGGGCGATCTCCTCATCGGTCTTGCCGACGCCGGAGAAGACGACCTTGCTCGCGGGGATGCCGGCGTCCAGCGCTCGCGTCAGCTCGCCGCCCGAGACGATGTCGGCGCCGGCACCGGCCTTGGCCAGCACCGAGACGACGGCGCGGTTGGCGTTGGCCTTCAGCGCGTAGTGGATCGAGACGTTCTGGGGGGCGAGGGCATCGGCGAGGCGGCGCCAGTTCCCGCGCAGGCGCTTCGCCGAATAGAGATAGAACGGCGTGCCGACTTGGACCGCGATGTCCGCGATCTTCACCCCGTCGAGGGCGAGGTCACCGTCGACGTAAGAGAAGCAGGAGGCGGGCAGGCGGCGGGTGAGGTCGGTCATGTCGGGGCTCGGAGACAGGCGCGGCGCGAGGCGGCGACGTAGCATGTTTCTCGGCTTCGGAGTAGCCCGGACGCGGCCGAAGGTCGCGGTACGCGTGATGTAAAAGCCATCAGGTTGCACATCCGGCGGGCTACACCTCGTCATCGAGAGATGTTAATGTATCGTTCATTGCTCATATTGGGGGCGTCGGGTGGAGCATCCGGCACTTCGATTGCCGTAGAGCCCTTTTCACCGAAAGACCCGGCGAGCGCGATCTCGCCGGGTCTTTACGTTTTTCGGGTCGTGGACACACCCGACGATGTCCCTCACCGCGTCAGCGGCTTGTACTTGATGCGGTGGGGCTCGACGGCGGCGGCGCCGAGGCGGCGGACCTTGTCGGCCTCGTAGTCCTGGAAGTTGCCCTCGAACCACTCGACGTGGCTGTCGCCCTCGAAGGCGAGGATGTGGGTGGCGAGGCGGTCGAGGAACCACCGGTCATGCGAGATCACCACGGCGCAGCCGGCGTAGTCCTCGAGCGCCTCTTCCAGCGCCCGCAGCGTCTCGACGTCGAGGTCGTTGGTCGGCTCGTCGAGGAGCAGGACGTTCGCCCCGGACTTCAGCATCTTGGCGAGATGGACGCGGTTGCGCTCACCGCCGGAGAGGACGCCGACCTTCTTCTGCTGGTCGCCGCCCTTGAAGTTGAAGGTCGAGCAGTAGGCGCGGGAGTTGATCTCGCGCTTGCCGAGGTAGATCACGTCGTTGCCGCCGGAGATCTCCTCCCACACCGTCTTGTTGGGATCGAGGGCGTCGCGCGACTGGTCGACATAGCCGAGCTTGACGCTCTCGCCGATCTTCATCGAGCCGGCGTCGGGCTGCTCTTGCGCCGTGATCATGCGGAAGAGGGTGGTCTTGCCGGCGCCGTTGGGGCCGATGACGCCGACGATGCCGCCGGGCGGCAGCTTGAAGGTGAGGTCGTCGATCAAGAGGCGGTCGCCGTAGCCCTTCGACAGGTGCTCGAAGTCGATGACGTTGTTGCCGAGGCGCTCGGCGACGGGAATGACGATCTCGGCGGCGCCGACTTGGCGTGCGGCCGCCTTCTGCACCAGATCCTCGTAGCGCTGGATACGCGCCTTGGACTTGGCCTGACGGGCTTTCGGCGAGGCGGCGATCCACTCCTGCTCGCGGGCGAGGGAGCGCTGGCGCGAGGCCTCTTCGCGGCCCTCCTGCTCCATGCGCTTCTGCTTCTGGCCGAGCCAGGCGGTGTAGTTGCCCTCGTAGGGGATGCCGCGGCCGCGATCGAGTTCGAGGATCCAGCCGGTGACGTTGTCGAGGAAGTAGCGATCGTGGGTGACGATCAGCACGGCGCCGGGATAGGCGCGCAGGTGGGCTTCGAGCCAGGCGACGGATTCGGCGTCGAGATGGTTGGTCGGCTCGTCGAGGAGGAGGAGGTCGGGCTTCGACAGCAAGAGGCGGCAGAGGGCGACGCGGCGGCGCTCACCGCCGGAGAGCTTGGTGACCTCGGCGTCCGGCGCCGGGCAGCGCAGCGCGTCCATCGCCATCTCGACCTGACTGTCGAGGTCCCAGAGACCGGCGTGGTCGATCTGGTCCTGCAGCTTGGTCATCTCCTCCATCAGCTCGTCGGAATAGTCCTCGGCGAGCTGCATCGAGATCTCGTTGAAGCGATCGACCAGCGCCTTCTTCGGCGCGACGCCGATCATGACGTTGTCGACGACGGAAAGGTTCGGGTCGAGCTGCGGCTCCTGCTCCAGGTAGCCGACGGTCGCGCCCTGCGCCACCCAGGCCTCGCCGGTGAATTCCTTGTCGATCCCGGCCATGATCTTGAGGAGCGTCGACTTGCCCGAGCCGTTGACGCCGAGGACGCCGATCTTGGCGTCGGGGAAGAACTGCAGGTGGATGTTGTCGAGGACCTTCTTGCCGCCCGGATAGGTCTTCGACAGGCCGTGCATGTAATAGATGTACTGGTAGGAGGCCATGGGGGCTCGCATCCTCGGTGGGTTCGTTCGGCGGGGGTGGCCCGCGGGATCTCGTGGGGGAGAGGGCGACGGCTCACGGGCAATCCCCGTTTTCTGCCGTCTCTCGCCGGTCGCGCCCTATGTAGCGAGGCGGGGGGCGAGGGGCAAGGCGCGGGATGGCGGCGGCGCGGGGCGCTCTCGCCGAACGACGGCCGGACGACAAGGTGGCGCGCGAGTCGCCGCGAGGCGCCCCTTCTCTCCTGGCGGGAGAAGGAAGAGGGCGCCTCGGGCGGCGCCGGGCGACGCCGGCGTCGCCACACCCACGGTGGATTCGATTTGCGCCTCGGTCATGCGGCGTATGACGGTTTACTCGTGGTTACCCATTCGTTAACAATTCGTTCCTCATAATCGGCGTTCGACGCAATCCACCGGGCCTCAGAGGGCCGTCGCTCCATGTGTCGCATTCTCGCCTACAGCGGGCGGCCGATCCTGCTCGAGGATCTGGTCTGCCGGCCGGAACATTCGCTGGTGCATCAGGCGCTCGCCGCCTCGATGGGCAAGACCACCACCAACGGCGACGGCTTCGGCCTCGGTTGGTACGGCGAGCGCGCCGAGCCGGGATGCTATCGCGAGACGCTGCCGGCGTGGTCGGACGAGAACCTGCGCTCGATCTGCGCCCAGGTGCGCTCGGGGTTGTTCTTCGCCCATGTCCGCGCCTCGACCGAGTCGGCGGTCGCCCGCGTCAACTGCCACCCCTTCGTCCACGGCAAGTGGATGTTCATGCACAACGGCCAGATCGGCGGCCACCGGGCGATCCGGCGCCGGGTGGAAGGTCTGATCCCCGACGATCTCTATGCCCGCCGCGCCGGCTCGACCGATTCGGAGGCCTTCTTTCTCGCCGCCCTCGGCCAGGGGCTCGACGACGATCCGGTCGCAGCGATCGCCCGCACCATCCGCCTCGTCCTCGACATCCAGAATCAGGCCGGCATCCGCGAGGCCTTCCGCTTCGCCGCCTGTCTCTCCGACGGCGAGCGGCTGTGGGCGTTCCGCTGGTCGTCCGACCCGCGGCCGCCGTCGCTCTACATCTCGGAGCGGCCGGACGGGCTGATCGTCGTCTCCGAGCCGATCGACGGCGAATGCGACAGCTGGATCGAGGTGCCGAAGTGCGGCTTCGTCTCGATGTCGAGAGGTGGTAGACCATCCTTCGGCAGTCTCGATCGCGTCATCTGCGACTGCGCCTGCCCGTGAGCGCCGGAGCTCTCCGGCGTGACGAGCGCGGAGAGTTCGACATGTTCGGCAGCGGCGTCACCCTCTTCCGCATTTTCGGCTTCGAGATCCGTCTCGACCTGTCGTTCCTGTTGATCGCGGTGCTGGTCGGGGCGTCGCTCGCCTCGGGCTATTTTCCCTCGGTGCACGAGGGCCTGCCGGCGTCGACCTATTGGATCCTCGGCTTCTTCGCCGTCGTCGGCATCTTCGCCTCGATCGTGCTGCACGAACTCGGCCATTCGCTGGTGGCGCGCCGTTTCGGCATCGAGATGCGCGGCATCACCCTGCACATGTTCGGCGGCGCGGCGGAACTCGAGGACGAGCCGACCTCGCCGACCGCCGAACTGCTGGTCGCCGCCGCCGGACCGGCCACCTCCTTCGCGCTGGCGGGGCTGCTCGAGCTCGGGGCGCTGGCCACGGCGGGGCTGTCCTCGAGCGAACTGCCGATCGAGATGCTGCTGCGCTATCTCGCCAGCCTCAATCTGGTGCTCGGCATCTTCAATCTCCTGCCCGCCTTCCCGCTCGACGGTGGTCGCATCCTGCGCGCCGGGCTGTGGTTGAAGAACGGTGATCACGATCGGGCGACGCGTCTCGCCGCGCGCATCGGCGCCGGTCTCGGCATGGGTCTCGCGGCGCTCGGGGTGTTGCAGATCCTCGCCGGGCGGCTCGGCGACGGGTTGTGGACGATCCTCATCGGCTTCTTCATCCGCTCGGCGGCGATCGCCTCGGGGCTCGATCTGGCGGCGCGGCGGATGCTCGGCGACGCCACGGTGGCGCGCTTCATGACGCCCGATCCGGTGACGGTGCCGGTCGGGATGTCGCTCGCCGATTTCGTCGAGGAGGTGGTCTACCGCACCCGCCACGACACCTATCCGGTCATCGACGGGGCGGGGCGGCCGCGGGGACTGGTGGCGGTCGGGGCGTTGTCGGAGGTGCCGCGCGAGGCCTGGCCGTCGACCTCGGTGATGGAGGTCGCCGAACCGATCTCGAGCGGCGGCACGGTCGCGCCCGAGCTGTCGGCGCGGGCTGCGCTCGACACGATGCGCCGGTCCGGCCGCTCGCGGCTGTTGGTGGTCGATGTCGACGGCCGTCTCGTCGGGCTCCTGACCCTCAAGGACCTGCTCGAGACGTTGACACTCAAGATGCGGATCGAGGGCGAAGAGGTGTGAGCCTCACGCCTTGGCGAGGAGCGCGGTGAGGCGGCGGTGGACGGTCTCGTTGCCGGCGACGATGCCGCCGGTCTCGAAGATGCGGTCGCGGCCGTCGAGGTCGGAGACGAAGCCGCCGGCCTCGCGGATCAGCACGATACCCGCCGCCATGTCCCAGGGATTGAGCGGGATCTCCCAGAAGCCGTCGAGTCGGCCGGAGGCGACCCAGGCGAGATCGAGCGCCGCCGAGCCGCAGCGACGGATGCCGGCGACCTCACCCATCACGACGCCCATGCGGCGCAGGAACATCGGGTGGTCGCCGTGGCCGATGAAGGGGATGCCGGTGCCGATGACGCAGGCCTTCATGTCGTTCCGCGCCGCGACGCGCAGGCGGCGGTCGTTCATGAAGGCGCCGGAGCCGCGCTCGGCGACGTAGAGCTCGTCCATCACCGGGTTGTAGACGACGCCGGCGACGAGCTGGCCCTGCCGCTCCAGGGCGATCGAGACGGCGAAGATCGGGATGCCGTGCAGGAAGTTGGTGGTGCCGTCGAGGGGGTCGACGATCCAGCGGTGGCTCGGGTCGGAGCCCTCGGTCACGCCACCCTCCTCGCCGAGGAAGCCCCAGGTCGGACGCGCCTTGGCGAGTTCCTCGCGGACGATCTGCTCGGCCTTGCGATCGGCGGCGGAGACGAAGTCGGCCGGACCCTTGTGCGAGACCTGGAGGTTCTCGACCTCGCCGAAGTCGCGGGTCAGCGAACGGCCGGCCTTGCGAGCGGCATCGACCATGACGTTGAGGAGTGCCGAGCGGGCCATGAGACGATCCTGTGGTCGGAGGCGCCGATCGACGGCGCGGCGGGCGATGCCCGCGAGATCGGCCTCTCGTCACCACGAAACGGCCGGGGGGTCAAGGCGGAAAGCGTCAGGGGCGAGCCGGTGCCGAGTCGCTCGTCGACGGGGAGGCGTCTTCCTCGTCCGCCGGGCGCGGTGGCGGTGGCGGCGCGGCACCGGCGATGACGTCGGCCATCTCCTCGGCGCGCTTGCGCTCGGCCTCCGGCATGTCGGCGAAGCGGGTCTCGAGCCACAGGTCGGACAGGCCCTGGCGCTTGGCGAGCGAATGCCATTTCCAGGCCTCGACCGGATCGGGTGCGACGCCGAGGCCGACGGCATACATGCGGGCGAGCCGGTTGCGGCCGATCGGATTGCCGCGCAACGCCGAGCGGCGCAGCCAGACGAAGGCGTCGTCGATGTTCTTCGTCACACCCTTGCCGTTGGCGAGCATCAGGCCGAATTCGACCTCCGCCGCCTCGAAGCCGGCCATCGCCGCCTCGCGCATCCATCGTGCGGCGGCGACGGGGTCACGCTTCGGGTTCTTGTCGTCGGCGAGGACCGAGGCGAGCGTGTACTGGGCTTCGACGTTGCCCTGTGTCGCGGAGCGGCCGAGGAGGTCGGCGGGGTCCTCGCCGTCGCGGGCCGGCAGTTCGCCACGGAGGTGCATCAACGCCAGATTGACGAGGGCGACGGGCTGGTCCTTGGCGGCTGCGGCGCGCAGGAGTTCGGCGGCGCGGCCGAGATCCGTGGTCACGCCGCGCCCCTCGACATACATCTGCGCCAACGCCGCGGCGGCTTCGCGGTCGCCGCGATCGACCGCGAGACGATACCAGTTCGCCGCCTTCGCCTGATCGATCTTCACGCCGAGACCGGTCTCGAACAGGGTGCCGAGCATGGTCATGGCGGCGGCGTCGCCGGCTTCGGCGCGGGGGATGGCGAGGGCGAAGGCCTTGACCCACAGGCCGCGCTGGAAGGCGGCGAAGACCGGATCGGCAGTCGGGTCCTCGGCGGTTACCGTCGGCGCGTCGCCGAGGGTGGGGCCGACGAGCGAAGGCGCCACGTCGGGTTTCGGCAGATCGGTGAGGAGGGGCGCGAAGACGGCGGTGGGCAGGGCGGGGGCCACCGGCGGGCCCTTCGCCTGTAGCTTTCCCGTCGCCTTCTTCGGCGCCGTGGTGGTCGGCTTCTCGGGTGCGGCTTCGAGTGGCGACGGCCGCGCGACCAGGGCGAGGCCGGTGGCGAGGGCGAGGGCGAACGCGAGAGTGCGGGAGCGGCGCGGCATGTCCGGCCTCAGGTCGATGCGGCGAGGCGGCGCGAGGTCTCCGCGACCGCGGCCGCCGGACCTTGCGGGTGGAGCCAGACGGCATCGCGCAGGGCGACGAACTCGGCGCCGGTGGCGAGCGCGGCGTCGAGCGAGGCGAGGTCGGACCCGGCCAACACCACCACCGGCGGCTCGAACAGCGGCACCCACCATTCGGCGAGTTCGCGGGCGCGCGGATTTCCTTCCGCGAACTCCGGGCGATCGAGATCGCCGAAGAAGACGTAGTCGACCTCGGTCTCGCCTGCCTCCATCGCCTCGTGGCGCGTGGCGAGATTGCCGACGCCGACGATGCCGGCGGGGTGGAAGGTGTCGAGCGCGGCTTCGAGATCGGCCATGCCGGTGTCGACATGGACGCCGTCGGCCTTCGCTCGGCCGGCGGCACGGGTGTCGTTGCGCACCAGGACGGCGACGCCGTGCTTCTGGGCGACGGGCGTGAGGATCTCGGCGACGCGCTGGCGGGTCATGTCCGAGCCGCCGTCGAGGGCGATCAGCAGCGAGGCGACGTCGCCGGCCGCCAGGGTCTCGTCGAGCACCGCGGCAAAGGTGGTGACGTCGACGTCGCGCGGGGTGACGAGATAGAGGCGGGCCACGGGGTCTGATCCTCGGAGAACGGCGAGCGGCAGGCGGGCCTCTTTCGAGCGCGTCCCGGCCGGATTGTCAATTCGCCGGGGAAAAGGGCAGGGGTATGGCGAGGGCCGCTTTCACTCTCCCGGGACGCGAAACGGCCCGAGCGTGAGCCCGGGCCGTTCTGGTTCACGATGCGTAGGGTCTCACGCCTTGCGCAGGCACTCGACGCCCGGCAGGGCCTTGCCTTCGAGCCACTCGAGGAAGGCGCCGCCGGCGGTGGAGATGTAGGTGAACTTCTCCGCCGCACCGGCGTGGTTGAGCGCTGCGACGGTGTCGCCGCCACCGGCGACGGCCGTCAGCTTGCCGGCCGCAGCGAGGTCGCCCGCCGCCCGCGCCACCGCGTTGGTCGCGGCGTCGAAGGGCTCGATCTCGAAGGCGCCGAAGGGGCCGTTCCACACCAGCGTCTTCAGCGAGGCGAGCAGGTCGACGACCGCCTCGACCGAGGCCGGGCCGGCGTCGAGCACCATCTCGTCCGCCGCGATGTCGCCGTTGGTGACGACGCGGTTGGCGGCGCCCGCCTTGAACTCCTTGGCCGCGACACCGTCGACCGGCAGGACGACGGTGCAACCGGCGGCCTTCGCCTTCTCGACGATCTCGCGGGCGGTCGGGGCGAGGTCGTGCTCGCACAGCGACTTGCCAACGGAAACGCCTTCGGCGGCGAGGAAGGTGTTGGCCATGCCGCCGCCGATGATCAGGTAGTCGACCTTCTTCACCAGATTGCCGAGCAGCTCGAGCTTCGACGACACCTTGGCGCCGCCGACGACCGCGGCGACCGGGCGCTGCGGCGCTTCGAGCGCCTTGGTCAGGGCGTCGAGTTCCTGCTGCATGCAGCGGCCAGCGAAGGCCGGCAGGTGATGGGCGAGGCCCTCGGTCGTCGCATGGGCGCGGTGGGCGGTGGCGAAGGCGTCGTTGACGTAGAGGTCGCCGAGGGCGGCGAGCTTCTCGACGTGCGCCGGGTCGTTCTTCTCCTCGCCCTTGTAGAAGCGGGTGTTCTCGAGCAGGAGGACGTCGCCGTCCTTCAACTTCGCGATCGCATCCGCCGCGACCGGGCCGACCGAGTCGGCGGCGAAGGCGACGGGGGCGCCGAGACGCTCGGCGACGGCGTCGACGATCTGGGCGAGCGAGTACTTCGCCTCCGGACCCTCCTTCGGGCGGCCGAAGTGGGCGAGCAGGACGACCTTGCCGCCCTTCTTCGAAATCTCGGTGATGGTCGGCAGGACGGCGCGGATGCGGGTGTCGTCGGTGACCTTGCCCGCTTCCATCGGCACGTTGAGGTCGACACGGACGAGGACGCGCTTGCCCTTCACGTCGGCGTCGTCGAGGGTCTTGAAGGCGCTCATGAGCTCACTCCCCGAAAGTTCTGACGAGAAAAAAGGGCCGGTCGAAACCGGCCCTTCGTTGCGATGCGGGCGATCAGATCAGCTTGCCCATCGCGACGGCCGTGTCGGCCATGCGGTTGGAGAAGCCCCATTCGTTGTCGTACCAGGACAGCACCGAGCAGAGCGTGCCGTCCATGACCTTGGTCTGGTCCATGTGGAAGACCGACGAGTGCGGA
>CALMFH010000024.1 GCA_937864925.1 uncultured Alphaproteobacteria bacterium | reverse complement strand
GCGGTGTTCTCGACGCCCTTGAGATAGTACCCGCCGAGCGCCACGAAGGCCGAGGCGACGAAGGCCGACTGCGGGCTCGCCGGACTGTCGTCGGCGTGGTTGTTGGCCACCTGGTTGTAGAACTCGAAAGCCTTGGCGTCGTTGACCGGCACGCCGTCGCCGGTCTGGTAGATCCGGCCGAGCTTCCACTGGGCGATCGGATGACCGTTCTCGGCGGCACGGCGCAACTGCTCGATCGCCGCCTTGCGATCGCCCTCGTAGTAGAGCCGCGTGCCCGCCCGGAACGCCTCGGAGGCGTTGCCGGCGGAAGAGGTGCCGCCGACCGTCGGACCGACCAGCTTCGGCGAGATCCCCGGCGGCAGTTGCGACAGGATCGGTGCCGGCGGCGTCGGCAGCGCGGCCGGCTTGCCCGGCATCGGCGCCAGCGCCTGCATCGTCGGCACCAGCGGTTCGTCGTCCGCCACCCGGGCGTTGGGATCGAGCGCCGAGGCCATGCCACCGGTGAGCATCACCGCTGCCGACAGCACACCGAAACGAAGGAACGTTCCACACCACATGACCGTTCTCGTCACAGGCCCGACCTCCCGTCGACGCGACATCCCCAGCCGCCGGCACGTGCCGACGGGGACCGCGAGGCAGATCGTTCGGGCATCTCGTTCATGATCCGCCACCGCAGCTTCGGCGCCGGCCGATCGGAAACTCTCCACCGCGTGCTCCCGACATCGGGACGGGCGGCCTCTCGCATCGTGAGATAGGCGTGGTTTCCGGCGAAACTCGGGCCGGAAACGGGTCTTGTGTCGACCGGTCGGGGACGCGCCCGGGGCGGCTCGGTCATGGCGCCGGAAGCCCGTGCGAAACGCCGCACCGCCTCCCTTTCGGCCTCGCGATCGATCGCTCGACCGAGACCCACGCCACGCCTCACCGAACCCACGCTCGCCACTCCTCACCCGATCCGGAGCCTAACTCGGATGGTCGCACGCTGGGTTTCATTTGTGACCGGAAAGCGGCACGAACCCCACCGCCGAAGCTCGCGGAAAATCATTGAAAATCAGTGTTGCAGTTTCGTCACGCACACCCCGACGCCCCGGCCGCCGCGACATGGTGAACGCCCGGTTGGCGCCGCCCCATCGTCGATTGTGACGACGTAACGTCACCTCGGGGAATTACAATCTGCGATAGATTTTCGCCGGCGCCGGCGGTCGCACCCTCCGAAACGCGCGAGGCCGGAGCATCCGCCCCGGCCTCGCGATGGTCCGCACGGTCGTGTCGGTCAGCCGAGACGCGTCAACGCCTCTTCGACCTTGGCGCGGCGCACGACATATTCCTCGCGTTTCTCGCGGTTCTCCTCGACCACCTCTTCCTTGGCCTTGGCCATGAACTGAGGGTTCGCGAACATCTTGTCGATGCGGCCGATCTCGCCGAGGAGCTTCTCGACCTCCTTCTCCAGCCGCTTGCGCTCGGCGGCGACGTCGATGACGCCCTCGAGCGGCAGGCACATGGTCGCCTCGCCGACGACGATCTGGGCCGAAGCCTTGGGCGCGACGTCGGCGACCGAGATCTCCGAGATCCGCGCGAGCCTGAGGATCGCCGCCTCGTGGGTGGCGAGCCAGCCGCGGGTCTTCTCGGACGCCCCGACCACGACCAGCGGGATCTGTGCTGCCGCCGGCACGTTCATCTCCGAACGCACCGAGCGGATCTCGGTGATCAGCCCGACCAGCCAGTCGATCTCGTCGGCCGCCGCATCGTGGGTGATGCCCTTGCCCGGCCACGCGGTGGTGACCAGCAGGCTCGACCGGTGGATCCCCGCCTCCGCCGCCGTCTTCGCCCACAGCTCCTCGGTGATGAAGGGCATGAACGGATGGAGCAGCTTGAGGATCTCGTCGAGCACGTAGGCGCAGGTCGCCCGCGTCTCGTCCTTGAGCCGCTGATCGTCGCCGAGGAAGATCGGCTTGGCGAGCTCGAGATACCAGTCGCAGAACGAGTTCCAGACGAAGCGATAGGCGCTCGCGGCCGCGTCGTTGAATCGATAGGCCTCGAGCGCCTGGGTGACGCCCTCGACGGCGCGCGCGAGCTCGGTGGCGATCCAGCGGTTGAGAGTGCCCTCGGCCGCCGCCGGCTCGAAGTCGCCGACGGTGACGCAGCCGTTCATCTCGGCGAAGCGGGCGGCGTTCCACAGCTTGGTCGCGAAGTTGCGATAGCCGGCGACCCGCGCCTTGGCGAGCTTGATGTCGCGCCCCTGCGCCGCCATCGCGGCCAGCGTGAAGCGCAGCGCATCGGCGCCGAACTCGTCGATCAGGTCGAGCGGATCGATGACGTTGCCCTTCGACTTCGACATCTTCTGCCCCTTCTCGTCACGGACGAGGGCATGGATGTAGACGTCCTTGAAGGGGATCACCGGGCGGCCCGCCTCGTCCTTCATGAAGTGCAGGCCCATCATCATCATCCGGGCGACCCAGAAGAAGATGATGTCGAAGCCGGTGACCAGCACCGAGGTTGGGTAGTATCGGGCGAGTTCGGGCGTGGCTTCCGGCCAGCCCAGCGTCGAGAACGGCCACAACGCCGAGGAGAACCAGGTGTCGAGCACGTCCTCGTCGCGGGTCAGCGGCTCCGCCTTGCCGTAGTGCTTCGCCGCCATCTCGGAGGCCTCGGCCTCGTCGTGGGCGACGAA
>CALMFH010000023.1 GCA_937864925.1 uncultured Alphaproteobacteria bacterium | reverse complement strand
CCGACATGCCGCTCATGCCGCCCATACCGGACATGCCACCCATGCCCGACATGCCACCCATGCCCGACATGCCAGACATGCCGCCCATACCGGACATGCCGCCCATGCCCGACATACCGGACATGCCGCCCATGCCCGACATACCGGACATGCCGCCCATGCCACCCATGCCCGACATACCGCTCATTCCGCCCATGCCGGACATACCGGTCTGAGCGGCCGCGAGCGAAACCCCAGCCATCAGGGCGCTCGCGAGCGTGACGGCACGCATGGCCATCTTCGCAGTGTTCCGCATAAGATACCTCCATCGATCGATGTGTCGTCTCTGTATTCAACGAGGTCGAGACGGCTTTTTCTATTCGGAGACCTCACACCGATTCATCGCATTCGCGCGATGAACTGATACAGCGGCCGGATCGACCGCCGATTTTTCACTTCGACTTGTGCCAGCCGCGAATATCGTAGGGGCCGGTCATGCCGGGAACAGTGAAAGGGGTGTACCAATTGCCCTGTACGTCCAGGAAATACAGGCTGCGGGGATAGGGCGGGGCCAGCCCCGTCAACGCCGCGACATACCAGGAGCGCGGATGGGGCTCGTCGGCGACGCGAGCCGCGCCGGCCGGGCGCTCGTCCGGTCGAATGCCGGAGACGAAGATGTCCTGAGCCTGAACCGGGGTGATGGTGACGATCATGGCGATCGCGGCCAGAAGCCTTCTGCTGGAAACGGACACGGTAATCCCCCTTTTGGATCGACGTGGCTCTCGCAAGCAACACGCCAACTCCGTCGCCCAAATATATCCTTCTGTTTTTCCTTGCTTTTCTGAATTCGGTCGACGCCGGGAAGCGCGCTGGCGACTGTAATTCCTGCCAATTCGACATGAAGTCACGACGGCAACGGCTAGGCCACGAGAGATATTGGTATTTTCTCGCGCCAAATTGGCAGGGCGTAGGACGTCGTCCTCGCCGTGGACGGCCGAAGTGGCATGACATTCCGTGCCGTAGGCTTGCCGCAGGGGCCGCGACGCCGCTACGGACCTCGATCGCCGAGCAGTCGAACCGCCGCCGCCCCATCGAGAGCGGCTCCTGCAACGGGAACCGGCGATGGTTTCGGCTGGCCTGCGGGGACGCCGGAGAAGGGTGCGACAACCGCGGTATTGCCCGCCGTGGCGGCTCCATGAGAGGAACGACGGGTCGCCCGCCGCAACGAGGAAACCGGATCGATGGCTCTACGTGCGCTCATCTTCGACGTCGACGGCACTCTGGCCGAGACCGAAGAGATCCATCGCGCCGCCTTCAACCGTGCCTTCGCCGAGGACGGCCTCGCCTGGCATTGGGACGTCGACCTGTATCGCGAGCTGCTGCGCGTCACCGGCGGCAAGGAACGCATCCGCCGCTACCTCGACATGGACGGCGTCGCGCCGGCACTCGACGAGGCCCGCATCGCCCGCTTGCACGCCCGCAAGAACGAGATCTACGGCGAGACGGTGCGTTCCGGCGGCTGCATCCTGCGCCCCGGCGTCGCTGCACTCGTCCGCAGCGCGCGCGCCAGCGGCCTCCGCCTCGCCATCGCCACCACCACCTCGCGTCCCAACGTCGAGGCCCTGCTCGCCGCCACCTTCCCGGACGAAGCCGATCTCTTCGATCCGATCGTCGCCGGTGAGGACGTGGTCGCCAAGAAACCGGCGCCGGACGCCTATGTCCTGGCGGTGGAGAAACTCGGCCTGCCGACCGACGTCTGTCTGGCGCTCGAGGACTCGCTCAACGGTCTCACCGCGGCTCGCGCCGCCGGCCTCGCCACCGTGGTGACGCCGAGCCTCTACACCGCCCACGAAGTCTTCGACGGGGCGGCGCAGGTGATACCGGATCTGACCGGGTTCGTTCTCGAGAGGTGGTGAGCGGCGGATCGGCGATCGCCGGCATGCCGTGATCGGCGAAACGCGATGCAGGTCGGCGATGGCGGACGGGGTGGGATTCGAACCCACGGTGGGCTTCCACCCACGGCGGTTTTCAAGACCGCTGCCTTAAACCACTCGGCCACCCGTCCGGCGCCCCTTCAATGGCCTCCCCGGCGGCGAAACTCAAGAGGGTGACTGACGGGATGGCGCCGCCTCGACGCCCCTGCCCTCCCCCGATGCACGTACCGATCGGGTGGCGCGAACTCGCCGATCGAACGACGGTCGGTCGACGCGGATGCTCCCCGCCGGACCGATCGGGGCCCCGGGCCCGCCGCCCCCCCCCCCCGAAGACGACGAGGGGCCGGCGGTCGTCCCGCCGGCCCATCGCGATCGGCGTCGCTGGCGCGATCAGGCGGTGTGCTTGATGACGAAGCGGAAGACGCCGCCGTCGGAGCCGGTTTCCATCATGGTGTTGCCGGTGGTGCGGCAGAAGGCTTCGAAGTCGGCAACGGAGCCCGGGTCGGTCGCCAGGATCTCCAGGGTGCCGCCGGCCGGCACCTCCTTGAGCATCTTCTTCGCCTTGAGGATCGGCAGCGGGCAGTTGAGGCCCTTCGCGTCGAGTGTCTTGTCGGCCATGTTCAGTCCTCCACGGGTGTTTTCGACAGGGTAGGTTCGGTTTTCCGGATCGACGGGCGACGGCGGCCGGCACGACCGCCGTCTCGGGGCGTTCTGCCCCCGGCGGGCCCGTCAGCGGCCGTAGTAGACCATGCTGTCGTGCTTCGCTTCCGCGAAGAACAGCCAGCGTTCGGTGACGAGCCCCACCGCCAGCGAGGCGACGGCGACGAGCGCCAGCAACACCGCGAGCTCCGTCACCACGAACCCGGCCGCGATCGTCGCCGCCAACGGCACGACGAACAGCATCAGCTGAGCGATGGCGCGCAGACGCCGCGCATGCTTGCGGGCGACGACGTAGCCCATCTCCTGCATCAGGAAGTTCTCCTCGGTGTGCGGCTGCTCGAGCAGACGCACCGCGCCGAAGCGGCCGAGACCGGTGGCGGTGGCCAACGTCGTCTTCGACCGACCGCCGTCCACCGACCGCCAATAGGCGATCTTGACCACCCAGCCGACGACGAGGAGAGCGATCGCCACCACGTCGACGTGGGAGCCGTGGACGCCGAAGAGCCGGGTCACCGCCTCGAGCAGCACCGCACCGGACATCAACCCGAGCACCACGTAGGCGACCGGCACGATGCCGTTGTTCCACTGTCGGATGGTGGTGAGGCTGGCGTAGATCATCGAGGTCGAGATCACGGTCGCGACCGCCAGCACCGCGGCCAGCGCCCCCATCCAACCGAAGAAGCCGGTGGTGGTGCCGAGGAACACCCAGCCGATGGCGAAGAGCCCGGCCGGCACGAAGGTGACGACGGCGAGCACGCCCTCGCGCGACAGCCACGACGACCGCCACTGGGTGAACGCCCGCCACGCCCGTTCGGGATGGCCGAGATGGAAGGTCGACGACAGGAGGCCGCCGCCGATGAGCCCGAGGGCGAGCCCGGTGGTGACCAGACCCAGCCACATCGCCGCCGGCATCAGGCCGGACACCGCGAAGATCGCGGCGAGCACCAGCAGACCGTAGCCGGCGCCCGAGGCGGTGGTGAAGAAGATGACGGAATAGGCGGGATGCATGTTTCGTCGCCCCTCAACGCGTCAGAACGCGATCGACCCACTTCAGGAACCGTCCGGCTCCGGCGAGCGCCGGCGTCGCCGGCGCGGCAGGTGCCGCGGCACCTCGCTGACCCGGCCGCGGCGGCAGGTATTTGCTGGTCGGCTGATAGCCGGTTTCCGGCGCCAGATCGTAGCCGCCGCGCTCGCGCGTCAGCTTCGACACGGTCGAATTCGGATCGGCGAAATCGCCGAAGTGCCGCGCCTTGGCCGGGCAAGCGGCGACGCAGGCCGGCACCCGGTCCACTTCGGGCAGATTCTGGTTGTAGATCTTGTCGACGCACAGCGTGCACTTCTTCATCACGCCGACGTGCTCGTCGTACTCGCGATTGCCGTAGGGGCAGGCCCACGAGCACAGTTTGCAGCCGATGCACTTGTCGTGATCGACCAGCACGATGCCGTCTTCCGAGCGCTTGTAGGAGGCGCCCGTCGGACACACCGTGACGCAGGCCGGCGTCTCGCAGTGCAGGCAGTTCTTGGGGAAATGGACGGTGCGGGCCTGCGGCCCCTCCCCGCCCACCTCGTAGGTGTAGACGCGGTTGAACCACACGCCGCGCTGTTCCGCCTGATAGGCGTTGACGTCGGTCAGCGGCGCCGAGATCGCGCCGGTGTTCCACTCTTTGCAGTTCGTCGCACAGGCGTGGCAGCCGACACAGGTGTCGAGATCGATGGCGAGGCCGAGGCGCTTCGCCGGGGGGTGCTTCGGCAGCGAGGTCATGCCGGGCTCCTCTCGGTGGGCGCCTTCGCATGGAAGGAAGCGCCGTAGCTGTTGACGGTGGGCGCCGGCTCGAGGCCGACGAGACGCGGGATGGTCGGGAACTGCGGCTCGGAGACCTCCGCCCCCGGCTTCACCTTCTCGATGCGGACGCGCAGATCGAACCACGCCGCCTGACCGGTGATCGGATCGGAGTTGGTGATGCGCTTGCCGTTGGCGTCGCGCGGCAGCAGTTCCGAGATCAGGTGGTTGAGCAGGAAGCCCTTCTTCGCCTCCGGTGCGTCGGGGGCGAGGTTCCACGCACCCGAGCGCTTGCCGATGGCGTTCCACGTCCACACCGTGTCGTGGTTGAGGCCCTCCATGGTCTTCACCTGGACCTTGATCTCGCCGTTGTGGCTGGTGACCTTGACCCAGTCGCCGTCGACGACCCCGAGCTCGCGCGCCTTGGAGGAGGCGACGTAGAGCTTGTTGCGGCCGAGGATCTGCCGGAGCCAAGCGTTCTGCGAGCCCCAGGAGTGGTACATGATCATCGGCCGCTGGGTCAGCGCGTGGATCGGATAGGTCGTGGTGTCGACCATCGTCTCCTCGAGCGGCACGTACCAGATCGGCAGCGGATCGAAGCTCGCCTCGACCCGAGCCCTGAGATGATCCGGCGGCTGTACCGCGCCGTGGCCCTGCGCCGCCAGTTTGAACTTCTGCATCGTCTCCGAATAGAGCTGGATGACGATCTGGTCGGCATGGCCGACGAAGCCCATCTGCACGGCGAAGTCCAGGTAGTCCTTGTTGGCGAACTTGTAGAACTTCTGGTTGGGCGCCAGCGAGTGGTGCCAGAAGGCCTGATGCTCGATGTAGGCGTCGAGCTGCTTCTTGTTCACCGCGCCGCGGCCGTGTTGGTCGCCGTTCTCACCGCGCCAGCCGGCGAGCGGGCCGATGCCCGGCATGCGCTCGTGGTTGACGATGTAGTCGGGATAGCCGCCGGGGAACTTCGCCGAGCCGTCCGGATTGGTCATGCCGGGCAGCCCCAGCCGCGCCCCGAGATCGAGCAGCACGGTCTGGAACGAACGCACGTCGCGATCCGGCTCGACCACCGGCTGACGGATGGCGTCGGCCGGGCCGTCCGCCTCGCAGATCGGTCGATCGAGCAGCGAGATGCAGTCCCAGCGCTCGAGATAAGTGGTGTCGGGCAGGATCAGGTCGGCGTAGGCCACCATCTCCGACTGATAGGCGTCGGAATAGATGATCTTCGGGATCCTGTACTCCCCCGTCGCCGGATCCTTGGCCGTCAGCATCTCCATGACACCCTTGGTGTTCATGGTCGAGTTC
>CALMFH010000022.1 GCA_937864925.1 uncultured Alphaproteobacteria bacterium | reverse complement strand
TTCGCCGATGCGCCGACCCTGATCACCCAGGTGTTCACCGGCCAGGCGCCGTTCATCGCCTATCTGTGGATCGGCATCCTGACCTTCACCACCTATTTCTTCGCCGGGTACATGCGTGAGCAGGTCTGCATCTATGCCTGCCCGTGGCCGCGCATCCAGGCGGCACTGACCGACGAATACGCTCTCAACGTCACCTACCGCCTCGATCGCGGCGAACCGCGGGCCTCGGTGAAGGAGGGCAAGAAACTCAAAGCGGCGGGCGAAGCGGTCGGCGACTGTGTCGACTGCTACCAGTGCGTCGCGGTCTGCCCGACCGGCACCGACATCCGTACCGGCTCGCAGCTCTCCTGCATCCAGTGCGGCCTGTGCATCGATGCCTGCGACCAGATCATGAAGAAGCTCGGGCGCGAGGATCGCCTCGTCGCCTACGACACGCCGCTCAACTTCGACCGACGGCGCCAGGGCCTCGACCCGGTGTTCAAGCTCTTGCGCGCTCGTACCATGCTCTACGCCGGCATCATCTTCGTCGTCGGCAGCATCATGGTCTACACCTTCAACAGCCGCACGCTGGAGAGCGTCAACGTCCTGCACGACCGCAATCCGCAGTTCGTCGTCAACTCCGACGGGTCGGTGCGCAACGGCTTCACCGTGCGCCTGCTCAACCGATCGAACCTGGCGCGCGACATGGTGCTCTCGGTCGAGGGCATGCCGACCGGCACCCGGATCGAGGCCGTCGGCATCGATCGCGCCATCGACGGCAATCCGTTGATCGACATCGGGTCCGATCGCACCCGCGAACTGCGTGTCACCGTCACCGCACCCGGCGCCGCCCTGAAGTCGTCGAGCGACATCGTCTTCCGCATCACCGATCCGGCCGACAAGAAGACCGCGACCGCCAAGGACTTCTTCAAGGCACCGTGACGGGGACGCCCGTAACCACGGAAAGCCGCCGAGCCGGACGGGCTCGGCGGCTTTCTGTTTTCGGGGCTCGAACGGATCTCGGACTTCCGCTGAGGTCGGTGGCGCCGTCAATCTTCACCGGAGGCGCGATTGCGCATGTGGTGGGCGAGCGCCTCGATCTGCGGCAGGATCGCCGCCGGGACCTCATCGTCGGCGACCGTCTCGGCGACGGCCCGGCGGAAGCACAGCAGCCAGCCGGCGATCTCGGCTTCACCGATCGGAGCCACCAGATGGCGGCGGCGCAGCATCGGCGGCCCACGCCGTTCGACGAAGAGCTGCGGCCCGCCGAGCCAGCCCGAGAGGAACTCGAAGAATTTCTGCTCCGACCCTTCGAGGCTCGGCGGATGGACGGCGCGGCAGGCCGCGGCCTCCGGCAGAGCGTCCATCAGCGCGTAGAAGCGACGGGTGAGTCGGCGCAGGCCTTCCTCGCCGCCGATTCGCGCGTAGAGGGTCGGGGTCGGTCGGGCATTCGCGGCGTCGTGGGTCATCGGCCTCGGCGGTCGTGGCGGCCGGTTCGTGCCGGCCTCGGTCGGTGTGGGGCGGCGGCGGCGTGACCGCCCGGTTCACTTCGGTGGCGAGACACCCTCGTAGAACACGTCGACCGTGGCCTTGTCGCCGACCAGGCGGCGAACCAGACCATCGCTCTTGCGGATCCACAGCTTCTGCCGGACCGGGGCTGTCTCGAGCCCGGCGATCGGTGCCCGCGTGACATCGTGGAGAACGGTGGCGACACCGTCGATCGTCTCCTCGCCGACCACGGCACAGGAGACCGTCGCCGCACCGGATGCGAAGCGCGCCGCGAACGCCTGTCGACCGCCCGCCTTGAGATCCAGCTTCTGCCAGCCGTCGCCGACCTGGACGTGGACCGTCTCGCCGATCACCACCGTCTCCATCCGCTGTCCCTGCGGGGCGAGGACGACGACCTGTCGATAGACCGGAACCGCGGCGACCTTGGCCCAGGCTTCGGCGACCCGTGCCGTACAGTCGTCGGCCGCGACGGCCGTCGGCACGGCGAGGACCGCGGCCAGACCGACCGCGGCGATCACGGGGGCCACGACGCGGGCGGCGATCGAGAGTTTTCGCGACACGGTCTTCCTCCTCCTGTCACCCGAGCGAGCCGACGACCCTGCTCCGTCGCCGGAGCCCGGTGTTCGGTTCGTGCCCGTCCGGCACACGGCACCGGACGGCACGGGTCACGGGATCATGGCATGATACCGAGTTCACGAAGTTTCGACCTGTTCGAAACTTCGTGAACGAAGGCGAGCCCGAACGGGCGTCGGCCGGTCGGGCCGTAACGCTCATGAAATTCGGACGAGTCCCAATTTCATGAGCCCGGTATGAGAAGCCGGGGCGGACGAAGTCCCCGTGATGCGGGAAACCCCGGCCGTGGCCACCGAAGGATCCGGCGAAGCGGCGAGTCGGGAGGCGATCACGCGCGGTTCTGCAGGTAATAGGCGATGCTCTCGACCTGGGGGATCAGCATGCCGCGTGCCGACGCGTCGGTGATCGTCTCTTCCGCCGCGCGGCGGAAACACAGTAGCCAGGCGTCGCGTTGTGCCGGACCGATGTTCACCAGGAAGTGCCGCCGCCGCAGCTTGGGAGCACCGCGGCGTTTGAGGTAGATCTTCGGCCCGCCGAGCCAGCCGTTCATGAACTCGAAGAACTTCTGACGACTGTCCTCGAGGTCGGCGGGAAACACCGCCCGGCAGGGCGCCGCCTCCGGCAAAGTGTCCATCAGTTCGAAGAAGCGCTTCACCAGCCGCCGGACGCCGACGGTCCGACCGATTCGCTCGTAGAGACTGCGGCCGCTGGTCGAGCGCGCGTTGAGCTGCGAAGGACGCCGCAGGCGCGGCCGATCGTCACCGGTCTCCGCCTCGTCGACATCCAGGGGCGAGGAAGGGGAAAAAGTCGCCTCGACGGGCCTCTCGCCGGAACCGGGGAGGTCCCCTTCTTCGACGAGATCCCGTAGAGGCGACAAGGGGTACGACCGGGATCGGAGGTCTTCCACGGCGAGGGGGGGGAGCCGGGGATCGGGAACCATCGTCATCGCTACGGAACTCCTTCGCGTGATCCGATCCACGAGTGCCGCTTCACACATCCGATTTTTCTAATGTACCCGACAAAAGATAGACCGTCCATCGAGGTTTGTGTCGCACTCCCCGGCACAGCGCCGGTACAGCGGAACCTCGAGGTCATGAAAATCCGCGAGAATCCGCCGATTTACGATGCTTCGTCGCGACGCGAGCGATGACGCGCGACGATCCGCCGCGCCGTCGCCCTCGGCTGGAATCGTGACGTCTCGGCGGTGTAGACCTCTCTCGACCGAAGCGAGAAGCTCTGCGACATTCGGCGCCGCATCGCCGACGGGCTTCGGCGGGACAACGGGTTCGAGGGGTCGGGACGGCGACCCGGTGAGAACGGACGAGCCACCACGGGGTGGTTCGCCGCGAGACGATTTCGGAGACGGCCATGATCGGCTACAGCGCACCGCTTCGTGACATCACCTTCGTGCTGCAGGACGTCGTCGGCCTGCCCGGTGTCGCCGGACTTCCCGGTTTCGAGGAGGCGACACCCGATCTCGCCGCTTCGATCCTCGAGGAGGCGGCGAAGATCGCCGCCGACGTGTTGGCGCCGCTCAACCGCGCCGGCGACACCGTCGGCGCCAAGTGGGACGCCGGCCGGGTCACGCTGCCCGACGGCTGGAAAGAAGCATGGGATGCGCTGGTCGAGGGCGGCTGGAACGGCCTGCCCTACCCGGCCGAGTGGGGTGGGATGGGCCTGCCCAATCTCCTCAACATGGGCGTGCTGGAGATGTGGCAGTCGGCCAACATGGCCTTCTCGCTGTGCCCGCTGCTGACGCAGGGCGCGGTCAACGCCATCTCGATCTACGGCTCCGACGCCCAGAAGGCGACCTATCTCGGCAAGATGGTGCCCGGTATCTGGGCCGGCACCATGAACCTGACCGAGCCGCAGGCCGGCTCCGACCTCGCCGCGGTACGCTCGCGCGCCATGCCGGAGGGCGACCGGTTCCGCATCTCCGGCCAGAAGATCTTCATCACCTACGGCGAACACGAGATGAGCGAGAACATCGTCCATCTGGTGCTCGCCCGCCTTCCCGACGCCCCTCCCGGGGTCAAGGGCATCTCGCTGTTCATCGTGCCGAAGTTCCTCGTGAATGCCGACGGCTCGCTCGGCGCGCGCAACGACGTCGTCTGCGCCTCGATCGAGCACAAGCTCGGCATCCACGGCTCGCCCACCGCCGTCCTCGTCTTCGGCGAGCAGGGCGGTGCCCTCGGCGAGATGGTCGGCGAACCGGGACGCGGCCTCGAGTACATGTTCGCGATGATGAACCACGCCCGGCTCAACGTCGGCCTCCAGGGCCTGTCGATCGCCGAACGGGCCTATCAGCAGGCGCGCGCCTATGCCGCCGAACGCATCCAGGGCAAGCCGGTCGGATGGAGCGAGCCGGCGACGACGCCGATCGTCGCCCATCCCGACGTCAAGCGTCTGCTGGTCTCGATGCGCGCCCGCATCGAGGCGATGCGCGGCATCATCTACGAGACCGCCGCCGCGGGCGATGTCTCCCACGCCCACCCGGACGCGGCGGTGCGCGCCGCCGCCCGCCGCAAGGTCGACGTGTTGACCCCGATCGCCAAGGGCTGGTCGACCGAAACCGGCTGCGACGTCACCTCCGACGGCGTCCAGATCCACGGCGGCATGGGTTACATCGAGGAGACCGGCGCCGCCCAGCATTTCCGCGACGCCCGCATCACGCCGATCTACGAGGGCACCACGGCGATCCAGTCGAACGCCCTGGTCGGCCGCTCGGTGCTACGCGAGCGCGGCCAGGGTGTGCTCGAGCTCTTTACCGAGATCGACGCCACCGTAGCGGCGGCGGCGCGGCACCCGGAGACCGCCGGTCCCGGCACCGCACTCGGCGAGGCGCTCGCCACGGCGCGCACCGCACTCGACTGGCTCGGACACGCGGCGGGCGAGGATCCGCGCCTGCCCTTCGCCGCGTCGGTGCCTTTCCTCCACCTGATGGGACTTCTCACCGGCGGTTGGATGTTGACCCGCGCCGCGATCGCGGCAGCGAAGGGGGCGGGTCCCGACGCCGACTTCCGCCGGGCCCGCATCGCCGTCGCCGAGATCTTCGCCGCCCAGTACCTGCCGCAGGTGGCGGCGCGCTGGCAGGCGATCCGCGCATCGAGCGCAGCGGTCCTCGCTTTCGCCGACGCCGACCTCTGACGGCGGGTCACACCCCGGCGGCGGGCGCGGTCTCGCCGCCGCGGGTCTCGGCGACGGCGCGGACCAGCCAGGCGCGGAAGCGGGCGGTGAGCGGATCGTTCCACCGCGCGTCCGGCGCGACCAACCAGTAGCCGCCGAGATCGACATCGGTGGCGAGCAGCTCGACGAGCCGGCCGGCGACGATGTCGTCGGCGGCCTGCAGCCGGGTGGCGAGCGCCACCCCCTGCCCCGCGACCGCCGCATCGAGCGCCGAGGAGGCGTACCACAACCGCGGCCCGGCGAGATCGCCGCGCGGGCTGTGGCCGGTGGCCTCGAACCAGCGCCGCCACTGGTCGCGGCTCTCCTCGTGGATGAGGCGGCGGCTCTCCAGATCGCCGAGGCCGGCGACCGGTGGATTCGCCGCGATCCAATCGGGGGCGGCGACGGGGAAGAGCCGGCTGTGTTCCATCAGTTCGGCGCGGGCCGGCGGCTCGGGGCGATCGCCGAAGCGGATCTCGCAATCGGCCTCGCGGCGGGCGAAATCGGCGCGCTCGGTGGTGGCGCGCAGCACGATCTCGGTGCCGGGCAGCGCCGCCTGGAGATCGCCGAGGCGCGAGGCGAACCAGCGCGCCGCCAGTCCCGGCACGCACCACACGCGGAGAAGTCCGCGCGCCGAGGCGGGGCGCAGATCGGCGGTCGCGGCGGCGAGTGCGTCGAAGGCGCCGGCGACGGCGCGGTGATAGGCGCGGCCCTCCTCGGTGAGCACGATGCCGCGCGGACCCGCCTCGACCAGCCGCGCTCCGAGCCAGGCCTCGAGATTGCGGACGTGGCGGGAGACGACGGTGTGGCAGACGCCGAGATCGGTCGCGGCGCGGCGCATCGAGGCGAGCCGGCCGACCGCCTCGAAGGCGCGGACCATCGACAACGGCGGTAGACGGCCACGACCAGGCGCGGAGTCGAAGACGCCCTCCTCCGCCGCCGTCTCGTCGGTTCCGCTCTTTCGCGTCCGCGCCATGCCTCTCTCCATCTCGTCTCGCCCGGGAGTGGTGCTCCCACGTTCGAGTGGTGCTACCATAGCACCACCGAGGAACAAAAATTGCGTCTCCCGGGCGGAGCCGGCTGCGTGCAGCATGGGACCGAGAGCCTCGCCCTCCCGGTGGGGCGCGAACCGTTCGATGGATCGCCCATGACCGACAACGCCACTCTCCTCGCTCGTCGTATCGCCGCCGTGCCGCGCGGTGTCGCCACCGCTTATCCGGTCTTTGCCGACCGGGCCGAGCCCGCCGAGCTTTGGGACGTCGAGGGCAAGCG
>CALMFH010000021.1 GCA_937864925.1 uncultured Alphaproteobacteria bacterium | reverse complement strand
CGCCAGTGCATGAACGGCTGCGAGTTGATGTTCTCGTCGTCCTTGGTGAAGTCGAGACCACCGGTCAGGCCCTCGTAGACGACGCGGCCGTAGTTCTTGCCCGAGAGGCCGAGCTTCGGCTTGATCGTCGCGCCGAGCAGCGGACGGCCGAACTTCTCGAGACGCTCGCGCTCGACGACGATGCCGGTCGGCGGACCCTTGAAGGTCTTCACATAGGCCGGCGGGAAGTACATGTCCTCGAGGCGAGCCGCCTTGAGCGGCTTGAACGAGAAGACGTTGCCGATGATCGACGCGGTCAGGTTGACGATCGAGCCTTCCTCGAAGAGGACGAGGTCGTAGGCGACATAGCAGAAGTACTGGCCCGGCTGGTTCGGCACCGGCTCGACCTTGTAGGCCTTGGCGCGGTAGCTGTCGCAGGCGGTGAGGAGGTCGGTCCACACCACCGTCCAGGTGGCGGTGGAGCTCTCGCCGGCGACCGCCGCGGCGGCCTCGATCGGGTCGACGCCGTCCTGCGGGGTGATGCGGAACACCGCCAGGAGGTCGGTGGCCTTCGGTACGTAGTCGCCGTCCCAGTAGCCCATCTGGGCGTACTTCAGGACGCCGGCGGAATACCGCTTCTTGGGATCGATCGGGGTCTTCTCCTGAACGGTCATCGGGGCGCTCCCTCGTTGTCGTTTCGTGTGGCCGGGAGACTGCCTGCGATCGCGAATTAAAGAAATTTGTATTTTCTTATTCTCTCATTCAGATATTCTGAAGTTCATGAGAAACGTCACCCTGAAGCAACTGCGGCTCGTCCGCGCCGCCCACGAAAAAGGCTCCTTCGCCGCCGCAGCGGAGGCCACGCACGTGACGCCGCCGGCCGTCACCATGCAGATCAAGGCCTTGGAGGAGGAGATCGGGCTGCCGATCTTCGAACGCGACGGGGCGCGGCTGGTGCCGACCGCGGCGGGGCAGGAGCTGCTCGACGCGGCGCGGCGCATTGACGCGGTCCTCTTCGACGCGCGTGAGAGCCTCGAGGCGATGCGTCGCATCGAGGGCGGCCGCGTCACCGTCGGCGTGGTGTCGACGGCGAAGTACTTCGCGCCGCGGATGCTCGCCGCCTTCGCCCGGCTCCACCCCAAGGTCGAGCTCAACCTCGTCGTCGGCAACCGCTCCGACGTGCTCGGGCGTTTTCTCGCCGGCGAATTCGACGTGGCGATCATGGGCCGGCCGCCGGAGGATGCGCCGGTCGAATCCACCAGCATCGGGCCGCACCCCCACGTCGTCGTCGCGGCGATCGACGATCCGGCGGTGCAGGACGATGAGATCACCCCGGCGCAGCTGGCGGACCGTGTCTTCCTGGTGCGCGAGCCGGGATCGGGAACACGCAATCTGATGGAAGGGTTCCTGGCGAAGGTGGGTATCCATCCGCCGATCGGCATGGAGATCGGCTCCAACGAGACGATCAAACAGGCGGTGATCGCCGGCCTCGGCCTCACCTTCATCTCCGCTCACACCGTGGCCGCGGAGATCGAGGACAAGCGGCTGGCCGTGGTGCGCGTCGCCGGGTTGCCGCTGTGGCGGCGCTGGTACGTGGTGCGCCTCTCCCGCAAACGGGCGATGCCGGCGGCCCAGCTGCTGCACGACTTCATCATCCATCGCGGCGAGAGCTTCCTGCCGCGGGCGCCAGGGGTGCCGGACCGGCCGGAAGGGGAATGAGGCTGAGCGCGCTCGTTCCTGTGGAGACCGCTTCCGCCCGGCTCGCCCTTCCCGGCCCGCATGCTACGGTCGCGGCCCTTCGGGATGATGCGAATCGGATGGGCATGAAGGTCGGAATCGATCTCGGCACGACATCGACGGGTGAGACGGCGAGGCTCGACCTCGAGGAGTTGCTCTCCACCCGTCTGCTCGTCCAGGGCAATTCCGGCTCCGGCAAGTCGCATCTCCTGCGCCGGTTGCTCGAGCAGTCCGCTCCGCATGTGCAACAGGCGATCATCGACCCGGAGGGCGATTTCGTCACCCTGGCCGAAGCCTTCGGCCATGTCGTCGTCGACGCGGAGAGGAGCCCCGCCGAACTCGCCCGCATCGCCGGCCGCATCCGCCGCCATCGCGCCTCGGTGGTACTCGATCTCGAGGGCCTCGACGCCGAGGACCAGATGCGCGCCGCCGCCGCCTTCCTCGACGGTCTGTTCGAGGCCGAGCGCGAGAGCTGGTACCCGATGCTGATCGCCGTCGACGAGGCCCAGCTCTTCGCCCCGGCGATCGCCGGCGAGGTGTCGGACGAGGCGCGCAAGGCCTCGCTCGGCGCGATGACCAACCTGATGTGCCGCGGCCGCAAACGCGGCCTCGCCGGCCTCATCGCCACCCAACGACTGGCCAAGCTCGCCAAGAACGTCGCGGCGGAAGCCTCCAACTTCCTGATGGGCCGCACCTTCCTCGACATCGACATGGCGCGGGCGAGCGACCTCCTCGGCATGGAGCGGCGACAGGCGGAGGCCTTCCGCGATCTCGTCCCCGGCCAGTTCGTCGCCCTGGGCCCGGCCCTGTCTCGGCGGCCGGTACCGATCCGCATCGGTCCGGTCGCGACCTCGGGCCGCTCCGGGCGGCCGTCGTTGATGCCCCTTCCGGAGGTGGCACGCGAGGAGATGGCGGACCTGATCTTCGCGCCGCTGCCGGCCGATGCCGAACCCGTCCGCCTCGCGCCGCCGCCGCGCCCGCCCAAGGTCGGCACGGCGGAACTCCTGGCGCGGGTCGCGGCGGTGCGCCCGGCGGCCGAACCCGAGGCCGAGATCGGCGATCGCCCGCCGCCCGAGGAGATCGAGGCGGCGCTCGACGAGATCGTCGCCGAGATCCTCTCCGACCCGGAGGCCGCCTTCCGGCCGCTGCCGGTGCTCTTCCACGATTTCCAGTTCCACTGTCGTCTGCGCCGGCTCGGCGAGGTGGGCCAGGACATGTCGCTGTTCCGCCGTCGACTGGCGCTCGCGCGCGCCGGTATCGGCACCGAGGGCGGCGACGACGAGTGGGGGCGGGTGATCGCGCTCGCCGAGAGCCTGCCGGAGGAGATGCAGGGCGTCTTCCTGATGGTCGCCCGCGCCGCCCGCGACGAGGTCCCCTGCCCCTCCGACGCCGTGCTCGCCCAGGCCTATGGCAGCCACTCGCCGTCGCGCGGCCGCTGGCTCCTCTCCTACATGGCGGAACGCGG
>CALMFH010000020.1 GCA_937864925.1 uncultured Alphaproteobacteria bacterium | reverse complement strand
TGGTGTTGGTGGTGTTGATGCCGAGCGAGCGGCAGGCGATCTCGTCCTCGCGCAGGGCCTCCCAGGCCCGGCCGATGGGCAGACGACGCAGGCGCATCGTCACCCCGGCGGTGATCAGCGCCAGCGCCAGGATCACGTAGTAGAGGAACATGGTGCGGTGGATCGGCGAGAACTCCAGGCCGAAGGTGGCGGCGAAACCGCTGTCCGAGGCGTTGAAGGGAATGCCGAAGAGGGTCGGACGCGGGATGCCGGAGATGCCGGCGTAGCCGCCCGAGAAGCTCACCCAGTTGATCAGGATGAGGCGGATGATCTCACCGAAGGCGAGGGTGACGATGGCGAGGTAGTCGCCTCTCAGGCGCAGCACCGGGAAGCCGAGGATGATGCCCCACAGCGCGGCGAGCATGCCGGCGATCGGCAGCAGCATCCAGAACGACAGGCCGAAGGTCTTGGCCAGCAGGGCGTAGGAATAGGCACCGACCGCATAGAAGGCGACGTAGCCGAGGTCCAGCAGCCCGGCGAGACCGACGACGACGTTCAGGCCCCAGCCCAGCATGATGTAGATCAGGATCTGGATTCCGAAGTTGTCGATCCACTTGATCGAGCCGCCGGCACCGAGAGTCCCGAGGATGATCATCGGGAAGGCGAAGAGCAGGCCGACGAAGAAGGGCGCGGCGGTGCGCTCGACCTTGGGGGACAGCTGGAACGGCGCCTTCTTCGCCTTCGGCGGGCGGCTCCAGACGAAGACGGTCAGCAGGAAGCGGCCGCCGACGATGATCGCCGCAAAGGCGAGGAACAGTGGCCAGCGCGAGATGAGAGCCAGTTGGCTCTCCATGCTCTGGATGGTCAGAAGACCGAGGAAGGGGCCGAGAATGGCGGTGACGATCACCGCGGTCCAGAGGGCGTCCTTCAGGGCAGCGGTGATGTCGGCCCGCGGTGCGGAGCCGGTGGTGGCGTCATGTCCCATGGCGTCACACCTTCTCGACTTCGGGTTTGCCGAGGATGCCCTGCGGCATGAAGATCAGCACCACGACGAGGATCGAGAACGCCGCGACGTCCTTGTAGTCGATGGTGAAATAGGCCGACCAGAAGACCTCGATGAGGCCGATCAACAGGCCGCCGATGACCGCGCCGGGCAGCGAGCCGATGCCGCCGAGCACGGCCGCGGTGAAGGCCTTCACACCCGGGGTGAAGCCGTCGGAGAAGCTGACCACGCCGTAGTAGACCATGTACATGACGCCGGCGACGGCGGCGAGCGCGGCACCCATGACGAAGGTCAGCGAGATGGTGCGGTCGACGTCGATACCGAGCAGCGAGGCCATCTTGCGGTCCTGCTCGCAGGCGCGCTGGGCACGACCCAGCGGCGTCTTCTGGACGAGGTACCAGAAGCCGGCGAGGAGCACGGCGGTCACCACCCAGATCATGATCTGCTTGTAGGAGATGGTCACGGCGTAGGTCTCGGACGGCACCAGGGTGATGACGTCCTTCAGCATCGGCGGCACCGGCTTGTTGCGCGGACCCTGGGCGACCTGGACGAAGTTCGACAGGGCGATCGACATGCCGATGGCGCTGATCAGGGGTGCGAGACGGAAGGAGCCGCGCAACGGCCGATAAGCGACGCGCTCGATCGTCCAGTTCCACACCGAGGTCAGCACCATCGCGACGATCAGGCATATCAGCAGGACGACCGCGATCGATCCGACGCCGAGCCAAGTCACGAGAACGAGGAAGGTGATCACCGCGATGAACGACGACACCATGAACACGTCGCCGTGGGCGAAGTTCACCATGCCGATGATGCCGAATACCATCGTGTAACCGATGGCGATCAGCCCGTAGATCGATCCGAGGGTGATCCCGTTGATCAGCTGTTGGAGAAAGACTTCCATCAGGGGACGTACGCTCCCGCTCGAGGACGCCGAAGACCGGATGCGACCGGCCGCTCGTGAGGCATCGAAACATCCACCTCCGCGCGTCGCTGGTCGCCACGCCGGTGCCTCATTTGTGCCACGGTCTTAACAAGCGGCGCGAAAGGAGGCAATTCCCGTCGTCGGATCGCCTGCGTAAAAGTGTTTTCTTCCGCTCATGGGATGAAATGCGGAAAATTCTCTTCGATTCGACGAGACATCAGACTTTGGTGAAAGAATACCGTTTTCGCATGGCTCCTCTGCTCTCGACGCGCAGTCGGAGCGGTCGGCAAGCGGTGCGAGAAGGCCGCGGCGCGAGGGGCTCGCGGATCGATTTTGCGATATCGCGGCGATTTTCTTCGCTCCGCTTCGTGGTCGGGCGGCGACGGCGGGCGGTTTTCGCGCCTTGTCGCGGTGGGGCGCCGGTTCGTCTGCCCTTCTGTCGGTATCGACGATGCGGTGAGACGGGTCCGCCACCGCGAGAAACGTCGCATCTGCGAACTGGTCGCAGTGGTAGGACTTTCTATATGAGTGACGTGCGAAGATGTGATCCGGTTCGCTTCGGCGGAGCCGGGCGAGCGAACGGTCCACGAGGTAGCAGGGCATGGCGGGTGTCGTGAAGACGTTGCGGGTCGATGGTCGCGATGCGGCGATGGCGACGGCGGTCGACGGCGAGGTCTTTCGCGAGGCGATGAGCCGGATCGGCGCGGCCGTCCATATCGTCACAACGGCCGGGCCGGCGGGCCGGGCAGGGGCGACGATGACGGCGGTGAGCTCGGTCTCGGATGCGCCGCCGACGCTGCTCGTCTGCATCAACCGCACCGGCCGGCTCAACACCATCCTGCGCGGCAACGGCGTCTTCTGTGTCAACACGCTGGTCTGCGGCGACGAGGACCTCGCCGGGGTCTTCGCCGGCAAGGGTGGGCTCGACCACGAGGCACGGTTCCATCACGGCCAGTGGTCGGACGGCATCCTCGGGACGCCGGTGTTGGCGGGCGCGCGGGCCGTGCTCGAGTGCCGGGTGAGCGACGTGAGCGAGGTCGGTTCGCACACCGTGGTGTTCGGCCGGGTCGAAGCCGTCCATCTCGGTCGAGCGCGTTCGGCGCTGCTCTACGTCGATCGCGGGTATCGTGTGCTGCCGCACATCGAGACCGCCGATTGAGGTGGGGTTCCGCCGTCTCCGCGCCGCGGCGGCCGGTCGGCTGCGGCGGGATCAGTCGAGATAGGCGACCGCGCGCGATGCGTGTGCCAGTGCCAGGTCGAGGAAGGCGAACTTGATCAACGCCAGCCGTAGCGGTGACCGCACGACTTCGGGCAGGTCGGGCGCGGTGTCGACGAAGCGGGTGAACTCGACGACGAACCAGTCGGTGGCGACGACGAAGATCCGCATCGGAAATCCGGCTTCGAACAGGCGCTTGCCGAAGCGCTCGGCATAGTCGTCGGCGATGGCGGCGAAATCGCCGCGCACCAGCAGCCGCCAATGGGCGATACGGGCGGAGAGCAACCGGTCGAAGCGATCGGCGGTGAGAAACTGACCGACCTCCGTGGTGGTCAGATGGTCATAGTAGCGTCGGGCGATCGCCTCGATCTGGCCGTCGAGCAGGGGAGCCCAGGCGGCGACGAGGGCACTCTCTTCGGGCGACAGCGCCACCTCTGCGATACTTTCCTGCAACTTGCCCACCGCACCGGCGCTCATGACCCCACTCCTCGCGAACGCCCTCATCCCGCGGTATCCGGAGCGATGTCCGATCGCGACCGTCGGGACGATTCGACGGATCGATCATCGCATCTTTCGCCGATGTGCACTGCAATATCAAATTGTGCTCGCGACGCGGGTCCGCCCGTCGGACCACGTCGGCGCGGCGCGACGCCGGGTCGCTTGCGCGACGGCGCGAATCGGGGCCTTTGAGACGGATCGGCACGAGGAGACGGGTGATGATCCGGGTGGCGCGACGCGTAGGTCCGGTGGGGGCGGTCACAGCGGCGGTCTTCGTCGCGGCGTCGATGGCGACGGCGGCCGAGGACCCGACGGTGAAGCGTGGGCGTGAGATCGCCACGGCGGCCTGTGCGGATTGCCACGGGATCGGCGTGGCCGACCGCAGCACCAAGACCGCGGCGCCGCTCTTCCGCGAACTCGGTCGCAAATACCCGGTGGAGAGCCTCGAGGAGGCCTTGGCCGAAGGGGTGGTGGTCGGCCATCCCGGGATGCCGCAGGTCAAGATGAACGAGGCCGACATCGGCGCCTTCATCGCCTATCTGAAATCGATCCAGGTGCCGTGAGGGCGGCGGGCGAGGGGGGCGATCGACGGGATCGGCGATCGTCTCAGCGGACGGTGAAGGTGCCCATCATGCCGCCGTCCTCGTGTTCGAGCAGGTGGCAGTGATGGAGGAACGGCGTCGCCGCATCGGCGGGCCGGGTGAAGGTGATCAGCAACTCGGCGCTGTTCTCCACCAGGACCGTGTCCTTCGGTCCGCGATTCCACGTCTTCGGCTGGTCGCCGTCCTCGGAGAGGACGCGGAAATGGGCGCCGTGGAGGTGGAAAGGGTGGGCCATGTCGGGGGAGACGATCTCCCAGATCTCGGTGGCGCCGAGGCCGACCGCCTCGTCGATGCGCCCGATGGCGAAGGTGCGGCCGTTGATGGTCGGCAGGATCGGTAGGGGGGCACTCTCGGTGTCGTGGGTCGCCGGCCCCTGAGCCGCGGCCGCGGGTGTCGTCGCGGTGTGCATCATGTGATGATCGTGACCGCCGGTCCCGACGGCGGCGGCGGCGGGATTGGGCAGGGTGCGCAGTTCGAAGCGGCGGCGTTTCAGCCCGGCGGTCGAGCCGACCGCAGCGAGCGGTAGCGCCAAGCGACTCGGCACGGCGGCGCTCGGCCGATCGTCGCGGACGACATCGAAGGCGACGAGGCGGGCGGGACGATCGATCACGTCGGGAATCGTCGTCGTCGCGGCGCCGACGCGATGGTCGTGTTCGTCTGGGCCGGTCATCAGCACACCGATACCCTCGGCGAAGTCGACCAGGATCTCGGCGCGTTCGCCCGGCGTCAGCACCAGGAGCGACAGTTCCGCCGGCTCGGCGAGAAACCCCGCGTCGGTGGCGATCAGGCGGAAATTGCGGTTGTCCTCGAAGAACAGGCGGAAGGTCCGCGCGTTGGCGGCGTTGACCAGGCGCAGGCGCACCAGACGATGCGGTACGCGGGCGACGGCGTTGGTCACACCGTTGACCACCATGTCTCGGCCGCGGAAGCCGTGTTCGATCACCACGGCCGTCGCCGGATAGACCGGCCTGCCGGTCGGGTCGAGATCGCGGTCCTGGAGGACGAGGGGGAGGTCGTCGACGCCCCAGGTCGACGGCAGGCCGAGGCCGGCGCTCGCCTCGTCGGTGACGATCATCAGGCCGGCGAGGCCGTCGTGGACGTCGCGAGCGGTACGGCCGTGGACATGGGTGTGGTACCACAGGGTGGCCGCCGGTTGATCGACGGTCAGCGCGGTCTCGAAGCTCTCACCCGTCTTCAGGCCGGGATGGGTGGCGGCGTCCTGGCTCGAGGGGACGAGCAGGCCGTGCCAGTGGATGTTGGTCGGTCGAGCGAGGCGGTTGACGAGCCGGATCTTCGGACGAGTGCCGCGTTTCAGCCGTAGCGCCGGGCCCATGTAGGTGCCGCCGTAGCCGAGCGCATCGACCGGCTTACCCTCGACGAAGGCGTGGCGGGTGGCCTCGGCGACGAGATCGAAGGTCTCGCCGTCGGCGAGGTCGACGAGGCGGGGGACGGGGAGGGCCGTGCCGGTGAAGGTCGGCTCCTCGGCCTTGGCGGGGGCGGCGGCCTTCTTCTTCTTGGCGGCCAGAGCGGGGAGGGCGCTGGTCAGGAAGCCGAGGGCGACGCCGGCGAGGAGCGCACGGCGCGAGAAACGCAGGCGGGTTTCGATCATCGGCTCCGGATCCTGAGGCGCTGAGCGCACGAATCATCGACGGCGGACCGTTGGCACGGCAGCCGTGGGCGGGAAGGATCGGTACGGATGGGGCGAGATTGGGGCGAAAGCGAACAACCCAAGTTCTCGACCCCGGGGAGGGTGCAAGACGAAAATGCATTCAGTTCATATCGACTGGGTGTATATCAATAAATATTCAACTTCTCAATATCTATATATGACTATGCTTTTTGACGGAGCGACGAGGTGGACGCTTATGATTTTCTTTGTGTGGGTCCTTCTTTTCCCATTTATGGCAATTCCCGGTCTTATTATTGGGGTATCGATTGGTAGTTATCTATATAAAATAAGATACATCGCTTCAATTTTCGTTTCATTTGTGATGGGAATTTTGATCTCTGTGGCGAATTCGCATTATGATCACCATAGTATTGTGGATAGTCTGCTCAATATACAGATCAATAAAATTGAATGGCATCTACATTTTGAGAATCTTGTGATGTTTCAGCCGCCGTTGCTGCTCACGATACTGATTGGTGTTTGGATCGGTGGCCTGACGAGGCGGCGATAGTCGGAGCTTCCGATTTTCCGGGGACGGGGCGATGGTCAAATCTGAGTAAAAGGGCCCATCGGCGAATTGCTGATACGAAAAAGGCGGGCCGAAGCCCGCCTTTCGCGTTCAATTGGTGATCCTTCCGATCTTCGATCAGAAGTCCATGCCGCCCATGCCGCCGCCGGGGGGCATCGCCGGGCCGGCGTCCTTCTTCGGCTTGTCGGCGATCATCGCCTCGGTGGTGATGAGCAGGCCGGCGACCGAGGCCGCGTCCTGGAGGGCGCAACGCACGACCTTGGCCGGGTCGATGACGCCGAAGGCGAACATGTCGCCGTAGGCGCCGGTCTGGGCGTTCCAGCCGAAGGCGACGTCGGCGCTCTCGAGGATCTTGCCGACGACGATCGAGCCGTCGTCACCGGCGTTGAGCGCGATCTGGCGGGCCGGAGCGGTGATCGCCTTGCGGACGATCTCGACGCCGGTCTTCTGATCGGCATTGGCCGGGGTGACCGCGTCGAGGGCCTTGATGGCGCGCAGCAGGGCGACGCCGCCGCCCGGCAGGATGCCTTCCTCGACCGCGGCGCGGGTGGCGTGCATGGCGTCGTCGACGCGGTCCTTCTTCTCCTTGACCTCGATCTCGGTGGCGCCGCCGACGCGGATCACCGCGACGCCGCCGGCGAGCTTGGCGAGGCGCTCCTGGAGCTTCTCGCGATCGTAGTCGGAGGTGGTCTCCTCGATCTGCGCCTTGATCTGGGCGACGCGGGCGTCGATGTCGGCGCGGGCGCCGGTGCCGTCGACGATGGTGGTGTTCTCCTTCTCGATCACCACCTTCTTGGCGCGGCCGAGCATGTCGAGGGTGACGTTCTCGAGCTTGATGCCGAGATCCTCGGAGATCACTTGGCCGGCGGTCAGGATGGCGATGTCCTCGAGCATGGCCTTGCGGCGATCGCCGAAGCCCGGGGCCTTCACCGCCGCGACCTTGAGGCCGCCGCGCAGCTTGTTGACCACCAGGGTGGCGAGCGCCTCGCCCTCGATGTCCTCGGCGACGATGACCAGCGGACGCGAGGTCTGGACGACCGCCTCGAGCACCGGCAGCATCGCCTGGAGCGAGGAGAGCTTCTTCTCGTGGATGAGGATGTAGGGATCCTCGAGCTCGGCGCGCATCTTCTCGG
>CALMFH010000019.1 GCA_937864925.1 uncultured Alphaproteobacteria bacterium | reverse complement strand
TTGGACCGGGTTATAGGCCCCCCCAGAACCCCCGTCAACTCCGAAATCCGGAATTCTCAAAATTTCTCTCGGGCGTCCCGCGGAGCGACCGAAATGCCCTGAATTCCAGCCACTTCCCGGCATCGTGGGAAGAACGGCAGGACCGACACCACGGTGCCGGACCGTCCGACCGACCACGGTGGAGCGGCCGCGGCCACATCCACTTTCCGATCGCCGTCCCCCTCCGGAACGCCGCACCGGCACCGATCACGAGCCCGGATCCCCCCGGCTTTTCGCGGCGGCGACCGGTCGTCGCCTCTCCGTCTTCGCCCCCCCGATCGCCCGTCCACTCCGGCCGTTGACGGGAGGCGCCGCTGGAGGCACCTTCGCGGCGGATGCTTCGCCCACTTCGACGGCGACGATTCCCGCACGGCCACCCGGCCCGTCGACGCGGAACCGCCACGATCGTCGGCCAGAAGCGCAGCGGATCGCCGTCGGTCCCGGTTCGGGACGGTGGCCGAAGATCGTCGCGGCCGACGCCGTGGACCGGATCGCCATCCGAGAGGTGAGATGAGAAACGGCCCGAAGCCGGAGAGACGCGAAGGGATCGACCTCGGGGACGATCTGCCGTTGCACGTCGACGGTGGTGTCGGACGATTCGATCGCCGTGCCGTGTCGCTGCGCTGGATGACCGGGACGATCCTCACCGCCCTGACCTCCACCTTCCTGATGGGCGGCGCCCTCTACGTCGCCCTCGACGGCCGTCACACCCTCGCCGCCGTCCCGGCCGAGCTGTCGTCCTCGCCCGAGCGCCCCGAGAAGGCGGAACCGCCGATCGTCATGGGCACCGGCGTTCTCGCCAAGGCCGACCGGCTGCCGCGGCTGAACGAACGCACCGGCACCCGACAGGTCCTCAATCTGTCGACACTGACCCGCATCGGCGACCGCGATCTGGTACGCGTCCGCCCCTTCGTGCGCATCGCCGCGCCGCTGACCCTGCGCAAGTCCGACCCCACGGCGGAGATCCCGCCCTTCAATCCGCTGAAGGTCTTCGCCGACGCCGACATCCTCTCCGGGCGCGGGTCGGGCGCCAAGAACCCCTCCTTCTACGATGCCGACGTCGAAGGCGAGATCACCCTACGTACCCGCGAGATGCCGACCGAGACATCGGCCTTCGATCCCGACGTGGTCATGGTGGCCGGCGAGGTCGAGCGCATCGTCGCCGATCAGGCGCGCTTCCTCTCCGACGGATCGATTCAGACCGCCGCCCTCCCCCTGTCCGACACGACGTCGATGGCGGCGTTCTCCGCCCCGGCGGGGATCACCTCGGCGCTCGCCATGCGCATCGTGCCGGAGAACGTCTCCTTCTTCCCAAAGACCGACAACGACCAGGGCGGCGCCCAGACCGGCAACGGCCTCGACGAGAAGACCGTCACCGTCGACCGCCAGGACACGTTGAAGTCGCTGATCAAGGACGCCGGCGGCGACGACAAGACGGTCGGCGAGGTCGCCAAGGCCCTCGCCAAGAGTTTCGACATCCGCGCCCTCGAGCCGGGCCAGAAGGTGCGAATCGGCACTGCCAAGATCGACCTCTCCGAGAAGCTGAAGCCGGTCCGCCTCTCGATCTACGGCCGCGACGGCGCCCACCTCGCCACCGTCGCCCTCGACGACTACGGCGCCTTCGTCGGCGCCGAGGAGCCCGGGGTCGGCAGCGACGTCGCCGCCGAGGACGAGGACGAGACCATCGCCGAGGCGAGCGGCGTGCCCTCGCTCTACTACAGCCTCTATCAGACGGCTCTCGACAACCAGATCTCGCGCAAGCTGATCAAACAGCTCGTCGACATCTACTCGTTCGACGTCGACTTCAACCAACGAGTCAAACACGGCGATCAGTTCGAGGTGCTCTACACCTCGGACGACGAGACCGACCCGAAGGCGACGCCGGAGATCCTCTACGCCGCGATCGCCGTCAACGGCCAGCCGCGCAAGTACTATCGCTACCGCTCACCCGACGACGGCTCGGTCGACTACTACGACGAGGCCGGCAAGAGCGCGAAGAAGTTCCTGATGCGCAAGCCGATGGACGGCGGCATCTTCCGCTCCGGCTTCGGCGGGCGGCGACACCCCGTCTATCGCTACTATCGCATGCACACCGGCGTCGACTGGGCCTCGCCCACCGGAACGCCGATCCTCGCCTCGGGCAACGGCACCGTGGTCGATGCCGGCTGGAAGGGTGGCTACGGCCGTTACATCCGTCTGCAGCACAACAACGGTTACGAGACCGGTTACGGCCACATGTCCGGCTTCGCTCGCGGGATCGAGAAGGGCGTGCGCGTTCGCCAGGGACAGGTCATCGGTTATGTCGGCTCCACCGGCGTCTCCACCGGCCCGCATCTCCACTACGAGGTGCTGATCAACTCCGCCTTCGTCGACCCGATGCGTGTGAAGCTGCCGCGCGGCAAGGAACTCGGCGGCACGGTTCTCGCCGAGTTCAAGCGCGAGCGCGAACGGATCGACGCGCTGATGTCGAAGTCGCCGGCGATGAACAAGCTCGCCTCGAGCATGAACTGATCCGCCCACACCTCTCCCCGGCTTTTTTCGACGTCGGCGCCTCGCCGGCGATTGTCCGTGACAGCCGTAGCTGCAAACCTGTGGCATCGCCGGCCGGCGCTCGGAAACCCGACGTCGACGTCGGCGCCATCGAACATTCGTTCGTCCGGCTCGGAAGGCCGGCGACGATCCGACGAGAGACCGCGACACCGCGGCGCCCGAGAGACCGGAGCGCGGCGAACGCCGTCCGGACCGGGAGGAGAGACGCATGACCAGATGGAAGAGCCTGTTCGTCGCCGGCGCCGTCGCCGTCGCCACCTTCGGCACCGCCGTGGCGCAGGAACTGATCGTCGAGAAGAAGACCTTCTCGCTGCCGAGCTACACCACCGTCGGCGGTCAGACCATCAAGGACGTCAAAGTCGGCTGGGAGGCCTACGGCACCCTCGCCGCCGACAAGTCCAACGCCGTCCTGATCAACCACTTCTTCTCCGGCAACAGCCACGCCGCCGGCAAGTACGAGGCCGACGACAAGGTGCCCGGCTACTGGGACGCGATCATCGGACCCGGCAAGGCGATCGACACGAACAAGTACTACGTCATCTCCTCCGACACTCTGGTCAACCTCAACACCGGCCTGGCGCCCACCGTCACCACCGGTCCGGCGTCGGTGAACCCCGACACCGGCAAGCCCTGGGGTACCTCGTTCCCGGTCGTCTCCATCGCCGACTTCGTGCGGGTGGAGAAGGCACTCATCGAGAGCCTGGGCATCAAGAAGTTGAGGATGGTCGGCGGCGCCTCGATGGGCGCGCTTCAGACCTACGAATGGGCGGCCTCCCACCCGGAGATGGTCGACCGCATCATGCCGGTGATCGGCACCGCCTTCGCCGACGACTTCCTGGTCGGTTGGCTCGACGTCTGGGCCGATCCGATCCGCGCCGACGCGAACTGGAACGGCGGCGACTACTACGGCAAGGAACCGCCGCTGAAGGGCCTCGCCGCTGCACTCAAGGTCGTCTCCCACCATGCCTCGCACTGGGAGATCACCGACGAGGCCAACGCCGGAGCCTGGGCCGATCCGGCGAAGGACCCGGCGAAGAGCCTCGACGCCAAGTTCAAGGTTCAGGCCGCCCTCGACGCCGCCGGCACCATCCGCGCCAAGATCGGCGACGCCAACCACTTCCTCTATCTGGTCAAGGCCAACCAGCTCTATGCGCCGGGCGGCGCCAGATCGCTCGACGAGGCCGCCGCCAAGATCAAGGCGCCGGCGCTGGTGATCTATCAGCCCAAGGATCTGGTCTTCCCCGGTCCGGCGGTCGAGGCCTCGATCGCCGCCCTGAAGAAGGCGGGCAACCCGGTCGAGAGCGTCGTGCTCCAGGGCAAGCGCGGCCACCTCGACGGCGTCCTGTCGATGGCTCAGGCGGCGGACGCGATCCGGGCCTTCCTCGACAGGTGAGACCGAGCGTAGGAAGCTTCGACCCATTCGAAGCTTCGCACGCGAAGGCGAGCCCGAACGGGCGTCGGCCGGTCGGGCCGTGACGCTCACGACATTCGGACGAGCCTGAAATTCATGAGCCCGGAATGAGATGAGTTCCGACGATCGCGCCCCGGCGCGGCTTCGCCGCCCGCCGGGGCGCGATCGTCGCAGGATCGGCGGCGGCGCGACGAATCACGGACCGCCCCGTCGTCGTCATGCCCGGCGCAACGCCGCGACGATGTCGGCTTCGATCGCTTCCGGAGCGATGACCGGAGCGTAACGGCCGAGCGGCTGGCCGGCGCGATCGATCAGGAACTTGGTGAAGTTCCACATCACCCGCGATCCGATCAGCCCGGGCAGGGCCGTCTTCAGCCAACGGAAGACCGGGTGGGCGTTCGCACCGTTGACGTCGATCTTCTCGAACATCTGGAAACCGACGCCGTAGTTCACGAGGCAGGCCTCGATGCTGTCGCGTTCGCCCGGCTCCTGGCCGCCGAACTGGTTGCAG
>CALMFH010000018.1 GCA_937864925.1 uncultured Alphaproteobacteria bacterium | reverse complement strand
CGGCGCGGTGGCGGTGCTGTTCCTCTTCGTCGTGATGATGCTCGACGTCGACTTCACCGAGCTGCGCGAAGGCTACCTGCAGTATCTGCCGATCGGCTCGGTCATCGGCCTGATGTTGCTCGCCGAGCTGCTCATGGTGGTCGGTGGCTGGGCGATCGATCCCGGCCTCGTCGGCAAGGGTGCGGTGCCCCATGCGGCCGGCACCGGCAACGTCCAGGCGATCGGCGAGGTGCTCTATACGAAGTACGTCTTCTTCTTCCAGGGGGCCGGGCTCGTCCTCCTGGTGGCGATGATCGGCGCGATCGTGCTGACGCTGCGCCACAAGCCCTTCGTCAAGCGGCAGAACATCTCCGAGCAGGTGGCGCGTGGTCCCGCGACCTCCATCGAGATCGTCCGCGTGGAGTCGGGCAAGGGAATGTGAGGGGGCGCCGGCCGGCTCCGCCGGTCGGGTGTCCGGTCCGCGTCGGAAGGCCGATGCGGTGGTCGGTCGAGGTCGGATCCGGGTCAACCGGGCGCCTCGGGCAAGACGGGGGAAGACATGGAAATCGGCTTGTCGCACTACCTCTCGGTGGCCGCGATCCTGTTCACGCTGGGGGTGTTCGGCATCTTCCTCAACAGGAAGAACGTCATCGTCATCCTCATGTCGGTCGAGCTGATCCTTCTCGCCGTCAACATCAATTTCGTCGCCTTCTCCAGCGCGCTGGGTGACCTCGTCGGGCAGATCTTCGCCATGTTGATCCTGACCGTCGCGGCCGCCGAAGCGGCGATCGGTCTGGCGATCCTGGTGGTCTTCTTCCGCAACCGCGGCTCGATCGCGGTCGAAGACGTCAACGTGATGAAGGGGTGAGCGGTCTCATGTTCACGGCGATCGTCTTCCTCCCCCTCCTCGGCTTCCTCATCGCCGGCGCGATGACCCTGTTGCCCTATGCCGCCGCCCCGATGGGCGCGGCGAACCTGGGCCACGGCGATCACGGCCACGGCGACCATGGTCACGACGCCCACGGCCACGACGCCCACGGCCACGACGACCATGGACACGGCCATGCCCTGCACGAGGAGAAGGCTCTGGCCCGCCCGGCGGAGCTCGTCACCTCGGGCTTCCTGCTCCTCGCCGCGGCGCTGTCGTGGGTCGCCTTCTTCCAGGTCGGCTACGGCCACCAGGCCGGCGCGATCAAGGTGCAGCTGCTGCCGTGGATCCACACCGCCGGCCTCTCCGTCGACTGGTCGATCCGCGTCGACACGCTGACCGCGGTGATGCTGGTGGTGGTCAACACCGTCTCGGCCCTCGTCCACGTCTATTCGATCGGCTACATGAGCCACGACCCCGATCGGCCGCGCTTCTTCGCCTATCTGTCGCTGTTCACCTTCGCCATGCTGATGCTGGTGACCTCCGACAATCTGGTGCAGATGTTCTTCGGCTGGGAAGGCGTCGGTCTCGCCTCCTATCTGCTGATCGGCTTCTGGTTCCAGAAGCCCTCGGCCAACGCCGCCGCGATCAAGGCCTTCGTCGTCAACCGTGTCGGCGACTTCGGCTTCGTCCTCGGCATCTTCGGCGTGTTCTGGCTGTTCGGCACCATCGACTACGACACGATCTTCGCTGCGGCCGGCTCGATGAAGGGCAAGGAGATCGTCTTCCTCGGCGCTCACGTCGATGCGATGACGACGCTCTGCCTGCTCTTGTTCCTCGGCGCGATGGGCAAGTCGGCGCAGTTCCTGCTCCACACCTGGTTGCCGGACGCGATGGAGGGCCCGACCCCGGTCTCCGCCCTCATCCATGCCGCGACCATGGTCACTGCCGGCGTCTTCATGGTGGCGCGCCTGTCGCCGCTGTTCGAGCAGTCGCAGACGGCGCTGACCGTGGTGACGCTGGTCGGGGCGCTCACCGCCTTCTTCGCCGCGACCGTCGGTCTCGTCCAGAACGACATCAAGCGGGTGATCGCCTATTCGACCTGCTCGCAGCTCGGCTACATGTTCGTCGGCCTCGGCGTCGGCGCCTATGGCGCGGGCATCTTCCACCTCTTCACCCACGCCTTCTTCAAGGCGCTGCTCTTCCTCGGTGCCGGCTCGGTGATCCATGCCGTCTCTGGCGAGCAGGACATCCGCAACATGGGCGGGCTGAAGGGGCACATCAAGCTCACCTACCTGATGATGATCGCCGGCACGCTGGCACTGACCGGCGTCGGCATCCCCGGAACGCCCTTCGGCTTCGCCGGCTACAACTCCAAGGACGCGATCATCGAGGCGGCCTATGTCGGTGAGAACGCCGTCGCCGGCCTCGCCTTCGCGCTCCTGGTGATCGCCGCGCTGTTCACCTCGTTCTACTCCTGGCGCCTGATCTTCAGGACCTTCTGGGGTGAGGCCCGGGCGTCGAAGGAAGTGATGGAGCACGTCCACGAGAGCCCGTCGGTGATGACGGTGCCGCTGATGGTGCTGGCCGCCGGCGCGGTCTTCGCCGGCATGCTGTTCACCGGCCACTTCATCGGCCACGAGTACGGCGAGTTCTGGAAGGGCGCGCTGTTCACCGGGGCGAACAACCACGTGCTCGAGCACATGCACCACGTCCCGGCGGCGGTGACCTTCGCGCCCTTCGTGTCGATGCTGGTCGGCCTGATCGTCGCCTACTGGTTCTACGTCGCTTCGCCGGCTCTGCCCTCGAAGCTCGCCGCGACCGTGCCGGGTCTCTACCGGTTCCTGCTCAACAAGTGGTACTTCGACGAGCTCTACGACTTCCTGTTCGTGAACCCGGCGAAGAAGCTCGGCCGCTTCCTGTGGAAGGAGGGTGACGGGCGCGTCATCGACGGCTTCGGGCCAGACGGCGTCTCGGCGCGCGTCGTCGACGTCACCAACCGCGTCGTCGCCCTGCAGTCGGGCTACGTCTACCACTATGCCTTCGCCATGCTGATCGGTGTCGCGGCGCTGGTGACCTATGTGATGTTCGGGGGAGTTCGGTGATGGGCAACTGGCCGGTGCTCACGATCGTCACGTTCCTGCCGCTGGTCGGCGTGCTGTTCCTCGCGCTGGTGCGCGGTGACGACGACGTGGCGAAGCGCAACATCCGGGTGATCACCCTGATCACCACGGTGGTGACCTTCCTCGTCTCGCTCCAGGTCTGGGGCCGGTTTGATCCGTCGAACCCCGGCTTCCAGATGGTCGAGAAGTCGACCTGGCTCGGCGGGCTGTTCAACTATCACATGGGCGTCGACGGTATCTCCGTCGCCTTCGTGATCCTGACCGCCTTCCTCATGCCGTTCTGCATCCTCGCCTCGTGGGACAGCGTGCAGACCCGGGTGAAGGAGTACATGATCGCCTTCCTGGTGCTCGAGACGTTGATGATCGGCGTCTTCACCGCGCTCGATCTGATGCTCTTCTACGTCTTCTTCGAGGCCGGCCTCATCCCGATGTTCATCATCATCGGTGTGTGGGGCGGACCGCGCCGGGTCTACGCCTCGTTCAAGTTCTTCCTCTACACCCTGCTCGGCTCGGTCCTGATGCTCATCGCCATGCTGGCGATGTACTACGAGGCCGGCACGGCGGACATCCCGACACTGCTCGGCCACAACTTCCCGGCGACGCTGCAGACCTGGGCCTTCCTCGCCTTCTTCGCCTCCTTCGCGGTGAAGATGCCGATGTGGCCGGTCCACACCTGGTTGCCCGACGCCCACGTCGAGGCGCCGACGGCGGGTTCGGTGATCCTGGCGGGCATCCTCCTGAAGATGGGCGGCTACGGCTTCCTGCGCTTCTCGCTGCCGATGTTCCCGCTGGCGTCCGAATACTTCCAGCCGATGGTGTTCACCCTCTCCATCGTCGCCATCGTCTACACCTCGTTGGTGGCGCTGGCGCAGGAGGACATCAAGAAGCTGATCGCCTATTCGTCGGTCGCCCACATGGGCTACGTGACCATGGGCATCTTCACCTTCAACGCCGCCGGCCTGCAGGGCGCCATCTTCCAGATGGTCTCCCACGGCTTCGTCTCGGGCGCGCTGTTCCTCTCGGTCGGCGTCATCTACGACCGCATGCACACCCGCGACATCTCCGCCTACGGCGGTCTGGTGAACCGGATGCCGTGGTACGCGGTGGCCTTCCTGGTGTTCACCATGGCCAACGTCGGCCTGCCCGGTACCTCGGGCTTCGTCGGCGAGTTCCTGACACTGCTCGGCGCCTATCGCGCCAACACCTGGGTGGCGCTGTTCGCGGCGACCGGCGTGATCCTGTCGGCGGGCTACGCCCTGTGGCTGCTGGCGCGCGTCATGAACGGCAAGCTCGAGAAGCCGTCGCTCGCCGGGATCCTCGATCTCGACTGGCGCGAGCGCATCGTCGTGGTGCCGCTGGTGCTGGTGACGATCTTCTACGGCGTCTATCCGGCGCCGGTGCTGAACGCCTCGGAAGCCTCGGTGCAGGCGCTGGTCGCCAAGACCCAGGCCGTGCTCGGGGCGGCGGCCAAGGTCGCGACGCTGGCGAACTGAGATGCACGCGGGGAGGGGGCTTCCTTCTCCTCGCGAGACGAAATCCGGACGACCCGCGGCGGGCGGTTGCTCGCTACGGGGTGTGACGACAGGGGCTGAGAGGCCGAAATGACACTCGATCTGATGCCGGCGATGCCGGAGATCCTGCTCGCGATCGGCGCCCTGGCGCTTCTCATGGTCGGCGTCTTCGTCGGCGAGAAGTCGGTCGGAGTGGTGACCTGGGGCGCCGTGCTCGCCCTCGCCGTCGCGTTGGTGTGGGTGCTGATCGGGCCGACCGCGGCGTCCGCCTTCGGGGGCACCTTCGTCGTCGATCCCTTCTCCACCTTCATGAAGGTGCTGGCGCTGATCGGCTCGGCCGTGGCGATCGTGCTGTCGGCGCGGCCGGCGGCGACCGACCACTGGTCTCGCTTCGAGTATCCGGTGCTGGTGATGCTGGCGACGGTCGGCATGATGGCGATGATCTCGGCCAACGACCTGATCTCGCTCTATCTCGGCCTCGAACTGCAGTCGCTCGCCCTCTATGTCGTCGCCTCGATCGATCGCGACAATCTGAAGTCGACCGAAGCGGGCCTCAAGTACTTCGTCCTCGGCGCGCTGTCGTCGGGCATGCTGCTCTACGGCGCCTCGCTGCTCTACGGCTTCACCGGCCACACCGGCTTCCCGCAGATCGCGGCCCACCTGAAGGCGCACGGCGTGTCGCTCGGTCTGGTCTTCGGCCTCGTCTTCGTGCTCGCCGGCCTCGCCTTCAAGATCTCGGCGGTGCCGTTCCACATGTGGACGCCGGACGTCTACGAGGGCTCGCCGACCGCGGTCACCGCCTTCTTCGCCGGCGCGCCCAAGGTCGCCGCCTTCGCGCTGGTGATCCGCGTCGTCGCCGAGGCGCTCGGCCCGGCCGGTCACAACTGGCAGCAGATCGTCGTCTTCATCGCCTTCGCCTCGATGGCGCTCGGTGCCTTCGCCGGTATCGGCCAGACCAACATCAAGCGCCTGATGGCCTATTCGTCGATCGGCCACATGGGCTACGCCCTGGTCGGTCTCGCCGCCGGGACGGCGCAGGGCATCGCCGGCGTGTCGATCTATCTCGCCATCTATCTGGTGACGACGCTCGGCACCTTCGCGCTGATCCTGTCGATGCGCCGTGACGGCAAGGCGGTCGAGGACATCGCCGATCTCGCCGGCCTGTCGCGGTCGCAGCCGCTGGTCGCCTTCGGCCTGTCGATGCTGCTGTTCAGCCTCGCCGGCATTCCGCCGCTCGCCGGCTTCTTCGGCAAGTTGTACGTCTTCCTCGCCGCCGTCGAGGCGAAGATGTACGTGCTCGCGGTGCTCGGCGTCCTCGCCAGCGTCGTCGGCGCCTTCTACTACATCCGCATCGTCAAGCTGATCTACTTCGACGAGCCGGCCGCAGAACTCGATCGGCCGTCGATCGAGCAGAAGGTGGTCTTCGCCCTCGCTTCGATCTTCGTGTTGGTCTTCGTCTTCGCCGGCAACGGCCTCGTCTCGGCGGCCAACGCCGCGGCCAAGTCCCTCTTCTGATGGCCGACACCGCGCCCGGCGGCCGGACTTCGGCCGTCGCGGTCGGGCGCTCCTGGCGGGTGGAGCGCTTCGCCGCGCTCGCATCCACCAACGACACGGCGCTGGAGCGTGCCCGCGCCGGTGATCCGGGCGAACTGTGGATCGTTGCCGATCGTCAGACCTCCGGTCGCGGTCGGCGTGGTCGTGTCTGGGTATCGGAGACCGGCAACCTCCACGCCACGGCGCTGCTGATCGATCCCTGCACACCGGCCCGTCTCGCCGAACTGCCCTTCGTCGCGGTGACCGCGGCGCGCCGGGCGGTGGCGAGCCACGTCGCCCGCGGCGACGCCCGCGTCAAGATCAAATGGCCGAACGACCTTCTGGTCGACGGTCGCAAGGTCGCCGGCATCCTCCTGGAATCGGCGCGGCTTCCCGACGGCCGTACCGCTGTCGCCGTCGGCATCGGCATCAACTGCAAACAGGCCCCCGTCGCCACCGAGACCCCGGCGACCAGCCTGCTCGCCTGCGGCTGTCCGGTGTTGCCGGAGATACTGTTCGACGACCTCATCGAGGCGCTGGTGCGGATGCTCGCGACCTGGGAGGCCGGCTTCGGCTTCGGGGCGGTGCGTGCCGATTGGCTCGATCACGCCGTCGGTCTCGGTGCGCCGATCCGGGTGCGCCTCGTCGCCGGCGAGGAGCATGGGGTGTTCGAGGCGATCGACATCGCCGGTCGGCTGGTGCTCCGGACCGGCTCCGGCGAGCGGCGGACGATCTCGGCCGGCGACGTGTTCTTTCCCGGATCGCCGGGAACGGAGTGAAGATGGTGAAGCGTAAGCCCAAGGGCGACGAACTGGTGTTCCTGCCGCTCGGCGGCGTCGGCGAAATCGGCATGAATCTCGCCCTCTACGGCTTCGGCCCGGAGGACGATCGCCGTTGGCTGATGGTCGACTGCGGCATCACCTTCGCCTCGGAATTCGACGAACCGGGTGTCGAGCTGATCTTCCCCGACATCCGCTTCATCGAAGAAGAGCGTCGCGACCTCGTCGGCATCGTCATCACCCACGCCCACGAGGACCACTTCGGCGCGCTGCTCGAACTGTGGCCGAAGCTGACGTGCAAGGTCTTCATGACCCCCTTCGCCGCCGACCTGCTCGAGGCCAAGGCGGCAGGCGAGCCCGGCTCGCCGGAGATCCCGGTGACCCGCTTCACCGCCGGCGACACGCTGCGCCTCGACCCCTTCGCGGTCGAAGCGATCGCCGTCGCCCATTCGATTCCGGAGGCCGTGTCGCTCGCCATCACCACGCCGCTCGGCACGGTGATCCACACCGGCGACTGGAAGGTCGACGAGACGCCCGTGCTCGGTTGGGCGACCGATTTCGCCCGCTTCCGTGAGCTCGGCGACAAGGGTGTCCGCGCCCTGATCTCCGACTCGACCAACGTGCTGCGCGACGGCTCGAGCCCGTCGGAGCAGGACGTCGCCGCAACCTTGAAGGATCTCGTCGCCGCGGCTCCGGGCCGGGTCGGGGTGACGACCTTCGCTTCCAACGTCGGCCGCGTCCGCGCCGTCGCCGAAGCGGCGCTCGCCGCCGAGCGCAACGTCGTGGTGTTGGGGCGGGCGATGCGTCGGGCGATCGACGTCGCCAAGGAGCTCGGCTACCTCGACGGCCTGCCCGAGTTCCTCGATCAGGAGGCCTACGGCTACCTGCCACGCGACAAGGTGGTGGCGCTCCTGACCGGCTCCCAGGGCGAGAGCCGCGCCGCGCTCGCCCGCATCGCCCAGGGCGACCACCGCCACATCGCCATGTCCCCGGGTGACCGAATGATCTTCTCGTCGCGGACCATTCCGGGCAACGAGAAGTCGGTCAACGCCATCCAGAACGCGCTGGCCAGGGCCGGGGTGAAGATCATCACCGACCGCGACGCGCTGGTGCACGTCTCCGGCCATCCGCGCCGCGGCGAGATGGCCCGCCTCTACGAAGCTGTGCGGCCGCAGGTGGCGGTGCCGGTGCACGGCGAGGCGCTGCATCTCTCGGTCCACGCCGAGTTCGCCCGCTCGATGGGCGTCGGCGAGATCGGCCACGCCTGGAACGGCAGGATGCTGCGTCTGGCGCCGGAGCCGGTGGCAGAGGTCGACGAAGTCTTCACCGGGCGGCTCTTCCGCGACGGCAATCTCTTGGTCGAGCCGGAGAAGTCGGGGACGAGCGCCCGCCGCAAGGCTTCCTTCGCCGGCGTGGTGGCGGTGTCGCTGGTCGTCGACGCCAAGGGCAATGCGCTGGCCGAGCCGGAAGTGGCGCTGATCGGACTGCCGGAGGAGGACGACCGCGGTCGCTCCTTCCGCGACACGATCGAAGTCGCCGCCGCCGATACGCTCGACGGCCTGCCGCGCGCCCGCCGCAAGGACGTCGAACTGATACGCGACGCGGTCAAGCGTGCCGTGCGCGGCGCCGTCAACGAGCGCTGGGGCAAGAAGCCGATCGTCGAGGTGCTGATCTCCGTGGTGTGATGCCGAGTCCATCGCGATCGGAGATCCCGCGGCCCTCCTACGACCAACGTCCGCACGGCCGGCCATTGCCCCGGCGACCGCGCGGGACTAATCAACGTGCCGAGTTCTCGCTTCCGCACCCGAGGAGAAGCCCCATGATCGGTCGTCTCAACCATGTCGCCATCGCGGTGAAGGACCTCGCGGCCGCCACCGCGATCTATCGCGACACGCTCGGCGCCAAGGTCTCCGCGCCGCTGCCGCAGCCGGAACACGGCGTCACCGTCGTCTTCGTCGAACTGCCCAACACCAAGGTCGAGCTGCTCGAGCCGCTCGGCGAGGCCTCCACCATCGCCGGCTTCCTGGAGAAGAATTCGAGCGGCGGCATCCATCATGTCTGTTACGAGGTCGAGGACATCATTGCCGCCCGTGACAAGCTGAAGGCCGAAGGCGCCCGCGTCCTCGGGTCCGGCGAGCCGAAGATCGGCGCCCACGGCAAGCCGGTGCTGTTCCTCCACCCCAAGGACTTCTGTGGCACCCTTGTCGAACTCGAACAGGTGTGATCGCCCCTTGTCGGGACGACCACCGCCGTTCCAGGATGGGCGTCGGCGCCGGCCGGCGCCCGTTTTCATTTCGGATCGCGAGGTGTCATGAAGATCGGAACGTTGATCGCGATGTATTTCGTGATCTGGTGGATCTGTCTCTTCGCCGTGCTGCCGCTCAGGGTCAGGACCCAGGGCGAGACGGGCGAAGTCGTGCCGGGGACCCCGGCCTCGGCGCCGGCACGGCCGGATCTCCTCCTCAAGGCCGGCATCACCACGGTCGTCGCAGGCGTCGTCCTCGCCGGCATCCTCTGGCTGCTCGGCTCCGGTCTCGGCCTCGACGACATCCCGTTCTTCCCGAAATTCGCCTCGCCCCGCTGAGGTTCGCGACCGACCGCGCCACGCGATCGGTGTGATCGGGAAATTTCATGGCTCTCGCGCCGCGCCGTCCCTCGTCGCGCCTGCGGCTTTGCGGCATCATCGCGCCTCGACGACGCGAGGAGCCCCATGACCCGCCCGACCCCGGTCCGCATCGCCCGAACCACCTGTCCGCACGATTGCCCGTCGACCTGCAGCCTCGAAGTCGAGGTTCTCGACGCGCGCACCATCGGGCGCGTCCGTGGCTCGACCGAGAACAGCTACACGGCCGGGGTGATCTGCGCCAAGGTGGCGCGCTACGCCGAGCGCGTGCATGCGCCGCACCGGCTGACCAAGCCGCTGCTGCGCAACGGACCGAAAGGCTCGGGCCGGTTCCGCGAGATCTCCTGGGACGAGGCGCTCGATCGGACGGCCGAGGCCTTCCTCGCCGCAGAGGCGCGTCACGGCGCCGAATCGGTCTGGCCCTACTATTACGCCGGCACCATGGGTCAGGTGCAGCGCGACGGCATCAACCGGCTGCGCCACGCCAAGAAATATTCCGAGGAATTCTCCACCATCTGCACCAATCTCGCCTGGACCGGCTGGATCGCCGGCACCGGACGGCTCACCGGCGCCGATCCGCGCGAGATGGCGAAGTCGGACCTGGTGGTGATCTGGGGGACGAACCCGGTCGCGACCCAGGTCAACGTCATGACCCATGCGATGCGGGCGCGGAAGGAGCGCGGCGCCCGGATCGCCGTCGTCGACGTCTACCGCACCCCGACGCTGGAGCAGGCCGACATCGGTCTCGTCCTGCGTCCCGGTACGGACGCGGCGCTCGCCTGCGCCGTGATGCACGTGCTCTTCCGCGACGGCCTGGCCGATCGCGACTATCTGGCGACGTATTCCGACGTCCCGGCCGAACTCGAGGCCCATCTTGCGACCCGCACCCCGGCCTGGGCCGCGGCGATCACCGGGCTCGGGGCGCAGGAGATCGAGGACTTCGCCCGGGCGATCGGCACCACGGCGAAGACCTTCTTCCGTCTCGGCTACGGCTTCTCGCGGCAGCGCAACGGCACGGTGGCGATGCACGCCGCGAGTTGCATCCCCGTCGTCGCCGGCTCCTGGCGCCACGAAGGGGGAGGGGCCTTCCACAACAACGGGGCGATCTTCAAGATCGACAAGACCCTTGTCGAAGGGCTGGACCTGCGCGACCGCTCGGTGCGCCGCCTCGACCAGAGCCGCATCGGCGCGGTGCTGACCGGTGATCCGATCTCGCTCGAGCATGGCGCTCCGGTCACCGCGATGCTGATCCAGAACACCAACCCGATGTCGGTCGCTCCCGACCAGGAGACCGTCCGGGCCGGCTTCGCCCGCGAGGACCTGTTCGTCGCCGTCCACGAGCAGTTCATGACCGACACGGCGAAGATGGCCGACATCGTCCTGCCGGCGACCACCTTCCTCGAGCACGACGACCTCTATCGCGGCGGCGGCAACCAGTATCTGCTCCTTGGGCCCAAGCTGATCGAGCCGCCGGGCGAGGCGCGCGAGAACCATCGGGTGATCTGCGATCTCGCTGCGCGTCTCGGCGTGTCGCACCCCGGCTTCGCCATGACCGCCCGTGAGCACGTCGACCACATGCTGCGTTCCGCCGGACTGGGCGACTTCGACGCCCATGTCGAACATCCGGCGATCGATCGCCAGCCGCCCTTCGAGCGAGCGCACTTTCTCGACGGCTTCGGCTACCCGGACGGCCGCTTCCGCTTCGCGCCGGACTGGACGACGGTCGCCGCCGAAAACGACGGGCCGATGGGTCCTTGGGCCGATCTGCCGCGCCTGCCCGACCACTGGGCGGTGACCGAGGAGCCGAATGCCGAGCATCCCTTCCGGCTGGTGACACCGCCGGCGCGGAACTTCCTCAATTCCTCCTTCACCGAGACGGCGACCTCGATGGCCAAGGAGAAGGGGCCGCGGGTCAAGATCCACCCGGACGATCTCGCCCTCCTCGGCATCGCCGACGGCGACGAGATCCGCCTCGTCAACGCCCGCGGGGCGGTGATCTCACAGGCGCAAGCCTTCGACGGGGTGCGGCGCGGCGTGGTGATCGCCGAGGGCATCTTCCCCAATTCGAGCCATCGCGACGGACGCGGCATCAACACCCTGACCGGGGCCGACCAGTGCGCTCCCTACGGCGGGCCGGCCTTCCACGACAATCGGGTGCGGATCGAGGCGACGAAAAAGCGCGACCGTGGCGACGGCGCCACTTGAGCCTCCGGCCGTGCCCGGTTAGGGACGTGCAACTCGTTTCACCGCGTCGCCCGATCGGGCGCGCCGTCCCGCCTCATGGAGTCGTCCGAAATGTCCTTCGCCGTGTCTCGTCGTGCCCTGTCGCTCCTGGCGAGCGCCGGCTTCACCCTCTGGGTCGCCGGGTCCGCCGTCGCCCAGAGCATCCCGGAGAAGGAGATCAACCGCGATCTCGTTCGCCGCGCCCTGCTCGACACCTGTGTCTACGCCGAAGCGGCCAAGGAAGGGGCGAAGAAGGAGAAGGTGGTCGACGGCTGCCAGTGTGCCTCCTTCAAGGTGATGAAGGGCATCAAGGAAGACGCCGTCTCCAAGATCTCCTCCGATCGCTCGATCCCCGACGAGCTATACAACGCCACCACCGAGGCCTACGGCACCTGCGTGCGCTGAGCCCCGCGTCCGGGATCCTCCGACGGCCGGCCCCGCGCCGGCCGTTCGCGTTCCCGACGGGCCGCCGCATCGGCCGCCGATCCGCGGGCGCGGAGACCGCCGGTTCGACCGAGGGCGCGGATACCGCGCCGGGCGGAAATGCTCTAGAACTGCCGCGACCGATCGACGGAGTGTTGCGATGGCCACGACGATTTCCTCCGACGGGCTCGACCCGCGGCGCAAGAAGGCGCTCTACCGCGCCTGGCATCGCGGCACCAAGGAGATGGACTTCGTCATGGGGCATTTCGCCGATGCCCACATCGCGGACCTGAGCGAGGCCGACCTCGCCGACTTCGAGCACCTCCTCGACGTCTCCGATCGCGAACTCTTCGCCTGGATCGTCGGCACCGAAGAGGTCGATCCCGTCCACGACCGCCCGGTGTGGCGCGCCATGCGCGACTTCACCCATCGCGACAAGACCGCCTGAACGCGGGCGCGACGGGCGCGTCGAATGCGGGAGGGTCGAATTCGGGCGGCTTCGCCGCGGACACCGCACCGATCGCGTCCGAAACCCGTCCGTTCGCCGACGCGATCCGCAGCACTCGGTGCATCCGACGCCGCGCACCCTAATCGCCGCGCGCCGCGCGCTCCTCGGCCTCGTCCCGTGCCGCTCGCGCCAGCGCCTGCAGGCGGTCGAGCGCCCCTTGCAGGATGAAGCTCGCGGCCATCTTGTCGACCACCTCGGCGCGCTTGGCCCGCGAGGTGTCGGCTTCGAGCAGGGTACGGGTCACCGCGGTCGTCGACAGGCGCTCGTCCCACCAGGTGAGGGGAATCGTCGTCAGCGGCACCAGATTGCGCACGAAGGCGCGGGTCGCCTGGGCGCGCGGACCCTCCGAGCCGTCCATGTTGAGCGGCAGGCCGATGACCATGCCGGCGACCTGCTGCTTGGCGCAGACGGCCAGGAGCTCGCCGGCGTCGAGCGAGAATTTCCGCCGTTTGATCGTCTCCATCGGCGTGGCGATGCGCCGGCCGAGATCGGAGAGGGCGAGACCGATGGTCTTGGTGCCGAGATCGAGCCCGATCAGCCGTGCCGAGGCGGGCAGGCGAGCGGCGAGGTCGAGAAGCGGCAAGGTGGGGTCGGGTGCGGCCATGGCCGAGCCCTAGCACGACCACGGTCGCGAGGGGAGGGGCACGTCGTCCCCGATCGCCGTCGACGGGATCGCGGAATGCCGGCGAAACGGTGCCATCCCCCCGGTTCCGGTGCGATCGAAGAGCCGGACCGCCGCGCCTACTCGGCTTCAGGTGACGTAGGTGATGGTTCCCACGACGCCGGCCAGCGCGCCGGGGACGAGTTCGAGCATCTGCACGTACCGGTCGGGGATGCCGTTGGTGTTCGCGACCCCGAAATCGCTCGCCGGCCTGAAGCCGAAGCGGCCGTAGTAGGCGGGGTCACCGACGAGGGTGACGGCATCGAACCCGCCGACGCGGCCACGCTCCAGCACGTCCCTGGTCAGCCGGGCGCCGAGGCCGCGACGGCGATGGTCGAACGCGACGGCGAGGGGCGCGAAGAGCAGGATCTCACGCCGGCCGGTCGGCGTGTCGATCGCGGTCCGGGTCGCCATCACATGGCCGACGATGCGATCGCCTTCGGTCGCCACCAGGGCGAGGTCCGGCAGGTAGCCCCCGGAGGCGCGCAGCCGGTCGACGAAGCACTGTTCGTCGCCGCCGGCGACCTTCGCCGTCTCGAATGCGGTTCTCACGAAGGTGTGGATCTCGGCGTAGTCGGACGGGCGTTCGGGGCGGATGGCGATGGTCGTGTCGGTCAAGGCGGCGTCTCGGCGGGCCCACGGGGCCGGGAGCGTCCCTGCTACCATGTCGCGATGACGACCGGTGCGGCGAGGATGTCACAACGCGCGCCGACTTCGCTCCCCGGGCCGATTGCCTCGCCTTCTTTCGGGGTGCTAGAACGGCTCGGTCGCGTCGCTGCCGCGGCGCAACACGTCCGTTCGTCCCATTCCGAGGTTCCCATGTCCGTCGACCGCTCGACCGTCGTCCGTGTCGCCCATCTGGCGCGCATCCGCGTCGCCGAAGACGAGGTGGACAAGCTCCAGGCCGAGCTCAATTCGATCCTCGGCTTCGTCGAGCAACTCGCCGAACTCGATGTCTCCGACGTCGAGCCGCTGACCTCGATCGTGCCGATCGCCATGAAGAAGCGGGCGGATGTCGTCACCGACGGTGGCATTCCGAAGAAGGTGACGCAGAACGCTCCCCAGTCCGAAGACGACTTCTTCGTCGTCCCCAAGGTGGTCGAGTGAGCCGATCGCCAACCCCGTCGAGGACGATGCGATGACCTGGAGGTTCGGGCCGATCTGCGCGGCAGGGGCGGGGGCGATCGTCGCCCTCGGCCTCCTCTGTGCGCCGGCCTTCGCCACCGCCGACCTCCAGAAGGTCTATGTCGACTGTCTCGGCGACAAGGTCATCGAACTGTGCTCCGACGCCCTGGCGGCCGGACCCGCGCCGGGCGAGACGGCGAAGCCGCCGACCTTCGAAACGATCGTCGGCGCCTGCGCCGCCGAGCGTAGTGCCTTCGTCGAGTTGGTACGCACCCGCAATCTCGCCGCCGGCCGCACCGCCGTTTATGCCGAGAGACGCGTCGTCCGCCACACTCGGCGGCTCGAGGGTCTCGTCCACGACCTCTTCGACAAGTGCATCGAGACCACTCCTTGAGCCGCCGCTGCCGACCCGCCGCCCCCCGCTGAACCCGATGGATACCCGCCCGTGACCGACCTGACCGCACTCACCCTCGCCGAAGCCCGCGACGCGCTGAAGGCCAAGACCTTCACGGCGAGCGAACTGACCGACGCCTACCTCGCCGCGATGGAGAAGGCGCAGGTGCTCAACGCCTTCGTGCTCGAGACGCCGGAACAGGCACGGGCGATGGCGAAGGCCTCCGATGCGCGGATCGCGGCGGGCAAGGCCGGCGCGCTCGAAGGCATCCCGCTCGGCATCAAGGACCTCTACTGCACCGAGGGGGTGCGCACGACCGCCTGCTCGAAGATCCTCGACGACTTCACTCCCCCCTACGAATCGACCGTCACGGCGAATCTGTGGGCCGATGGCGCGGTGATGCTCGGCAAGCTCAACAACGACGAGTTCGCCATGGGCTCGTCGAACGAGACCTCGGCCTTCGGC
>CALMFH010000017.1 GCA_937864925.1 uncultured Alphaproteobacteria bacterium | reverse complement strand
GTCTTCTTCAACCTCGCCGGCGGCGATCCGCAGCACCTGATGAACGACATCCCCTGGACGCTGCTCGCCATCTCCTGCGGCGCGGTGTTCATGGGCGCCAACAGCTACATCGGCAACGCCCCCAACTTCATGGTCAAGGCGATCGCCGAAGAGGGCGGCGTCAAGATGCCGAGCTTCTTCGGCTACATGGCGTGGTCGATCGGCATCCTCATCCCGCTCTTCGGGCTGGTGACGGTCGTGTTCTTCCACTGGTGAGGCGATGGCCGAGACCGAGCCGGACCTGATCGCACCCCCGCCCACCCGTCCCGAGGAGACCCTCCTCGTCACCCGGGGGGTGAAGCGCCATCTCGTCCAACTCGGTTTCGCCGTGGTCGAGGAGCTGCCGCTCGCCTCCGGTCGGCGGGCGGACGTGGTCGGACTGTCGCCGTCGGGCGACATCTGGATCGTCGAGGTGAAATCGTCGGTCGAGGATTTCCGCGTCGACCAGAAATGGCCGTTCTATCGGCTCCATTCCGACCGGCTGTTCTTCGCCACCTCGCCGCGGGTGCCGCTCGACATCTTCCCCGAGGACTGCGGCCTGATCCTCGCCGATGCCCACGGCGGCGAGATCCTGCGCGAGGCGCCGGAACACCGGTTGGTGGCGGCGACCCGCAAGGCCATGACCCTGCGCTTCGCCCGGGCGGCCGCGCTGCGCCTCCACCTCGTCACCGACCCGCGCCTGCTCGGCAACGTCGAGGTCGGGTGAGGGGAGGCGCCGGTTCACCCTCGCCCCGCATTCGGCTTTGCCCCTCGCCGCTTCGCCTGCTAAAAGCGGGCCGACCCGAACGAGGAAGGGCCTCCCATGCGCAGCGCCTCCGTCACGCGCAAGACGAAGGAAACCGACATCGCCGTCTCCGTCGCTCTCGACGGGGCCGGGACCTATGACGTCGCGACCGGCATCGGCTTCTTCGACCACATGCTGGAGCAGCTGTCGCGCCATTCGCTGATCGACATCACCGTCCGGGCGAAGGGCGATCTCCACATCGACCAGCACCACACCGTCGAGGATGTCGGTATCGCCCTCGGCCAGGCGCTGAAGAAGGCGATGGGCGACATGAGAGGTCTGACGCGCTACGCCGACGTTCATCTGCCGATGGACGAGACGCTGACGCGCGCCGCGCTCGACGTCTCCGGCCGGCCGTTCCTGGTGTTCCAGATCCCGTTCACCCGCGACAAGATCGGCGATTTCGACACGGAGCTCTTCGAGGAGTTCTTCCGCGCCTTCGCCTTCGCCGCCGGGCTGACGCTGCACGTGACGACGCTCTACGGCATCAACAACCACCACATGATCGAATCGGCCTTCAAGGCCGTGGCGCGCTGCCTGAAGGCGGCGCTCGCCCTCGATCCGCGTCAGGTTGGGTCGATCCCCTCCACCAAGGGCTCTCTCGGAGACTGATCATGGCGACCTGGACGGTGCACGCACCCGAGGGCGACCTCGGAGACGCGATCGCGGCCGACCGGCTGGTCTTCACCCGTGAGGGCTTCGCCTGGGTGGCGCTGTTCCTGCCCTTCCTGTGGGCGCCGTTCCACCGGCTGTGGACGGTCTTCCTCGTCTGGCTCGGCGTCACCGTCGGCATCGAGGCGATCGACGTCGGCGTGTCCGATGGCGTCGGCACGGTGCTGTCGGCCGCCTTCGCCCTGTGGTTCGCGGCGAGCGCCTTCGACCTGAAGCGCTGGACGCTGGAGAGCCGCGGCTGGCATCTCGTCGGCCTGGTGAACGGCTCCGATCTCGACGAGGCCGAGGCCCGCTTCTTCGCCAAGGTGGCCGGCGCCAAGGGCACCATCGCGGTGTTGCCGCCCGCCCCGCCGCCCGCCCCGCGTTTCGAAACCCCGCTGACGCCGCCGCGCGACCTGCCGCCGATCGTCGGCTTCGCCGGCGCACCCGGAGACAGACCATGACCGTCGCGCTCATCGACTACGGCGCCGGCAACCTGCGTTCGGCCGAGAAGGGCCTGGAGCGGGTGGCGCACGAGATCGGCCGCGACCAGCCGGTCGTGCTGACCCGCGACCCGGGCGTGGTGGTCAGGGCCGACCGCGTCGTGCTGCCCGGCGACGGCGCCTTCCCCTTCTGCCGCAAGGGTGTCTCGGCGATCGACGGCATGGACGAGGCGCTGACCGAGTTCGTGACCCGGCGTGGTCGCCCCTTCCTCGGCATCTGCGTCGGCATGCAACTCCTCGCCTCGCGCGGGCTCGAACACGAGCCGACCGACGGCTTCGGCTGGATCGAGGGCGAGGTGAGGGCGATCGAGCCCGGCCCCGAGCACCTCAAGGTGCCGCACATGGGCTGGAACACCATGACGACGGTGAACCCACACCCGGTGCTGGACGGACTGAAGCTCGGCCCCGACGGGCTGCACGCCTATTTCCTCCACTCCTTCGCCTTCGACGTGAAGCATCACCGCGATCTCGTCGCCACCGCCGACTACGGCCGGCCGGTGACCGCGATCGTGGCGCGCGACAACGTCGTCGGCACCCAGTTCCACCCGGAGAAGAGCCAGAAGCTCGG
>CALMFH010000016.1 GCA_937864925.1 uncultured Alphaproteobacteria bacterium | reverse complement strand
CGCAACAGCTGTCGTATCTGTCTCATGGTCAGCTTCCTCTTCGATGGCATGCCCGCCGCTCTCCTCGTGTTCGGAGGTCGCGTCATGCCCGAGTTGCTGACCCGGGTGTCCTTCGGGGCCGAAGTGGCCGGATTTTGATCAGAACGGTGGCCGGCTTCATTCCGGAATGGTGGCCGGCATCAAATCGGAACGCCGGCCGGCTTCAGGTCGGAATACCCGGCCGGCTTGAACCGGAATCCGCACGCCGTTGTCTCCCGCTCGCGTTGTATCCGCCCTGGGGACGGGTAACATGGGCGGGAGCGATCGACACGGGCGAGGCCGGGGATGGACAGGACCGACGATACGGCGCAGGGCGGAGCGGATGCGCCGCTGGTCGCATGGGTGGGCTTTGCCGGACATCGGCGGCTCGCCCCGGAGGCGCTCGCGCCTCGGCTCGTCGAGGTCTTCGCCATGGTGGCGGCGGCTTTCGAGAAGGTCGCGGCGCATCGGGTGGTCGACAGCGAGGCGGAGACCGTCGCCGAGGCGCATGCGGCGATCTGGCCGGGCTCACGGCCGCGCCATGCGACGAGACTTCTCACCGGCGTCGCTTCCGGTGCCGATGCAGCGGCGATCGCGGCCTGGCGAAAGGGTCACCATGGCGAGGTTCACGCCGTCTTCCCCTTCGCCGATCGCGAAGAGCCGGATGTTCGCGCTTGGACCGACGTTCCGGGCAAGGAGGGTCGAACGCCCGCCGAGCCGAATTTCCCCGTCCTGCTCCGGAGTTCCGACGGCTCGGCCGCCTACGACGGCGTGAGCGTCCTCGACGGGGAGGCGGCGCGGGCAGAGACGCCGCCCCGTCAACCCCATCTCGAACAGAGCCGCTGGATCGTCTCCTGGTCCGATCTCCTCGTGGTGGTCTGGGACGGCAAGCCTGCCATCGGCGAGGGCGGCACCGGGGACACGGTGGCGCTCGCCATCGCCCACAATGTTCCCGTCGTCTGGGTCGACATCGACGACGGAATGGTGCGGCTCCTGACCTCCGAAGCCGTCCGGTCGGACGCGAGCCCGGCCGAACTCGGCGCCGCGGTGGCGCGCGGGCCGAATCGCGACAGGATCGCCCCGGCGACCGACGCCGACACGCTCGCCCGGGTTCTACTACCGCGCTTCGCGCCCCCCAATTCGGAGTTCACAAGCGGGGTCGGAGGCCATGACGTGGACGAGGAGACGGAGATGCGGCACGACCATGCCGCCGCCATCCTCGGCGAGAGCGGTTCGCATCCCGCCGGTTCGGGCGGAGTGGTCGGTCGGATCGCTCGGCGAACCGGGCTTCTCGTCGTTCGCGCTTGGCGACGGTTCAATCCAGAGGGCGACATGGTGATCGGCCGGGACAGCGGGGCGCCCGGTGCGACCACGCTGGCGGCGCCGGTTCCACCGCTCCTTCCTACAGGGGTTGCGCCGGATCGCGGCGCGCGCATCGTCGAGGCGGCCTTTCGGGAAGCCGATAGACGGGCGACCATGCTCGGCGACCTCCATCGCGGCGTCCAGGTGCTGCTTCTTCTCTTCGCCGTGGCGGCCGTGGTGTTCGGCACCTCGGCCGCCGTCTTCCCCGGAATCAAGCCGCTGGTGGTGACGATCGAGCTCTTCCTCGTCGTCTCCGCCACCGTGATGTGGAAATACGGGTTCATCGTCCACAATCACCGGCGCTGGGGGGACGTTCGTCGTCTAGCCGAGCGGCTGAGAGCGTTCAGAGCAACCCATGCCATCGGCGTTGCGCTCGGGGAGAGTTCGAAGGGCGAGCCCTCCTCGTGGACCGAGTGGCAGGTCGGAGCCATGCGTCGGCGCACAGGGCCTCCAATCGGCATTTTCTCCTCCAAGGTGGTGCGTGCGGCATTCGAGCGGGTGCGAATCGATCCGGACGGCATCATTCGGGGGCAGGCGATCTACCACGAACGGAATGCCGCTCGCCTCCTACATGCCCACCAGCGGCTGGAGGCGATCGAAAAGACTGCTCTGGTCGTCCTGCTATTGGTGCTCGGTGGGTTCTTGGCGCTCGATCTCCTGACCGCCCTCCTTTCACTCCTCGTGAAGCATGGCGGCGAGGTGCATCTCGTCGGCGAGGGGCTCCACCATCTCCTGGCGAGTGTCGTTCTGTGGGTGAGCGCCACCGTGCCGACGATTGCTTCGGCATGTCTGGCGGCGGAAGCGAAGCTCGGCTTCGAGGAGAACGGACGGCGCTCGCGCTTCTACGCGGCAGAGTTCTCATCGCTCGACGGTGATCTCGCGAAGGCGACGAGCCTCGGCGAAGCACGCGAAATCCTACAGACAGCGATCCATATCCTCCTCTCGGACATCGACTGGTGGAAGGAGGCTTCGGTCCACCGGCGCATCGCAACCTTCTGAGGCCGGAGACTCGACCTTCCGGTGCTTCAAGGGCTTGTCACGGCAAGGAGTTGTTCACAGTTTCTGTTGGATCGTGGCCGATGCACATCTCTTGGTGGCTGCAGAACCATTTCGTCCATCACGGCGGCCCTGGCTTCGGGGCACTCGGCTTCGACCCAACACAGGACCTGCGGCAAGGCGCCTTCGATTTCGTCTTCGACGACGACGCGCTCAGGCGGTCGGAAGAGGCCGTCCTCGCCCAACTTCCCGACCTGCTGTGGGCCGAACGGGCGCGGTCGGGGGAAGGCCTTCCGGTTGAAGCCTTCTTCGCCGCCCGCTGCAACGATACGCCGGTGACCTCGGAAATCATGCAGTGCCAACTCGTCCGCCTGCGCGACGAGAAGGAACTCGAGATCGTCGGGGAGAACGGCCGGGTGAAGCCGCGGGCGACGCGCCTCGACTGGGGCGATCGGATCCTTCTTCCCTCGCAAGGCCTCCTCTTCAGCCGATGGCGCTGACAATCGCTCGTCGACGCATCTTGCCAAAGCTCTATTGCGCGAACAGATCTGTCTGATGGCGCAGCAACAATGAAACGAAGTTGCATATCTTCGGATGGCATAAAAGCAGATTGAATTTTCTATTGTACGCCGCGCCTTTTTTTAATGTTAAATATAAAACTGAATAAAAATTGATTAATATTGTACATGTGCGAATATTTCGGATGGATAAATTAGGGTATCAAAATGACAAATATCGAGAACATCATCAATCTGTCGTCTCGCTTCGGCGAGACCTTCATCGACATCGCCGAGATCGTCTGGGAGATCAAGCAGGGGGACCCGGAGCAGTTCAAACTGCTGTGGACGACAACGCCGCTCGGTCGCCGCCGCACCTACGCGCTCGCCCGGGTCGGGCGGCTTCTGCAGGACTACGATCTCGATCGAACCCGGGTGGCTCGCCTCGGCTGGTCGAAGGTCGAAATGATCGCGGCGAAGTTGACGCCGAAGACCATGAACGCGTTGTTGGTTCTGGCCGAGAGCCACAACGCTCGCGATCTTCGGCGTGTTCTTCGGGGCGAGAAGGCGCTGAGGCCGAAGCTCCTGGTCTTCGAACTGTCGGCGGTGCAGTACGACGTCGTCACCCGAACGCTCATCGCCTTCGGCGCCAAGAAGCGGTCCGGTGGACTCGTCGACAAGGAGCCGGCGCTGCACAAGGCGCTGGCGGCCCTCGAATTGCTCCAGTATCTGAATAAGAACAAATAGTGAATTCGACGCGCTTTGCCTCCCGCGAACTCGGAAAACGAGAGATGCGGGGGGCTGAGCGATTCGAAAACGCTCGCTTTTTCAGTCCATTGAGCGGCCGTGGACCGCTGGCGGACCACTTTCGGTTTCGGGGGTAGACGCGGGCCGACTTCGCTCTCAGGATCGACACATGCGGTCCTGGACCCTGCGTCCAGGGTCTCTGCGTCAGCGAGGCCGACCGCGTCGAACCTGAAAGGATATCGCCATGGCGAACGATGTTTCGCCCGGAGGCACCGTGCCTTCGGGGACGAAGGCTTTTTACTCGATTCCGGAGCTGATCGCGCGCTGGGGCGTCTCCCGGCGCACGATCGAGCGGTTTCGGAGCGCGGGTCTGCTGGAGGTCGTGAAGATCGGCCGCAAGGTGCTGGTCGAGGTCGGCGAGGTGCTTCGCTTCGAAGCGGTTCACCGGTCGCGCAATCTCGGATGACGAAGAATGACGTATTCCGTCGCCCTTCGTCGCATCGAATAGATGTCGTTGTGAGAAGTACAAGACAAATAACCCGCATTTATATGTATTGAAATAATCACGAAAATACTTCATCGTCTCACGGTGTCGCACAATGTCGTATGGTGTCATGCGAGGATCATAACGATGAATGCATTAGAGGCGCAGATCTTAACTCTGGCCGACGTCATGCATGCTGTCGATGGAAATGGTGATCTGCCAGCGCGCAAGAAGGCGGAGATCCTTTCCGCCATTCGTACCGTGGTGTCGGCGGCGAACCGGACGCCGAAGGAGGTTCTCGCCCACACTCCGGAGGTGAACAGATTGATCGAGGAGACGCCGTGGAAGGCTTTGGGTCTGGCATCAGGCTCGATCTCGAACAAGATTTCATTGCTCCGGACGGGCTTGCGGATCGCAGGCCTCGACGTCGATCGTCAGCGCCGAAAGCTCGCCGTCAACGACGAATGGAACTCGGTCATGGCGACGGTCCCCGAGAGGTATCGGGCGCAGATCGCCCCCTTCGCCAACTGGGCGTCGGGTATGGGCTTCGGCATCGACGACATCGACGTCGCAACTTTCGAACGTTATTGGGCATACCTCGAAGAGCGCACCCTTCAGAAGAACAAGCGCGAACGCTGGCTCGCCGCGCGTCGCGCATGGAATGCCTGGCTGCGCCACGTCCGGCCCGATCGCCGCCAGGTGGAGTTGGACCGGCCGCTTCGTCCGCGCAGTCATCCCTGGATTGCGTTTCCCTCCGAGCTCTTCGACGAGGTCACCGTGTGGAGAGAGTGGGCTGGGCACGTCGACTTCGAGGAGAGGGAGCGTCGCCCTCTCAAGAAGCTCACGCTCGACGGGTACGTCTATGCTTTTCGGCGCATTGCGACCCTCTTGGTCGATGACGGCGTCGATCCTGCCGAACTCACACGTCTCGACGCTTATCTCGTGGCAGGGCGTCCCAAGCGGGTTCGCCAACTCGTTCAGGGAGACGCCTCTGTCAAGGAGGCGCGGGACCGCCTCAGGACGATCTTCTGTGCTCTGCTCGCCGCGGCTCGTTGGCTCGAAGTCGTGCGGCCCGAAGCCTTGACCGGGGACTGCCGTGCGGGAGTGGACTATGCCGGATTGGTCATCGACAAGATCGGGCGTAGGCGCAAGATGGCCGAAAGCAACAAAACGAAATTGGCGAAGCTGAGAGATCCTCGCATCGGAGGTTTGTTCAGCAACCTTGCCGCCATCGTTGCGGAACGCCATGCGAACAACGAGGTGCTTTCGGTGCCGAACGCCTTGGAACTACAAATGGCGGCGTTGCATGTGATACTGCAGGAGGCCCCGTTCAGGATCGGCGAGGTCGTGGCGCTCGATCTCGACAAAGACGTCATTCGGCCCTTGGCTGGAGCCGATGGCCCTTGGATGTTCTTCGTCTCCGGGGAAAAGACGAAGACCGGTCGGCCAAACAATCTCAAGCTGTCGAAATTCGGGTCTCGCCTGGTTGCCGACTACGTCGGACGGGCGCGCCCGCTTCTGAAGTCTCCGACACCGGCGCTGTTCATTTCTCAGAACGGGACGAGAAAGACCCGGGCTACCCTGAGCACGCAATACGCCGCCTTCACCGAAAGGGAGATCGGATACAGGGTCAATGCTCACCTCAATCGGCACATCTGTGCAAGTCGCGTGATCCGCGAAACGAAGGGTGACTTCACGCGGGCGTCGAAAATTCTCGGGCATGCGGACGTGGAGACGACGAGTGCTTTCTACTCCGACTTCGATTCCGAAGTCGCTCAAGAGACGTGGCACGACATGCTCGACCGCGATCGGAGCGCGAGCGGCTCTCTCACGGGGTCAATTCTTGCGGGCGCCCTCGCTCGGCGGAGGATCAAGAAATGAACGCGTCCGGATTTCGACGGATGCGCGTCGAGGCCTGGCCGGAAGGTGACCGGGTTTCCTGGGCTTCGGCGCGGATGAGCGATGATCCCTTCGAGCCGGGTGGTCTCGCTGCCGATTGGCGCCCGGCGACGATCGAAAACATCGAGAAGTCGTGGGGCATCCTTCTCGAATGGCTTTCCCGGCAGGGGTGCTTGGTCGCGACGGCGACGGTGAGTGAACGCGCCTCGGGTGAGCTGTTGCACCGCTTCGTCGCGGCCTATGCCGAAGGGAATGCGGCTTCTTCGGTCGCAACCATGGTGAGAGCCCTGTATGACTTCGTCAGAGCCTGCAGTCCCGGTGCGGATCTGACCGACCTGCGAGAGTTGTTCTCCGCCTACAAGCGTCACGCGCGTCACCTCAAGCCGCCAGCCGAGCGCTTCCGCCCGGTGGCAGAGCTTCTCAAGATCGGACACGACAATCTCGAGCAAGGGCTGGCGATCCTGGAAGAAACGCCCGTGCGCGGCGCCATCGCCTGCCGCACCGGGCTGATCCTCTTGATGCAGATCGCGGTGCCGCTGAGGGTTTCGAACCTGCGTTCGTTCCGCATCGGGCATACGCTTCTGAGGTCCGGTGACCGCTGGAAAGCCGCATTCGAGGGATCGGCGATGAAGAACCATCGTGCCTTCACGGGTCTGTACCCGGTTTGGCTCACCGAAATCATCGATCTCTGGATCGACGAGATCAGACCAATCTTGCGTCACCGTCGGAAGGATCCCGATCCCGGTTGGATGTGGCCGACCTGCCGCCGCGAGCAGATGTCCGCGATGGCGGTTCTCGAAACCGTACAGAACGCAACTCGGAGCCAGACGGGGATCGCCATCTCGACCCACGCCTTTCGTCATTCGGTCACGACGCATGTCGCCGTTTCCGATCCGGAGGCCATCGGGATCGTCACGCCAATGCTCGGTCATGCCGGACCGGCTTCCGATGCCGTCTACGATCTCGCCGATGGCTTCCATGCGCAGCAGATCTGGCTCGAACTGCTCGGCCGGGCACCTGACCGGGACGGCGAGGGATGAACCGAGACGGCGAGGGGCTGGGATGCGACGGAGCCACGGTCCCCGAGGGGGCCGATCCGAGGCCGATGATCACCGAGCAAAGAGCAACCTATGGCCTCGACCAAGGTGCCCGCCCTCGACGACATCGACGAGACGGAGTTCGCCATCCTCCAGCTCGATCGCCTGAACCGGGTCTTCGAGTTCCTCGTCACCCACGACGTCGCGGAAGATCTCGTCGAAGCCGTCGAGCAGGATCTGAAAGACAACGACCGTTGGCGCTCCCCCGATACCGAGAGTTTCATCGAGGAGACGCCGTCTCCGGGGTACGGAGCCGACGTAGGTGCCCCGACCTGAACGACGTACTTGCCCCGTCGAGGCATCGAGGTATAGCCTTGCGACATCCCTTCGAGACAGCCGAGCCACCGATGGTCGTCGCTCTTCGTCATCCTCCCGCCGAACCCCTCGGCAGGCGGACGAGGCAGGTCGTGCCATCGACTGCAACGGCCGCCGGAGGCAAGATCGGAACCATCGGAACGGGTATCTGCATCGCACCGCTCAATCCACGGCTTGTATTTGGACCGCCCGTGGACCACCACGCCTATGACCCCCTTCCTTGCCTCGCCGACTTCGGCATAGACAATGGGAGGTGGAACGTCGTCTCGATCCCCGACCGACCGTTCGACGCGATCCGGTGCCAGCGACTGCGGCGCGAAGGATCCGTGCCGGCTCGGGGAACGCCTGCGAAGGCGTCAGCGTCCTCTCGTCCTCGGATCGCTCGTCCCGTGAGCCGGTCGTCACCAGCGACCTCGTGCCCTCGGCTCGCGTCTCGGCGGAAGAACTCGGTCTTCTGCGCGCCTTCCTCGGCGCCGAGATCGACGCGATCCTCTTCGACGGGGAGTGAGCCGAGATGATCCGCGCCGCGATCTACGTCCGCGTCTCGACCTCCCGGCAGGCGGAGCGCGACCTCTCGATCCCAGACCAGATCAATCAGTGTCGCGCCTACTGTGAACGGCAGGGCTGGGAGGTCGGGCAGGTCTACTCCGAACCGGGCGCCTCGGCGCTCGACGACGACCGGCCGGTGTTTCAGGAGATGATCCACGCGGCGAAGACCGCCGAGCAGCCGTTCCAGCGCGTCGTCGTCCATTCGCTGTCCCGCTTCAGCCGCGATACCCTTCATTCCGAACTCTACGTTCGCCAACTCGCCAAGGTCGGGGTGCAACTCGTCTCCATCACCCAGGACGTCGGGCAGGATGCGAGCGGCGAGTTCATCCGCAAGATCTTGAACGTCTTCGACGAGCACCAGAGCCGCGAGACGGCCGAGCACGTCCATCGTTCGATGTGCGAGAACGCCCGCCAGGGCTTCTGGAACGGCGCGCCGCCGCTCTTCGGCTATCGCGTCGAGGTGAAAGAGCGGCGCGGCAACAAGGACAAGAAGATCCTCGTCGTCGAGGATGAGGAGGCGCGCGTCGTCCGCCGCATCTTCGCGCTGGCCGGCGGCGCCGAGGGGCGTCCGCTCGGGGTCAAAGCGATCGCCGTTCATCTGAACGAGCGTGGGGTCATGCGGCGCGGTCGGCGCTTCTCCACCGGCAGCGTCTACGAGATCCTGACCACGTCCGCCTACCATGGCCTGCACTGGTTCAACCGCGTCGACAGCCGCACCAGGACGCCGCGTCCGCCGTCGCAGTGGGTACCGTTCGCCGTTCCCGAGATCGTCGACGAACCGACCTTCGACGCCGTGCAGGCGCTGCTGCAGAGCCGCAGCCCGAAGAAGATCGCGCCGCGCGTCGTCAACGGGCCGACGCTGCTCGCCGGCATCGCGCGCTGTGGCCACTGTGGCGCCGCACTGATCCAGAATACCGGCAAGGGCGGCCGCTATCGCTACTACTGTTGCTCCCGCAAGCTGAAGGAGGGGGCCTTCGCCTGCGACGGCTTTCGCATGCCGATGGATCGGCTCGACGAGATCGTCGTCGGCGAGGTGCTCCGCAGCGTCCTCGCTCCCGATCATCTGAAAGCGATCCTCGATCGCTGGCTCACCAACGCCGCGCGGCGCGAGGACGAAGATCGCCGGCGCCTCCAGGAACTGAAGCAGACCCATGCCGAGACGATCGCCGGCATCGCCCGCGTCCTCGACCTCGTCGAGAAGGGGCTGATGGAGGCCGAAGACCCGAATCTTCGGGAGAAGCTGGTAGGGCTGAAGTTCCGCCGCGACGAACTCGCGCGCGAAGTCGCGGACCTCTCGCGGCGGATGGCGTCGGACGAACCGACCATCACGCCGGAGAAGGTCGAGCGTCTCGGACTGCTCCTGCGCGACAAGCTGCAGCACGGCTCCGCCGAGCTACGGCAGGCCTATGCGCGGCTGGTGATCGGCGAAGTGACGGCGGATGAAAGAGAAATCCGGATCAGCGGATCGAAGGCGGTGCTCGCCAGATGCGCAGCCGAGCCGCCGGGCGAAGCTCCGCCCGCAGTTCTCTCTTTTGTTCAGGA
>CALMFH010000015.1 GCA_937864925.1 uncultured Alphaproteobacteria bacterium | reverse complement strand
GGTCGAGCGACGGTGGGAGGAAGATAGAGTTCTATCGGTTGACGAAGTACCTGTCGGTGAGGGCGGCGTGGAGGTCTACGATATTCAGGTCGAAGGAACGCACTGCTTCTTCGCCGATGGTGTTCTTGTGCACAACTGTCTGTTGATTGACGATCTGTATAAGGACCACGAAGAGGCTCGATCGCCAGCTATACGAGATCAGACCTGGAATTGGTTCACAAAAGTCGCCATGACTCGTCGTATGGGCAAGAAGCTGGTCATGATCACCATGACCCGCTGGCACTCCGACGACATCATCGGCCGTCTGACCGACAAGACGAATCCATACTACAACGAAGCCGAGGCGAAGCGCTGGAAGATCATTCGTCTTCCGGCGATTGCCGAAGACGACGATCCGCTGTTCCGAGCGCCCGGCGAAGCGCTGTGGCCCGACGGCCCGGACACGTTCGATCTCGACTTTCTCATGTCGCAGCAGCGCCTGGACCCGCTCGGCTTCGCGGCGCTCTACCAGCAGCGCCCGACGGTCGCCGACGGCATTCTGTTTCGGCGGGAGACGATTCAACGTTACGATCGAAAAGATCTGCCGGAAGATCTGCGCTATTACGCCGCATCCGACCATGCGGTCGGAACGTCGCAGCGCAACGACCCGTCGTGCTTCATCAAGGTCGGCGTCGATCGGCACGACAACGTCTACGTCATCGACTGCATCTGGAAGCGGATGCCGACGGACGCGGCGGTCGAAGCCATGTTGACGATGGCTTCCGGTGACACGCGTCCGATCGTGTGGTGGGCCGAACGCGGCCATATCTCCAAGTCGATCGGGCCGTTCCTCATGAAGCGCGCCGCGGAGACGGGCATCTACCTGAATGTTCGCGAGGTCACGCCGGCGAACGACAAGTCGCAGCGTGCGCAGTCGATCGCGGCGCGGGTCGCGATGGGAAAGGTGTTCTTCCCGAAAGAAGAGTGGGCCGATCGTGCGATCGAGGAGATGCTGGCGTTCCCGAACGGTACGCATGACGACTTCGTCGATGCGCTCGCCTACATCGGCCTCGGGCTTCAGAACATGTTCGGCGCGAAGACTTCCAAGTCGCCCGTGCAATCTTCGCCGAAATTCGGTACTCTCGCCTGGGTTCGGGAAAACGACCGGTTCGCCGAGGAGCGGAAACGCGCGGCATCTCGAGGTGGCTTCTGATGAACGACATGATGGACGACACCGAGAGCAAGATGGGCATCGGCTCGCAGACCGAAGGCGAGTCCAGCGAGGACAAGACGCCGCCGGAGAACGAGCTCGCGCTTGTCAAGAAGATCCAGACCGAGATCCGAGCCGACAAGCGCCATCACGAGAAGGCGTTCAAGCGCATGAAGCGCGACATGGCCGTCGCCTACAGCGGCCACGACGAGACATGGCCGGAGGAGAACTACACGGCCAACATCGCCGGGCGGCACGTCAAGATGAAGACCGCGGCGCTCTACGCGAAGAATCCGCGCGTCACGGCCCGTCGGCGCGAAACTCTCGACTTCAAGGTGTGGGACGAGAGCCCCGAGTCGATCAAGATGGCGATCCAAGGCATTCAGATGGCACAGGCCGCCATCTCCGCGGCACCGGCTGCTGTCGATCCCGTGACCGGGCAGTCGACGCAGGACGCCTCGCAGGCGATCCCGGAAGCCTATCAGGGCGCGCTCGACCAGGCGAACGCGCTGATGGCCGACTTTCAGGAAGGCATGAAGCGTCGCCAGATGCTCAATCGGCTCGGCAAGACGCTCGAGGTTCTGTTCAGCCAAGCGCTGCGCGAGCAGAAGCCGCTCGACGGCAAGAAACTGTTCAAGTCGGTGGTGCGTCGCGCCGCGACGACCGGAGTCGGTTATGTCGAGTTGGCGTTCCAACGCGAGTACGGCCCGCGACAGGGACTGACAGAGCAGATCGCCGACGTGAAGATGCGCATCGACCATCTGACGCGTCTGATCGACGAAGCGGCCGAAGGCGAGATCGAGCAGGACGACGCCGAGATGTTCGAACTTCAGGCGTCGCTCGCGGCGCTCGAGGCCGAGCCGGAAGTGCTGCTGCGCGAGGGCCTGATCTTCGATGCGCCGCTGTCGACGCGCGTCATCCCCGACCGCCTGACCAAGATGCTCGACGGTTTCGTCGGCGCCCGCCATCTGACGCTCGAGTACCTGTACACGCAGGAACAGGTCGAGGAGACGTTCCCCGATTTCGACTGCGAAGACGGGTTCACGCCCTACTCGTCGGATGGCAAGAACGATGGCGACGAGGAGCGCTCGGCCAATTACGTCGTGGACGACGCCGACACATCGAAGCCCGGCAAGCGCGCCGGTATGGTGTGCGTCTGGAAGCACTACGACAAGGCTTCCGGCCTCTGTTACTTCCTGGCCGACGGCTACAAGAAATTTCTGCGCCCGCCGGCGTCGCCGGATGTCTTCGTCGAGGACTTCTGGCCGGTCTACGCGCTGACGTTCAACGCCGTCGAAAGCGAAGACGAGTTGTTCCCGCCGTCGGACGTGGCGCTTCTTCTGCCGATGCAGAAAGAATACAATCGGGCGCGACAGGGCCAGCGTGAGCACCGCGATGCGGCTCGGCCGCGTTGGGTCGGCAAGCGTGGTGTGCTCGAGGATGACGATGTCAAGCTGATCGCGTCGGCGAAGCCGTTCGAGACCGTGCTGATCAATCTCGATCCGCAAGCGAAGATCGCCGATGCGCTCGAGAACCTTCCGGTTCCCGGCGTCGACCCGAACCTATACGAGACCAACCCGCTCTTCACCGACACGCAGCTCGTCGTCGGGTCGCAGTCCGCCATGTTCGGCGGCGTCGCCAAGGCGACGGCGACGGAGACGGCCATCGCGGCGAATTCGACCAATGCGTCAGATCAGTCCAGCATCGACGATCTCGACGCGTTCCTGACGTCCGTCGCTCGCGCCGGCTGCCAGATCCTTCTGCGCGAGATGTCCGAAGAGCAGGTGATGCGCGTCGTCGGCCCCGGTGCTTTCTGGCCGCACCAGTCTCTCGCCGACATCGCCGACGAGATCACGCTCGAGATCGAGGCCGGCTCCACCGGCCGCCCCAACCAGGCCGTCGAGATGGCCAACTGGGAGAAGATGCTGCCGTTCCTCGTCCAGATGCCGGGCATCTCGCCGACGTGGCTGGCGCGCGAGACGATCAAGCGTCTCGACGACAAGGCCGATCTCACCGAGGCCATGTCGGAAGGTCTGCCGTCGATCGTCATGCAGAACGCGATGAAGCAGCCCGGCACCGGTGACGCCGCGACCGACCCGAATGCGCAGGGCGGCAAGGGCGCGAACAACGCGCCGGCGGCGCCGGGCGGATCTGGCGGCAGCGGCCCGGCGATGGGTTCGAATCAGGTCTGAGCGAAGCGGATCGCGACGACTTGTCGAAACGGCGAATACGTCGTATTTTCGAAGCAACCAAGGAGCACTCATGCCCCGCGAACTGGACGTAGAAGAGATGGTCTCGGAGTCGTCCCCCGAGATCGAGCAGGACGCACAGGCTTCGACTTCCACGCAGGAAGAAAAGGCCGCCGACGCGGAGCCGTCCACCGCGACCGACGAAGTCGAGAAGGACGTTTCATCGATCGTTCGCGATGTCGTGGACGCTCGGAAGACGACCGAGGAGACACCGGCCCCGTCAGCCGAAGGCGAAGAAGCCGATCAGGAAGTCGGCGTTCAGAAGCCCAATGCCGATCCCGACAACGAGAACTACACGGACGTTCCGTTCCACAAGCACAAGCGGTTTCAGGAACTTCTGCACAAGGCCAAGACCAACGAGTCCGACGCCACGCAGATGCGCCAGATCCGCCGGTTCCTCGACGACAACGGCGTCACCAACGAAGAAGCGGGTGACATCCTTCAAGTCGCGGCATTGGCCAAGATCAACCCCGCCGAAGCGTGGAAGCGCGTGCGACCGTGGGTGCAGAACCTTCTGGTGGCCGCCGGCGAATTCACGCCGCCCGACTTGCAGCAGCGAGTCTCGGCCGGTGAGATGACAGCGGAAGCCGCCGCGGAATTGGCGCGAGCCCGAGCCGCTGTGGCGGCGCGGGATACTCAGCACCAGTTCGAGCGGGACCAGGAGGAACGTCGTCGGGTCGAAGCGCGTCACACCGCCGTTCAGTCGGCTGTGACGATCTGGGAAGCCGAACGTCGGTCGAAAGATCCGAACTTCGAAGCCAAGCTTCAGCCCATCGTGGAGAAGATCGCGTACTTCCACGCGACCGAAGGCAAGCCGACCGACGAGGCCGGTGCTCGGGATCAACTCGAGCGAGCCTACAAGGCCGTGAATCAGCAGTTCCGGGCCGTCGTGGCGCCGGTACCGCCGAGGAAGCCTGCGATCAAACCGGTGATGGGCGGTCAGGTCGCAAGCGTGAAGCCGACTGCCGACAACACTCTGGACATCATCAACCAGGTGACGGCGCGGCGTAGCGCGCAGTAACGGATGGACCCTCAGATGGCCTTCACTGCGGACGAAATCGTCACCATCAACAATTCCACTCTCGAGACCTACATCGACAAGGGCAAGGTCTGGAAGCAGGACGTCGCCAACAAGCCGATGCTCGAGGCGTTCAACTCGAACGCCGGCCGCTTCGTCGGCGGTAAGGACTACGTGTCCTTCGCCGTCGGTTCCGGCTACGGCGGCGGCTCGCTTCAGGGCTACACCGGCGACGATCAGGTCGGCTACTACAACCCGACCGGCACCAAGCGCGCCCGGTTCGGCTGGAAGGAGCACCACATCGGTACCGTGGTGACTCACACCGAGCTGAAGATCGACGGCATCGACATCAACGAGACCGACGCTTCGCAGTCGACCTCGCCGGTGTCCGGTCGCGAAGCGCAGGCTCTCGCCAATCTTCTCGACGAGAAGATGGAGAAGCTCGGCGCCGACTACGCCTACTCGCTGGATCGTCTCCTCCATGGTGACGGCACCACCGACACCAAGGCGCTCGCCGGCATCCAGTCGATCATCCTCGCCAATCCGTACACCGGCTCCACCGGCAACATCAGCCGCGTGGCGAATTCCTGGTGGCGGAACGACGCCTGCACCGCGGCTGCCGCGGCTGCCGGCGGCCTGGATGCGATCACCTCCTCGTCCAGCGGTGGCGGCGCGCTCATCATCGCGATGGACAAGGCGATGCGTCGCCGGTCGAAGTACAAGAACGGCTCGACCCGTGTTCGGTACTTCGCGGGTTCGGACTTCATCGACGCCTACAAGGCCGAGCTGCGTGCCAACGGCCAGTACACGCAGACCGGCTGGCAGGGCAAGCAGCCCGACGGCTCGATGAACGATCCGGCTCACGCCGGCATCCAGCTCGAGTGGGATCCGACCCTCGACGACCTCAGCCTCTCCAAGCGCTGCTACGCCATCGACATGGGCCGGACTGGTGTCCGCCTCCTGTACATGGACGGCCAGCGCATGAAGAAGCACAACCCGGCGCGGCCCTACGACCGTTACGTGATGTACAACGGCATCACCATGACGGGCGTGATGGTCGCCAAGCAGCTCAGCACCTCCGGTGTCTACGACATCGCGTGATGAACGGCCGGATAGCGGAGCGCCGTGATCGGCGCTCCGCGGGTATCTTCTTCAAGGAGCAGACCAATGGGTGACTACTACATCTCCAACAAGTTCGCGACCGCGCAGGTCACGCTGGCCTCGACTGTGGCCGACGACGGTACCTTCACCGTGTCGTATCCGTCCGGTACGTCGCAGTTGTCGTTCAACTCCGGCCTCGCCGGGTCGGCGCACTACGCGATCCTGAACGGCAACGACAAGTGGACCGCCGCCGATCCGGGTATCGCCGTGTCGTTCGACGCGTCCTACATCACCGTGACCAACCAGTCCGGTTACTCGTGGGCCGCCGGCACCGTCGTCGACCTGTTCTTCGACCAG
>CALMFH010000014.1 GCA_937864925.1 uncultured Alphaproteobacteria bacterium | reverse complement strand
GCCTTGAATGCAGGGCTTATTGATCCGGGCAAGACCAAAGAGCACTTTCCCGCTTCGGAAGAAACGTCACGCGGGGAAATCAAGCTTCGAGTTCGTAGTTCGCCAGAGGCACTTGCTGTGTTGAAGTGGGTGGGCGCTGAATAATGCGCTCCGTCGAGCGTCCGGTTTATTCCAATGGTTGCGCACTCATCCAAGCCGCCCCTCAACCCAATTCGCCACGATCAGACCCGGCACGCTGTCCAGCGCCCGCTCGGCATCCCGGTCTAGGTTGAGCCGCTTCGGCAGCTTGACCTGCGGCACCAGCAGGAAGATCGGCACCGTCGTGCGCCCGCGGCCAGTCTTCGAGCGTGACGCGACACCGAGCCCACGACTGTTCAGCCGTCCCTCTGCCACCAGCAGGCTGGGCCCGCGGCGACGGTAGACGAAGCGGAGCCGCAGCCCCCGGCGGCGCTCCCATTCGCCGGGGGTGATCCTGCCGCCGCGCAGGCCGCGTCCGGCGGCTGGCGTCGGGATCGCAAGCCAGAACCCGTCCTTGGAGCGGATCAGCGGCCCGGTGTCGTGAGCGCCGACGATGACCGGGGCCTTGGACCACACGAGCGCCGCGGCGTTCAGGCTCTCGCCGGCCTTCGGGAAGGTCTGGCTCCGGATCGAGTTGGCGAGCCGCCGGCCGAGCCCCGCGCCGGTGATCTGGCCGCGCCAGGCGGTCTTCAGCCCGGTGCCCGCCTCGCGCATAGCGGCGGTGACGGCCTTCTCTCCGGCCTTCACCTCTGCCGCCATGGCGGCGACGAGGTCCGGGGTGATGTCGAGCTTCAGCTTCATCGCGATCAGGCCGGACGCAGATCCACTGTCCAGACCAGCCGTTCGCGGTCGCGGACGGGCTCGCCCTGGATGAGGAAGGCCTCGCCGTCGATCTCGATGCGGTCGCCGGGACGCGGGTTGGCCACCTCGGAAAGGCGCAGATCGAGCCGGGTGCTCTCCGACCAGATCCGCGCCTCGCCGAAACTGGTGACGTCGTCGGGGCGCCGCAGGATGGCGCGGACCAGCGAAGGCGCGCCGCCCTCGGCGATGTAGACGATGTCACTCGCGAGATGCGCATCCGCGAAGAGCGCCTCGAGGGCGGATGCGAACGCGCTGGCCATGGCTATACTGCTCCCATGAAACAGGAATCGATTTCAGAACGCCCGACGAGGGTCCGAGCCGTCCAGGCGCTGTCAGAGGCGTTCATGGGCCAGCACCCGGACACGTCCCTCGACCCGAAGGGCTACGTTGCAGATTTTCGCGACACCCTGCTTCCGCAGGTCACGCTGAAGGATTTCGAAGCAGACCTGTCCTCAGGCGACGGCAACGAGCTGCAGACCAAGTTCCGGGCGGCCCATTCTTCATCTGGGCTGGCGGTCAACTGCTTCGCGCCGTTTCGGAGCCGGATCGCCGACCTCGCCATGCCGATGGCTGCCGGTTTCGACGATCTTCGCTTCGAACGGAAATGCCCCACCGGACTCCGCGGCGGCCGTGCACCCAACCTCGATGTCGTGCTTTCGGGCCCCGGCGGCGTGGTCGGGATCGAGTCGAAGCTGACCGAACACCTGTCGCCCCACCGAGCCGAATTCTCACCCGCATACGAGGAGCAGATCAGAGACTCGCGGCGCGACCAGGGATACTTCCGCGAAATGCTGCGCCTCCGGGATCGGCCAGACAAGTACACCTGGCTCGACGCTGCGCAGCTTATCAAGCATGCGTTCGGACTGGCACGCAGCTTCCCCGACCGACCGGTGACGCTGCTTTATCTGTTCTGGGAGCCCGCGAACCCAACCGCCGGTCCCGAGTTTGTGGCCCATCGAGACGAGATCGAGGAGTTCAGGGCGCGCGTGGCAGGATCATCGCCGGCGTTCGAGGCGATGAGCTATCCCGAACTCTGGCGCTTCTGGCAGGATACCGAACCGGCCGACTGGCTGGTCCGGCATCTCAGCGATCTTCACGCCCGATACGGCGTCACGCTCTGACTCAGGTCCGCCGTGCCGAGCGCAACACCTGCGGCCGTGTGCAGATCGGGAGCGGGTTGCTCTCGATCTCCAGCCGCACCCATTCGTCGCGGTCCCGGTCGGGGATCGTCCGGGCATAGAGCGGCTGGCCCAGCGTGTTCACCGTCTCGAAGGTGTCGGCTGGGGCGTAGTAGATCTCGAAGAGCCCCTCGATGCCTTCGGGATAGAAGAACGCCTTGTCGGCCGGGACCGTGAAGCCGACCCCGCCCCGGTAGCGGCGGAAGGTGATGCCGCCGAAGCTCACCTCGTCGGCCACGCGGCCGCGCAGGTCGGCGGCGGCTGCGGTATTGAGGTAAGTCTCCCGTACCTCCTTGTGGGCGACGAGATCGGCGAAGAAGGCCGAGCCGCATTCGGCACGAACCTGAACGGCGCCGGCCGAGAGCCCGCCCATCGAGTCCTCGACGCTCTCGATCAGCGCCTGGCAGCGCTTGCGCAGCGCCCCGGAGGCGGGGGTCGCGTTGTCGAGATCGAAGTCGATCTCGGCCGCCGGTGTGATCCCGAACTCGGTGAAGTAGTTCACCACCGTGGCGTGGTCCTTCGGGTCCTTCACCAGCCCCTGGATGCCGTTCAGCAGGTGGTACTCAAAAGTGGTCTCGGCGTCCTGGCGGAGCTTCCTGAGCCGGTAGGCCACTTCGGTCTGCACCTGTTGGGTTGCGCTTTCCGAGCCAAAGTCGCGGACGGACTGGATCTCGGAGGCCCAGAGCACGTCCTGCTTCTTGAACTGGCGGCAGACGAAGGCGCGCATCTCGCGGCGATCAGGAACCTGCTGCTCGTAGGCCGAGCCGCGCTCGGAGAACGGGATCAGCGACAGCGTGCCGTCCCGGCTCTCGATGACGACCGTGCGGGAGCGCACGCCGCGCGGGCTGAAGAGGGCCGAGCCCGAGAGCAGCGCGGGCTTGAAGGGGATGTTCTCGAGCGCGCGGGTCAGCTCGACGATGGTGAAGGCATCGCCTTCGAAGATGTCCATGGTGGCCATGAGGATGCCTCCTGTCGGGATTGGATCAGCGGACGAGGATGCCCGCGGCGAGGAGCGCCGTGTGGGCGGCCGCGATCTCGCCCTCGCTGGGGGTGCCCGCGAAGAAGAGGTCGTGGCGGTTGACGATGGCGGGTCCGCGAACGACGGCGACGGCGGGCGCATCGCCGGCGCTCGCATCCGCATTGCCCCAGAGCACCGCGACGGCTGTCTCGGTGCCGTCGACGGCGGCGGGATCGTGCGCGGCGTATTTGCCGGACGCGGTGATCTTGCCCAGCACCGTGCCGGGCTCAAGCGTGCCCGAGGCGACGGTGATCGTCTCGCGGGTGTAGTCGCGGAAGGCTTCCCAGACGAGGAAACCGCCGGGGTGCGTGCCTTCGACGAGCGTGGTCATGGTGTCATCCTTTCAGCTTGAAGGTGCGGGCGACGATCTCGCCCCAGGGGCGCGCGGCCGAGGAGCGGCCGGGCTGCGGGTGATGGGGCACGATCTCGGGTTCGGCCTCGGCCTTGGCGGCGAGGAGCGCGGCGCGCACCTCGTCGAGGCTCGCGTTCTCTTCGAGGAAGCGGCCGGCCATCTGCGCCTGGCCGGCAAGGAGGCAGAGATCGATGACGGCGCGGGCGTGGCCGATGGCATCGGCCCGGATCGCGGCGGGATCCGGCGGCGCGCCGCTGGGAGGTGGCGTCTCGGCCGGAGGCTGAGCGGTGTCGGCGGCGGCGGCCTGCTCGTTTTCGACATCAGAAAGCTGATCGCCTTCGGCGGCCTCGTCGGTGTCCTCGTCCGCTTCGATCTCGACGCAGTCGGCCGCGTCGTCGGAGTCCTGATCCGCTTCGACCTGCTCTACCAACACCGGCGGCGCATTGCGGAAGCGCCCAATGTCGAAGTTCGCGGCGATGCGGACGGGCTCGATCAGCCGGTCGGCGAAGCCCTGCGCCACGGCGTCCGACGCGTCGAACCATGTCTCGGCGGCCATGAGCGCGGAGACCTCTTCCGGCGTCCGGCCGGATTTCGCGGCATAGCCGGAGACGAGGCTGCCCTTCACCTTGTCGAGCGCCTCGGCCATGGCGCGCATGTCCTCGGCCGTGCCCATCACGAGGCCGGCCGGGTCGTGGATCATCAGGAAGGCGTTCTCGGGCATGACGATCTCGTCGCCCGCCATGGCGACGTAGGATGCGGCGGAGGCGGCGATGCCGTCGATCCAGACGGTGACCGTGCCCTCGTGGCGCTTCAGCGCGTTGTGGATCGCCACCGCGTCGAAGACCGATCCGCCGGGGCTGTTGAGCCGCAGATCGACAGGCGTGCCCTCAGGCAGCGCGCCCAGTTCTGCCAGAAACCCCTTCGCCGAGACCCCGTAGGCGCCGATCTCGTCATAGATTGCTACTTCCGCACCGGTCCCCCGGGCGCGGATCGCATACCAGCTTGCCATGTCGTCACTCCTGTTCGGTGGCCGGATCGGTCGTCGCCGCTCCGTCGTCCGTGTCGTTGCCGGCGCCGTTGCCGGGCTCGGCCCGCGTTGCCGGCGTCGCGCGGGCGCCCTGCGTCTCGCCGGGGCTCGTGCGGTAGCGAAGGCCGAGACCTGTCGCGCGGGCGGCGTCGGCGGCGTTCTCGCGGTCGATTTCCTCGATGTCGTAGCCGGTGGCCTCGACCACTTTGCGCCGCGACGTGATGCCGGCCTCCATCGCCAGCACCTGTGCCTGGATGTCCTTCAGCGGATCGACCCAGTCCCAGCGCGGCGGGATCCACTGCACCGGTCGCACCTCTGCCGGATCGGCCTCCAGCGCGCCCGACAGGACCGCGGTCTCCAGCCAGCGCCGCCAGACTGCCCGGCAGAGCTGGTGCACGATGACGCCATGCTGCAGCTGGCCGATGCGGCGACGGAACTCGACGAGTTCGGCCCTGAGACTCGAGTAGTTCGCTTGCCGGACATCGCCGGTGACGAGGTGATAGGGCAGCCCAAGCGAGGCCGCGACCGAGAGCAGCGTCCGGTACTGGAACGCCTCGTAGCCGCCGCCGACATCCGCCGGGGACGAGAACTTCACGTCTTCGCCGGGCAGCAGCACCTGCATCGTGCCGGGCTCGAGGCTCGCGATGGCCGCCCCGTCGAGATCCGCCTCCGCCTCTCCCATCATGGGCTCTTCCGGCGCGGTCTTGGTGATGAAGCCCGCGAACATCGCCGCGGTCTTCTTCCGGTCGAGCTCGGCGTCGTCGTACTGGTCGAGCAGGAACAGCCGCACCATGGCCGGCGCGATATGCGGCAGCCCCCGGATCTGGCCCGCGTCGATGGGGCGATAGATGTGCAGCACGTCCGCCGCCGGCACGCGCACCGTCTCCGGGATGGCCGCCCCCTGGTCGGTGCTGTCGCCCGGGTGGCGGCGGCGGAAGTGGTAGGCCACGCGGCGCCCGATGGCATCGAACTCGATCCCGCAGCGGATGCGGTTGCCGTTCGCCGCGGTCTCGGTCTTCTCGAAGGGCAGCATCTCGGACTGGAGAAGCTGCAGCTGCAGCGGGACCAGTAGCCCGTCTTCGACCCGACGCGGGCGCATCCGGACGAAGCATTCGCCGGCCACGAACATCTCCCGCGCGACCATGGCCTGCAGGCCGTAGAAGTCCGTCAGCCCGTCCGCGTCGGCCTCGTCTGTCCAGGCGAGCCAGAGCTGCTGGACCCGGTCGCGGAGATCCGCGTCTCCGATGAGCGAGGACGGCTTGATCCCGTCGCCGACAAGGTTCGCGGCGAAGGCCTCGCAGGCGTTGGCGGCATAGCCGTTGGTCACGACCAGCTCTCGGGACCGCGCCAGCAGACGCGGGCCGCCCGAGGCGACCAGCGCGTTGATGTTCTCGAGCGGCGGGTTCCAGCCGCGCAGCCGACGCTTCGCCATGGCGCCCTCAAGGCGAGCGCGCACGGCGGCGGGGCCGCCGGCGGACCGGCGGCGGAAGCGGTCGAAGAAGCCCATGGGTTCAGAGCCCCTTCGCCGTCGTCACGCGCACATGCCGCACGATCCGACGCCCTTCGGCTGCGGCGATCTCACGGTCCAGCGCTTCGATGGCCCGGTCGATCTCGGCGACGCTGCGATAGTCCACGGTCTTGCCGTCGTAGCTGACCCGCGCCACGCCCGAGGACCGCTGCGCGGTCAGCGCGTCGCGGCGGGCGCGGAGCTCTGCGGCCGTGGCCATGGATCACCTCATGTAGCTCGAGCGCACCGCGCGCCGGCGCTGCATCGTTCGTGTCGGGACGGCCGGCGCCGTTGCCGGACCGGCTTCGGATCCGTCCTGCTTCGCCACCCCGAGCTGCGCTTCCAGATCGGCCCACCGCGCCTCGGGCCAGCGATCCGCCCCGAGGATCCACGCGGCGGCGCGGGCATAGACCCGGATGTCCAGCGCCTCGTTGCGCTCGCGGAGCTTCTGCCATTCGAGCCGCGTGAAGCCACGCTTGCCCTTCACCGTCACCAGCTGCTCGGCGGTCAGCTGCTTGAGCCATTCGCCGTCCGCCCAGTCCGGCAGGTGGATCGTGCCGGGCGGGCACAGAGCGCCCGCCGCCTGTTCCTCTCTCGTCGGCCGGTCCTGCCGCAGGAAACGATAGGTCTCGGCCTTGAAGGTCGAGGTGGCCACGGTCCAGAGCCGGGCGCCGCGCCGGAGCCGCTTACCCGCGACGGTCGCGTCGACAAAGGTTGGCCCGGTCACCGGGCTGGTGCGGGTGAACCCTTCGACGCCCTTCACCGGCGCCACCTGCGCGAACCCCACCTGGCGCGACCAGGCATAGACCGCGCTCGTCTCGTAGCCCGTGTCGATCGCGAGCCGGGCGAGCGTCATCCGCTGACCCGAAGCATGCGTCCAGGTCCGCCCGAGCAACTCTGTCAGCTGCTGCCAGCAGGCCGGATCGCCGGGGCCGCCCTCGAGCACGAGGTGATCGACAAGCCAGCTTTCCAGACCCTGACCCCAGGCCCAGACGTCGACCTCGATCCGGTCCTTCTGCACGTCGGCGCCCGCGGTCAGGAACAGCCCCCGCTGCGGCACCGTGCCTGGAGCCCATGCCTCGCGCCGGTCCGCCAGCCTCTGCCAGTCGGGCGCCTCGCCGGTCTCCATCCAGGTCTCGCCGAGGATGGTGTTCCGGAACGCCCGCATCGCCTCGTCGCTGCCCCGTGCCGCCTCATGCGCCCGCGCGATCCGCTGCCAGCTGAGCCAGCCCACCGGCGAATAGAGCGCCGAGAGGTGGTAGCCGACCGTGGTCGGATCGGCGGCCGTCGTGGTCGCGCGCCACTCGCCGCGCTCGAGCATCTGCGTCTTGTGGTGCTCTGCGATGGTCCGCTCGCAGCCCTCGCAGTGATATTCCGCCGTCTCCGGGCGGCCCTTCTCCCAGCGCAGCCGGTCGAACTTCAGCCACTGCATCGCGCCGCAGTGCGGGCACGGAACGAAGAACCGGCGCTGGTCGGACGCCTCGAACTCCCGCTCGATCCGGCTCAGCCCCCGGATCGTCGGGGTTGAGACCAGGAACACCTTGCGCCGATGGGCGAAGGTCAGCGAGCGCGCCTCGGCCAGCGTGACCGGGTCGCCTTCCTCGTCGGCCGACGCCGGATAGGCGTCGACCTCGTCGAGGAAGATGTAGCGCGCCGGGGTCGAGCGCAGACCCACCGCCGAGTTCGCGCCGGTCATGATCAGGATGCCGCCCGCGAACTCCTTGGACAGCATCGTGTTGCCCG
>CALMFH010000013.1 GCA_937864925.1 uncultured Alphaproteobacteria bacterium | reverse complement strand
CTCGGCACCGGCATCGGCACCGACGAGTTCAACATCGACAAGATCCGCTATCACAAGATCATCATCATGACCGACGCCGACGTCGACGGCGCCCACATCCGCACGCTGCTTCTGACCTTCTTCTATCGGCAGATGCCCGAGCTGATCGATCGCGGCTATCTCTACATCGCCCAGCCGCCGCTCTACAAAGTGACGCGGGGCAAGTCGGAACAGTATCTGAAGGACCAGAAGGCCTTCGAGGACTACCTCCTCGATCAGGGCCTCGAGGACACCCGTCTGGTGCTCGGCAACGGCGAGGAGCTGGCCGGCGCCGACCTGCGCGCCATCGTCGAGGAGACGCGGATCATCCGCACGTCGCTCGACAACCTGCACCATCGCTACCTGCCGCGCATCGTCGAGCAGGCCGCCATCTGCGGCGCTCTCGACAAGGCGGTGCTCGACGATCCCGAGCGCGCCGCCGCCGTCGCCGCCCGCCTCGCCGTTCGCCTCGATGCGCTCGCCGACGAGTTCGAGAAGGGCTGGTCGGGCAGCGTCGCCGACGATGGCGGCATCGTCGTCACCCGCACCCTGCGTGGCGTCGCCGAGACCCGCGTCCTCGATGCCGGCCTCATCGCCTCGGCCGACGCCCGCAAGATCGACTCCCATTCGGCGCGGCTGAAGGAGATCTTCGCCGCCGCCGCGACGCTGCGGCGCAAGGAGAGCGCCATTCTCGTCCACGGACCGAACGACCTGCTCGACGCGGTCTACGCCCAGGGCCGCAAGGGCATCGCCATGCAGCGCTACAAGGGCCTCGGCGAGATGAACCCGGGCCAGCTGTGGGAGACCACGCTCGACCCCGACATCCGCTCGCTCCTGCAGGTCAGGATCCGCGAGGCCGACGACGCCGGCGAGATCTTCGCCCGCCTGATGGGCGACGAGGTCGAACCCCGCCGCGACTTCATCCAGGAGAACGCGCTCGCCGCCAACCTCGACGCGTGATGCGGTCTCCGTTGTGGAAGCGGTGGAGAACACCCTAACCAGGGAGACGGCCCGCGATCGGCGCGTGCCTCGGTCGATCGACCCGTGTCGCTCACCCTTTCACCGGCCTGCGATCGATGCCCCTCGCCCCCTTCACCCTCTGGCGCCGTGAAGCCGTCGAGACCTTCGCTCTCGCCTGGCCGATGATCATCGCCCAGCTCGCCCAGATGGCGTTGCCGACCACCGACATCCTGCTGCTCGGTGGGCTCGGGCCCGAGGCGGTCGCCTCCGGCGCGCTGGCGGTCAACCTCTACAACACCTTCCTGCTGTTCGGCGTCGGCGTCATGTCGGCGACCGTGCCGCTGGTCGCGCGCCGGCGCGGCATGATGCGCCACTCGGTCAAGGATCTGCGCCGCACCGTGCAGCAGGCCCTGTGGGTGGCGGTGGCGATCGTCCTGCCGATGTGGGCGATCCTCTGGCACGGCGAGGCGATCTTCCTTCTGCTCGGCCAGGACCCGGAGTTGTCGCGCCGCGGCGCCGAGTTCCTGCGCATCATGATGTGGGGCTTGTTGCCGTTCTTCGGCTTCGTCGCGCTGAGATCCTTCATCGCCGCGTTGGAGCGTCCCGCCTGGACCCTGATCGTCGGCGTCTCCGCCGTGCCACTCAACGCCGGCTTCGGCTGGGCGCTGATCCACGGCCGTTTCGGTCTGCCGGCGATGGGGGTGAACGGCCCGGCGCTCGCCACGGCGGTGACCATGGCCTTCCTCTTCGCCGGTCTGGCCACCGTCCTCGTCGTTGAACGGCGCTTCCGCCGCTATCACCTGTTCGGCCACTTCTGGCGCGCCGACTGGCGACGCTGGCGCGAGTTCTGGCGCCTGGGCCTGCCGATCGCGCTGATGATCGTGTTCGAGACCTCGATCTTCAACGCCGCCGGCTTTCTCGTCGGGCTGATCGGCACGGCGCCGCTCGCCGCCCACGCGGTGACGCTGCAGATCGCCGCCACCACCTTCATGATCCCCTTCGGCCTCGCCCAGGCGGTGACCGTCCGCGTCGGCCTCGCCTACGGCCGCGGCGACGACGGCGCCATGGCGATCGCCGGCTGGACCTCGTGGTGGTTGACGGTGGCGATCATGTGCGGCACCGCCGCGCTCTTCGCCTTCGCTCCCGATCTGCTGCTCGGCGCCTTCCTCGATCGCACCGACCCGAAGAACACCGAGACGCTCGGCTTCGGCCGCTCCTATCTCGCCGTCGCCGCGCTGTTCCAGATCGTCGACGGCATCCAGGCGACCGCCGCCGGCATGTTGCGCGGCCGCCACGACACCCGCGTGCCGATGATCATGGCCCTCGCCGGCTACTGGGGTATCGGCCTGACCGGCTCGATCGTCCTCGCCTTCCCGCTTCGCCTCGAAGGTGTCGGCGTCTGGCTCGGCCTCGCCCTCGGTCTCGGCGCCGTGGCGATCCTGCTCACCTGGCGCTGGATCACCCTGTCCCGCCGGCCCCTCGCCCCCACACCCGGCGGCGACTGATCCCGACCGTCGCGTTTCCCGGAGGCCACCATGCCGCGCCTGTCGTTCTGGTTCGAATTCGCCTCCACCTATTCCTACCTCTCGGCGATGCGCATCGAGGCGTCGGCGGCGGACGCCGGCGTGGCCATCGACTGGCGGCCCTTCCTGCTCGGACCGATCTTCAGGGCTCAGGGCTGGGAGACCTCGCCGTTCAATCTCTACCCCGCCAAGGGCCGCTACATGGTGCGCGACATCGAACGCATCGCCGCCTACCGCGGCCTCACCTTCCGACTGCCCGATCCGTTCCCACAGAACGGCCTCCTCGCGGCACGGCTGGCGACCGTCGGTGCGCGCGACGGCTGGATCGCCCCCTTCGCCCGCGCCGTCTACACTGCGGAGTTCGCCGAGGGGCGGAACATCGCCGACCACGATGTGCTCGCCGATCTTCTCGCCACCGTCGGGGTCCCGACCGGTCCGGCTTTCGCGGCGGCCGCGAGCACCGAGATCAAGGAGCGCCTGCGCGCCGCCACCGAGGAGGCGGTGCGTCTCGATATCTTCGGTGCCCCGAGCTTCGTCTGCGCCGACCGGGAGTTGTTCTGGGGCGACGATCGGTTGGAGGCGGCGCTCGCCTGCGCCGCCTCCGCGCCGCCATGATCGTGAAATCTACGCACGTACTTCACCGCCTGTGATATTCCAATACATCGGGAAACTGCATTCGAATTGGCGTCACCGCGCCATGTTACCTCGGGTAATGCAGCGTCGAATGCGGAAATTCGGATAGTTCACCGCAGAATGAAACTTTCGATTTAGGAAAGACTTAACCTTCGCGGCTCATGCTCTGTGTCCGAACGGCGAATTCCGCGCGATCGGACCCGGCGTGCTGCCGGCGCAATCGCCGCCCGACGAGGTGATGCTCATGAACTTCTTCTCTTCCGGCAGAGAGACCCACGCCAAGCTCGTCGCTCTCGACAAGTCGCAGGCGATCATCGAATTCCAGATGGACGGGACGATCGTCACCGCCAACAAGAACTTTCTCGGCGCCCTGGGTTATTCGCTGGAGGAGATCCGCGGCAAGCATCACTCGATGTTCGTCGAGCCGTCCTACCGCGACAGCGCCGAATATCGTGCCTTCTGGGACGACCTGCGCCGCGGCAACTTCCGCGCCGCCGAATACAAGCGCATCGGCAAGGGCGGCAAGGAGATCTGGATCCAGGCCTCCTACAACCCCCTCCTCGGTCGCGACGGTAAGCCGTTCAAGGTGGTCAAGTTCGCCACCGACATCACCGCCGAGAAGCTGAAGAACGCCGAGTACCAGGGCCAGATCGCCGCCATCGACAAGGCGCAGGCGGTCATCTCCTTCGAACTCGACGGCACCATCCTCGACGCCAACAAGAACTTCCTCGATGCCCTCGGCTATCGGATCGAAGAGATCCGCGGCCAGCATCACCGCATGTTCGTCGAGTCCGGCTATCGCGAGAGCGCCGAGTATCGCGCCTTCTGGGACGCGTTGCGCCAGGGCCGCTTCCAGGCCGCCGAATACAAGCGCATCGGCAAGGGTGGCAAGGAGATCTGGATCCAGGCCTCCTACAACCCGATCTTCGACATGTCCGGTCGCCCCTTCAAGGTGGTGAAGTTCGCCACCGACATCACCGCCCAGGTCAAGGATCGGATGCGCCGCACCGAATTGCAGAAGGGCATCGACGCCGAACTCGGCTCGATCACCACCTCCGTCTCCCAGGCGAGCGAGCAGGCGACGAGCGCGGCGAGCGCCTCGACCCAGACCTCCTCCAACGTCCAGGCGGTCGCCTCCGGTGCCGAGGAACTGGCCCACTCCGTCTCCGAGATCAGCCGTCAGGTGGTGCACGCGCTCGAGATCACCAACGAGGCGGTGAAGCAGGCCGACCACACCAACACCACCATCACCACCCTGCTCGCCGCCACCCAGAAGATCGGCGAGGTGGTCGACCTCATCAATTCGATCGCGGCGCAGACCAATCTCCTGGCCCTCAACGCCACCATCGAGGCGGCGCGCGCCGGCGAGGCGGGACGCGGCTTCGCGGTGGTCGCCTCGGAGGTGAAGAACCTCGCCACCCAGACCTCCAAAGCCACCGACGAGATCGGCGCCCAGATCTCCGAGGTCCAGTCGACCACCAAGGAAGCGGTGGGCGCCATCTCCGGCATCTCCCAGACCATCGCCCGCATCAACGAGATCTCCACCAACATCGCCACCGCGGTCGAGGAACAGGAAGCCGTGACCCGCGACATGTCCGCCAACATGCAGGTGGCGGCCGAAGGCGTCGAGACCATCACCCGCGGCATGAACGAGATCGCCACCGCCACCCGCCGCGTCGACGAAGCCACCCGCAAGGTCAAGGAAGCCTCGCGCGCGCTCGCCTGAGCCCGCGTCGCCGCACGACGGATCCGAGGCCGCCGCCCACCCGGGCCGGCGGCCTCGTCGTTTCCGTCCGGCAATCACGCTCGTCCCGGCGTCGCGGAGGCTTGTCCACCGCGCGCCGACTTGCCACCATGACGGCCCGTCTCGACCGGAGCCCGTCCCATGCGCCGCACTCTTCTCCTCGCCATCGTCGCCCTCCCCTTCCTCGCCACCACCGGATCGGCGCGCGAAACCATCGTCGGCCGCTGGGGCGAGAGCCGCGACGTCTGCGGGTCGGGTGCGGCGATCGACATCGGACCGATGGGTCTGTCGTCGGAAGAGACGGCGTGCGAGTTCTCCGACGTGTCCCGCACCGGTGACGTGGTGACCTGGAAGGGCCGCTGCTTCGTCCACGACGCGCCGTCGCGCCAGGAGACGGTGGTCGCCACCCTCAACCCCGACCGTAGCCTCACCATCGCCTTCCGCGGTTCGGGCGCCGTCATCGACGGGTTGCGTCGCTGCCGCTGAGCTCGTGCCACCGGCCATCGCAGTAGGCCGCCGGCATTCCGGCCACGACTGTCTCGTGCCTTCGATGCAGCTGGGGACTTCGCGTGTCGTCGAGAGCCGGGTGCGCTGACACCCTCGGCCTTCGGCATCATACCGAGTTCACGAAGTTTCGACCTGTTCGAAACTTCGTGAACGAAGGCGAACCCGAACGGGCGTCGGCCGGTCGGGCCGTGACGCTCATGAAATTCGGACGGTTCCGACTTTCATGAGCCCGGTATCAGTCGGCCGCGATCCCCGCCGCCGCCCACTCGGTGACGACCGAATCGTCCCGCTCCGCCGCCCCGTGAATCGCATGGAGACGGTGGAGACGCTCCGGTTCGGCGAGTCGCCCCGCCGCCCACACCGCCGCACCCCTGACCACCGCCGCCTCGTCGCGGAGCCGCCGCTCGACCGCCGGCAGGAACGCCGGCAGACCCGAGTTGCCGATGGCGATCAGCACGTTGCGAAGAAAGCGGTCGCGCCCGGTGCGTTTGATCGGTGAGCCGGCGAACAAATGGCGGAACCCGCCGTCGTCGAGATCCACCAGCAGAGCGAGCGGCGGATCGACCAGGTCGGCGCGTGCCGCCAGTTTCGCTTCGCGCCCCACCGCCGCGAATTTGTTCCATGGACAGACCGCCAGACAGTCGTCGCAGCCGTAGATGCGATTGGCCATCGCGACACGGAATTCGAGCGGGATCGGTCCGGGATGCTCGATGGTGAGATAGGAGAGGCAGCGCCGCGCATCGAGTCGATGCGGCGCGGGAAAGGCCGCCGTCGGACAGGCGTCGAGACAGGCCCGGCACGAGCCGCAGCGCGGCCGCTCGGGCACGTCGGAGGCGAGATCGAGCGAGGTGTAGATCACCCCGAGGAAGAACCAGCCGCCGATCCGACGCGACACGGCGAGTGTGTTCTTGCCCTGCCAGGCGAGGCCGGCGGCGGCGGCGAGCGGCTTCTCCATCACCGGCGCGGTATCGACGAAGACCTTGACGTCGCACGGAGATCCCGCCTGCCGCGCTGCCCCGACGAGTCCGCCGGCCAATTCCTTGAGCTTGCCCTTGACCACGTCGTGATAATCGCGATGTCGCGCATAGGCGGAGATCACGCCGCAGTCGGGCGTCGCCAGCCCGGCCAGCGCATCACCCTCCGGGCCGTAGTCGAAGGCGGTGACGATGATCGACCGCACCTCCTGCCACAGGTTCCGCGGCGCGGCACGGCGATCGGCCGTCGTCGCCATCCACTCCATCGATCCGTGGAACCCGGCCGCGAGGAAGCCGTCGAGATCCGTCGTGAGATCCGGCACCTGCTCCGGCGTCGTCACCCCGAGCGCCGAGAAGCCGAGGCGGGCCGCATCGGCGTCGAGCCGTCGGCGCAGGCGATCACGCAGGCGTTCGCGCGCAGGAGAGGGTGCGGGACTCACGATCGCGACCTCCGGACGCCGTCCGGGCGGATTTCACATCGATTATTCGCCGGCTCAGTTCCGTTCTTCCGGCAGCACCGGCAGCGGCTGGAACTCGACGCCCTCTTCGGTCAGCGCCGCGGCTTCCTCGCTCGTCGCCTCGCCGTAGATGCCCTGATGCTCGATCTCACCGTGGTGCATCTTGCGCGCTTCCTCGGCGAAGCGTTCACCGACGTAGGTGGCGTTCTCGGTCACCTTCTTGCGGATTTCGCGCATCGCCTCGAGCATCATCTTCTGCGCCGGGTCCGGCATCATCACCGACTGCCGCTTCGCCGCCTCCTCGCGTTCGTCTTTGGCCTTCGCCGACTGGACGGCGGGCGCCATCAGACCGCGGCCGACCGAGGTCGAGCCGCAGGTCGGGCAGGCGACGAAGCCCTTGGCCGCCTGCGCATCGAAATCGGCGGAGGAGCGGAACCAACCTTCGAACGTGTGCTCCGCCTCGCAGACCAGGGTGTAGTGGATCATGATCCGACCCTCCCGGTCGCCTCGAGCTTGAACGGCCGATCGTGCGTGAGCGCCGGCACCCGCCCGCGCACCGCCGCGACCTCGCCCGTGTCGACGTCGGCGAAGATCACCCCCGGCTCGATCCCACCCTCGGCGACGAGCCGCCCCCAGGGGTCAATCGCCAGCGAATGGCCGTAGGTCTCGCGCCCGTTCTCGTGCAGCCCGGCCTGGGCCGCGGCCAGCACCCAACACCCGGTCTCGATCGCTCGAGCCCTGAGCAGCGTGTGCCAGTGCGCCTCGCCGGTCGGCCGGGTGAAGGCGGCCGGCACGGTGAGCACCTCGGCGCCGCCGTCCTTGGCCAGCGTCCGGAAGAGATGCGGGAAGCGCAGGTCGTAGCAGATGGTCAGCCCCAGCCGCGCGAAGGGCAGATCGACGGTCACCGCCTCGTCGCCGGCGACGTAGCGGGCGCTCTCGCGATAGACCTCGCCGTTCGCCAGTTGCACGTCGAAGAGATGGATCTTGTCGTAACGGGCGACGATCTCGCCGGCGGGATCGATGACGAAGGCACGGTTCGCCGCCTTGGTGCCGTCCCCGACCTTGATCGCCAGGCTGCCGATGTGGAGATGCAACCCGAACTCGCGCGCCAGCCGCCGGCCGTGCGCCAACGTCGCGTCACCCGCCTCGCCGGTCAGCGTCTCGAACAGCCGCCGCGGATCCTCGTCCATGATGCCGGTGGTCTCCGGCGTCTGGACATAGGTCGCCCCGCCCGCCGCCGCGGCACGCACCAACCGGTCCATGGTCGCGACGTTGTCGGCGACGGAGCGCGACGAGGTCATCTGGATCAGTGCGGCGCGGAAGGTCGACATCGCTTCTCCCTGGGCGCGGCCCGGTCAGGCGGTCTCACCGGCGATGAGCGGATCGAGACCGCCGCGATCGTCGAGATCGTGCAGATCGTCGCAACCGCCGATGTGGCGGCTGCCGACGAAGATCTGCGGGAAGGTGTTGCGGCCGGAGACCTTCATCATCTCGCTGCGGAAATCGGGGTTCGAAGTGGCGTTGCGCTCCTCGAAATCGACGCCCTTCGACCGCAGCAGCGCCTTGGCGGCGGAGCAGTAGCCGCAGAAGTCGCGGGTATAGATCAGCACATGGGGCTTCGACATGACGAATCCTCGTTCCGGCACGAAACTCCCCGTGCCGACGGTTCCGGCCCGTTCATATCGTGATCGGCCCGCCGGGAGCAACCCGCGCGAAGGTGAGCACGTCGATGTGCGCCGCTCCCGCCCGCCTGAGTGCCCGTGTCGCCGCACCGGCCGTCGCGCCGGTGGTCAGCACGTCGTCGACCAGCACCACCCGTCGCCCCTCGATCCGGACACGATGGGCCGGATCGACGCGGAAGGCGCCGCGCACGTTCACCTCGCGTTCGCGCTCGCCGAGCCCGACCTGCGGCCGCGTCGCCCGCACCCGCCGGAGTGCCATGAGTTCGACCGGAACGCCGGTGAGACGCCCGACCTCGACCGCGATCACCGCCGCCTGATTGAACTTGCGTCGCCACAACCGCACCCGGTGCAGCGGCATCGGTACGATCACGTCCGCCTCCGCCGTCAGCTCCCGCCCGGCCCGCGCCGTCATCCGGCCGATCAGTCCGGCGAGTTCGGTGCGGTCGTGGTACTTGAGCCCCTGGATGATGTCGCGCGCCACCTCGTCGTAGAGCACCGCCGCCCGCGCCCGATCGAACACCGGCGGTGCGGCGATCGCCTCCGCCGACAGGGCGCCCGCGCCGATGTCGTAGCCGAAGGGGATGCCGAGGCGTTCGCAGTAGGGGCGTTCGATCGGCCTCAGCCGGCTCCAACAGGCGGCGCACAGCCCGTGCGGCGTCGCCACCGGCATGCCGCAGGCCATGCACACCGGCGGCAGCACCAGATCGAGCAGTCGTCGTCCGACACCGCGGCCGAAATCGAGCATGCGCGCCGCCGGTCGTGCCGCGCCGCCGGTCGCGATCTCGTCCTCGTCCGCCTCCGCCATGCCCGCCTCCCGCCGACAGCCCGACACTACCGCTTCGGCGCGCTTCCGGCGAGCACCACGGCCTTCACGTGTCGCCAGTCGCGGTGGGTTTTGACCTCGCCGCCGTCCCGTGCGATGGGAGGCCGAGGTGCCCCGCATGACCGAGACCGCCGCTCCCCGCCTGTTCGACCGCGCCCTCCTCGCCGCCCGGCGGGGGCGAGCGCGCGCACGTCCGCGTCCCGGAGCGGATTTCCTGCTCGCCCGTGCCGTCGACGATCTCGACGACCGGCTCCTGCCGGTGCTGCGCCGGTTCCCGCGCGCCGTCGATCTCGGCCTCGCCGCCGGCGCTGCCGCCGTCGCGATCCGCCGCTCGGGCAAAGCCGACGAGGTGCTGACCGCCGCCCTCGATCCCGGCGCCGGTGCGGACCTCGTCGTCGACGAAGAGGCCCTGCCCTTCTCGCCCGAGAGCCTCGATCTGGTGGTGTCGATGCTGTCGTTGCAGTTCGTCGACGACCTGCCCGGCACCCTGGTGCAGATCCGCCGGGCGTTACGCCCCGACGGGCTCTTCCTCGCCGCATTGCTCGGCGGCGACACCTTACGCGAACTGCGCGAAGCCCTCGCCGACGCCGAGATCGAACAGACCGGCGGCCTCGGCCCGCGGGTGATCCCCTTCGTCGGAGTGCGTGATCTCGGGGGCCTGTTGCAGCGCGCCGGCTTCGCCTTGCCGGTCACCGACAGTGATCGCTTCACCGTGCGCTATGCCTCGATGTTCGATCTCGTCGCCGACCTCCGGGCGATGGGAGCGACCAATCCGCTGGTCGATCGCACCCGCCGTCCGACCTCCCGTCGCCTCTTCCTACGCGCCGCCGAGATCTACGCCGAGCGCTTTGCCGACGCCGACGGCCGCCTGCGCGCCACCTTCGAGATCGTCTCGGCCTCCGGCTGGGCGCCGCACGAGAGCCAGCAGAAGCCGGCGAAGCCGGGCAGCGCCACCATGAGCCTCGCCGCAGCGCTGAACGCCCGGCCGCGGCCCGACGACGTCTGATGCCGAGTTCACGAAGTTCGACCTGTTCGAAACTTCGTGAACGAAGGCGAGCTCGAACGGGCGTCGGCCGGTCGGGCCGCAACGCTGATGAAATTCGGACGAGTCCGAATTTCATCAGCCCGGTATGAGAACGCCGGACGGGCGCGGCCCGGCCCGTCGACACCGAGGGGCGGCGTCCGCGGCACCTGCCGACCGCTGCCGGGAAACGGCGCGGCTCGGAGGGCCGGAAAATGAAAACGCCGCCCCAGGGCGGCCGGATCGGTGGTGCGGGAGGGCGCGCGTTCAGCGCAGATACGAGTTGATCGTGTCGGCGAAGGAATTCCATTTGTCGGCGACGCCGGTTCCGGTCGCCGAGAGGGCACCGATGATCGCCACCGAAATCAGCGTCCCGACCAGACCGTATTCCATCGAGACGGAGGCGCTGCGATCCCGCATCAGGGCGCGGGTGGCGGCGCGGAGCCTGTCGATCGTGGTCTCGAAACCCATGTCGTCCGATCTCTCGTGGTCGCTCCGATCAGATCAGATCGATCAGATGCGGAATCAGCGGCTCGTCCGCCGGAGGCATCGGAAAGTCCCGGAGCTTCGTCGGCCGGACCCACTTCAGGGCCTGTCCTTCGCGCCCGTGAACCGTCCCGGTCCAGCGTCGACAGACATAAAGTGGCATCAGGAGGTGAAAATCTTCATAACGGTGGCTGGCGAAGGTCAGCGGTGCCAGGCACGGCGCCTTGACTTCGATGCCGAGCTCCTCGTGCAACTCACGGATCAGCGTCGCCTCCGGGCTCTCCCCCGGCTCGACCTTGCCGCCGGGGAATTCCCACAGGCCCGCCATGGACTTGCCCTCCGGGCGCTGCGCCAGCAGCACCCGCCCGTCCGTGTCGATCAGGGCAACGGCGGCGACCAGGACGATCTTCATCCTCAGCTCCGATAGTCGCCGTTGATCGCCACGTACTCCTTGGTCAGATCGCAGGTGTAGACGGTGTCGCTCGCCGCCCCGAGACCGATCTCGACCTTCACGACGATGTGATCACGTTTCATGTAGGCCGATGCGACCGCCTCCGAATAGGCCGGATCACGCTCGCCCTCGACTGCCACCCGGGTGTCGCCGAACCAGATCGCCAGCCGGTCACGCTCCGCCGGCTCGCCGGCCTTGCCGACCGCCATGACGATGCGTCCCCAATTGGCGTCCTCGCCGGCGCAGGCCGTCTTGACCAGCGGCGAATTGGCGATCGACAGGGCGATCCGCCGCGCCGAGGCTTTCGAGACGGCACCCTCGACCCGGACCTCGACGAACTTACGCGCCCCTTCGCCGTCCTTGGCCACCCATTTCGCGAGTTCGAGGGTGAGATCGTCGAGCGCGGTGCGGAAACCGGCGAGCGCCGGGTCGTCGGCCCGCGTCACCGGGGTCTGACCGCGCTCCGCCGCCCTGCCCGTCGCGAACAGCAGCACGGTGTCGGAGGTCGAGGTGTCGCCGTCGATGGTGGTGGCGTTGTAGCTGTCGACAACCGCGCCGGAGAGCAGCCCCTGCAGCGCGTCGGCCTCGATCGCCGCGTCGGTGAACAGGAACGAGAGCATCGTCGCCATGTCCGGGGCGATCATGCCGGCTCCCTTGGCGATGCCGGTGAGCACCACCTCGACCCCGCCGATCGTCGCCGTCCGCGTCGCCACCTTGGGGAAGGTGTCGGTGGTCATGATCGCCTTCGCCGCATCGAGATACGGCCCCTCGGCCAGCCGCGTCGCCGTCTCGTCGAGCACGCCCTCGAATTTCCGGGGGTCGAGCGGCTCGCCGATCACCCCGGTCGAGGCGAGGAACACTTCCGCCGGCGCACACCCCGCCGCCTTCGCCGCGATGTCGGCGGTGATCCGCACCGTCTCGACGCCGCGTCTGCCGGTGAAGGCATTGGCGTTACCCGAATTGACCACGAGCGCCCGGGCCCGGCCCTGCGCCAGATTGGCTCGACACCAGTCGACCGGCGCCGATGGGCACTTCGACGTGGTGAAGACGCCGGCGACCCGGGTGCCCTCGTCGAAGAGGGCGAAGAGCACGTCGGTGCGGTTCTTGTACTTGATCCCCGCCTCGGCGGTCGCGAAACGCACCCCCGGCACCACCGGGGTCGCGGGATAGGACTTCGGCGCGAGCGGCGAGACGGCATGCGACATGGGAAACCCCTCCAGGGACGACGGTCGCTGCCCGGTTTAGCCGCCCCCCCGCCGCCGTCAAGCGGTCTCGGTGCGGATCGCGCCAAGGCGCCCGCCTCGCGAACCCGTCCCGGCCGGTGGTCGCCGCTCCGATCGACCACCCGCCGACGAGAAGGGCCGGGCTCCTTTCCAGGAACCCGGCCCCCGCGAGACGCACGGCTCACGCCGCCGCGATCACTTCGCCTTCAGCGCCGCTTCGTCGATCTCGACCTTGGACGCCTTCTTCAGATCCTCGAGCATCTTGGTGAAGGTCTCGCCGACCAGCGCCTGCTTGACCTGATCGCGCACTTCGTCGAGCCCCGGGACCGGCTGCTTGCGCTTCCCCTCGAGCTTGATGACGTGGAAGCCGAACTGGCTCTTCACCGGCTCCTTGGTCATCTCGCCGACCTTCAGCGCCGCCGCCGCCTTCTCGAACTCCGGAACCATGTCGCCGGAGGCGAAGAAGCCGAGGTCGCCGCCCTGCGCGCCGGAGCCCGGATCCTCCGACTTCTCCTTGGCGATGGCGGCGAAATCCGCGCCCTTGGCGAGATCGGCGATGATCTTTCTGGCCTCGTCCTCGGTCTTCACCAGGATGTGGCGAGCGTGCATCTCTTCCGGCGGATCGAAGGCCTTCACGTCCTTCTCGTAACGCGCCTTGATCGCGTCCTCGGTGATCGCGGCCTCGACCTTGGCCTTGACGAATTCGGCGATCAGCAACTGGGTACGGACCTGATCGATGCGCGTCTTGAAGGCGTCGCTCTGATCGAGACCGGCTTTGGCGGCGGCGGCGGCGACGACGCGCATGTCGATCAACCGATCGACCACGGCACGCTTGCGCATGTCCTCCGGCAACTGCGCCAACTGCGCGGCGAGCGCGGTCGACGCCGCGGCGACGTCCTTCTCGGTGATCGGCTGTCCGTCGATGCGGGCGAGGACCTTGTCCTGGGCCAGCGCCGCGAACGGGGCGGAGAGCCCGGCGAGAAGAGCGACGGTCGCGACGATCCTGCGGTGTCCGTTCATGTGCGAATGCGTCCTTGTTCGGGAATGGATGGCGATCGGCCGGATCGACGCGGTACCCGGTCCACCGCCTTCGCGTGAAGGCTGTGTCCGGGCGGCCGACAGGTAGACCGCCCCTTGTGGCGAAGCTGTGACCGGCGCGAGCGGGCCGTCCTCCCTCTCGCACGGAATCGCGCGACTTTGGCCCGCCGCGGCGGCGTTGACAACTCTCGGACCCACTCTTATCTGTCCCGAGCCGCCTCGCCTGCGCGGGCGACGATCGGTGACGTGCGTCGTTTCGCGTCCGTCCGCCCGACCTCGAGTGCGCCGGCGGCGCGTCGTTCCGTCATCGTCGCCGGTCCGGCCCTGTCGCGGTCCGCTCCGTCGGTGATCCGATCCCGGAAGGCTGCCTGCGACTTCGGTCGCGCACACGGGAGCCGGAAGCCGCGACACCACGCACGACCTCGAGGAAGGGCCTCCATGATCGGCCTCGCATCTCTCGCCAAGAAGCTCTTCGGCTCCGCCAACGATCGCAAGATCAAGGCCTATCGCCCCCGCGTCGCCGCCATCGCCGCGCTCGAACCCGAACTCGAGAAGCTCTCCGACGAGGAACTGCGCGACCGCACCCGCCAGTTCCGCGAACAACTCGCCGCCGGCACCGACCTCGACGACCTCCTCGCCCCGGCCTTCGCCACGGTGCGCGAGGCGGCCAAGCGCGTCATCGGCCAGCGTCACTACGACGTGCAGATGATCGGCGGCATGGTCCTCCACGAGGGCAAGATCTCCGAGATGAAGACCGGCGAAGGCAAGACGCTGGTCGCCACCCTCGCGGTCTACCTCAATGCGCTGCCCGCCAAGGGCGTCCACGTCGTCACCGTCAACGACTACCTCGCCAAACGCGACGCCGAGTGGATGGGCCAGATCTACCGCTTCCTCGGCCTCACCGTCGGCGTCATCGTCCACGGCCTCAACGACGACGAGCGCAAGGCGGCCTATACCTGCGACGTCACCTACGGCACCAACAACGAGCTCGGCTTCGACTACCTCCGCGACAACATGAAGTACGAGTTCGACCAGATGGTACAGCGTGGCCACGCCTACGCCATCGTCGACGAGGTCGACTCGATTCTGATCGACGAAGCGCGTACACCGCTGATCATCTCCGGTCCGCTCGACGATCGCTCCGAGCTCTACAACACCATCGACCGCTTCATCCCGACCCTGAAGGCGAAGGAGGACTACGAGGTCGACGAGAAGCAGCGCTCCTCGTCCTTCACCGAGGCCGGTACCGAGAAGATCGAAGAAGCGCTGCGTGCCGCCGGGCTGCTCAAGGGCGACAATCTCTACGACATCGAGAACGTCACCGTCGTCCACCACGTCAATCAGGCGCTACGTGCTCACACGCTCTTCCAGCGCGACCGCGACTACATCGTCAAGGGCGGCGAGGTCGTCATCATCGACGAGTTCACCGGCCGCATGATGCCCGGCCGCCGCTACTCGGAAGGCCTTCATCAGGCGCTCGAGGCCAAGGAGCGCCAGCCGATCCAGCCCGAGAACCAGACGCTCGCCTCGATCACCTTCCAGAACTACTTCCGTATGTACGAGAAGCTCGCCGGCATGACCGGCACGGCGCTGACCGAAGCGGACGAATTCCTCGACATCTACGGGCTCGAGGTGCTCGAGATCCCGACCAACATGCCGGTATCGCGCCTCGACGAGGACGACGAGGTCTATCGCACGGCGGAAGAGAAGTACCGGGCGATCA
>CALMFH010000012.1 GCA_937864925.1 uncultured Alphaproteobacteria bacterium | reverse complement strand
ACCTCCTCGCGCCGCTCGTGCTCGAAGTCGACGTCGATGTCGGGCGGCTCCTTGCGCTCCGGCGAGATGAAACGCTCGAACAGGAGATCGCCGCGCTCGGGGTCGACCTCGGTGATGCCGAGGCAGAAACACACCGCGGAATTGGCCGCCGAGCCGCGCCCCTGGGCGAGGATGCCGCGCGACCGGGCGAAGCGGACGATGTCGTGGACGGTGAGGAAATAGGGCGCATAGCCGAGCTCGCCGATGATCGCGAACTCGTGGGCGAGCGCCGCTTCGACCTTGGCCGGCACCCCCGCCGGCCAGCGCTTCGCCGCCCCCTCGCGGGTCAGACGCACCAGCGCCTCCTGCGGCGAGGCGGCGTCGCCGATGTCCTCCTCCGGATATTCGTAGCGCAGCTCCTCGAGCGAGAAGGCGAGGCGCTCGAGCAGAGCGACACTCTCCGCCACCGCCCGCGGCTGGTCGCGGAAGAGCCGCGCCATCTCCTCCCCGGATCTGAGATGGCGCTCGGCGTTGGCCGAGAGCAGCCGCCCGGCCGCGGCGAGCGTCACCCCCTCGCGAATTGCCGCGACCACGTCCGAGAGCGGTCGCCGTTCGGGCACGTGATGAAGGAGGTCGCCGACGGCGACGAGCTTCACCCCGGCCGTCTCCGCCACCCCGGCGAGGCGCGCGAGCCGCCGCCGATCGCTCGACCCGAACAGCGGCTGCGCTGCCAGCCGGATCCATTCGCGCCCGAAACACTCACGCAGGCCGTCGAGCGTCGCGGCGAGGTGGGCGGGGGCGCCGGGTGCGGTCCGACGCGGAGCGAGCGGCGCCAGCACCACGCCGGTGCCCCACTCCAGCAGATCGGCGAGCTCCAGCCGACAGTCGCCCTTCTCGGCGCGGCGGTTGCCGATCGTCAGGAGCCGGCAGAGTCGGCCGTAGGCGGCGCGATCCGACGGCCAGGCGAGCACGTCGGGCGTGCCGTCGACGAAGCCGAGGCGGCAGCCGACGACATGGCGCAGGCCGACCTCGCGCGTCGCCACGTGGCCCCGCACGCTGCCGGCGAAACTGTTGCGGTCGGTGAAGGCGAGGCCCGCCAGCCCGAGTCGCGCGGCGGTGGCCACCCACTCCTCCGGATGCGACGCCCCGGTGAGGAAGGTGAAGTTCGAGGTGACGGCGAGTTCGGTGTAAGGCGTCATCGCGCTCCCCCTCACGCGAAGAGCCCGTGCAGGAACCAACGCGGCCGGATCGTCTCGCGGCCGAAGAGGCCGGCGCGGAAGATCCAGAAGCGCCGCCCGCGCCCATCCTCGACGCGGAAGTAGTCGCGGGTGGCGACGGCCGGATCGAAGCGCGGCGGCGCCACGGCGTCGTCGTTCGCCGGCCGCGCGGGATCGAGGCACTCCTCCGGCGGCGCCCGCCACCACGGCAGGGCGATGCGCTCCGGCCCCTCGGCCCGCTCGACCTCGTAGAGCACTCGGCGCCAGCGGAAACGCAACGGCGGCCCGTCCGGGATCTCGGCGACGGTGTCGATCGGCTCGGGCCGCTCGAACAGGCGCACCGGCCGCTCCGGCGGCTCTTCCGCGTCGCTCGCCACGTCCCACGGGACGACCGCTGCCGCGCCGACCGGCCGCAACGCCACCGCATCCTCCGGCACATGTGTGTCGACCGGTGTCGCCACGCCGATGCGCCGTGGTCCGAGCCGCGCCCCGAGCCGGTCGACCAGCCGCTCGAAGGCGACCCGCGCGCCCGTATCGCCGGAGAGATCGATCTGCGCCGGATCGAGTGCCGCCGCGGCGATCACCGACAGGCGGACGAGATCGAAGCCGTAACCCGGCTCCATGCCGTAGGCGATGCGGAAGCCGCTGTCGCCGCCCGCCCCCCGTCGATGCCGCCGCGGTTCGCCACCCTCCTCGCCGCGGAGCCGCTCGGCGAAGAGCCCCAGCAGGAGGTCGGGATCGCGCATCGGCCGGCCGGCGACGACACGGATGCGGCGGACGTCGCCGTCGACCCGCCACAGCGCCAGTTCCACCATCGTCGCCCCCTCGCCGCGCCGCTCCAGGCTCTCGGCCACCGCCTGCGCCAGCGACCGCGTCACCGCGGCGATGTCCTCCGGCGTCGAGATCGGTTCGAAGAAGCGCCGCTCGGCGGTGACGTCGGCGACCGGCACACGCGGTGAGATCGGCCGCTCCGCTCGCCCCACCGCCGCGTCGAGGCGGGCGAGGAGATCGGCACCGAACCGCCGGGCGAGGGGACCACGCGGCAGGGCGAGGAGATCGGCGACGGTCGCGAGCCCGAGCCGGGCGAGCCCCGCCCGACGCCCCCCGTCGGGATCGATCGCCGCGAGCGGCAGGCCCGCCACCGCCTCGCGATCCCCCCCTTCCGGCACGACCCGTCGGCGCATCTCCCCGAGCCCGGCCCGCACCACCGCCCGCGCCGCCGCCGCCGTGCCGGCGATCGCCGCCCGCGCCCCGAACCCGTTGCCGGCGAGCCGCGCCACCACCTCCTCGGCCATCGCCACCTCGCCGCCGAAGAGATGCGCCGCACCGGTCACGTCGAGGAAGAGCCCGGCCGCGCCGTCGAAATCGGCGTCGAGACCGACCAGCGGCGTGAAGCAATCGCACCAGTCGGCGACCGCCGCGAGCGTCTCCGCCTCGCCGTCCGCATCACGCTCGACCAGGGCGAGGGTGGGCACCCGCGCCCGCGCCTCGGCGAGCGGCTGGTGCACGGCGAGACCCAGCCCCGCCGCCCGCTCGTCGACCGCCTCCAGCCGGAAGGCATTGCCGACGCGGGCGAAGACGGCGAGCGGCGGTTCATCGGTGGGAAGGCCGCTCGAAAGCCAGGACGCGCCCTTCGCCCGCCGGTGCAGCCGGTCGGTCGGAAGTCTCGGCAGGAACAGCGCCAGGATGCGCCGGGAGCAACGCGAAACACCGGTCATGGGACGACCACTCCACTTCGAAGGACCCGAGACGCCCGTCGCGGTTCTTCTCGAGTTCCAGCCGGAACGCCGGATTCCCGAGACCGGGGGCGAAGCCGCCGAGAAGCCGCGATGTCGCCGCGCTCACCCGCCAGCGCGTCGCCGCTGCCGTCGTCTGCGCCGGCCCGGCGACCCGGAGCAGCAGGCCGAGGGCGCGCCCGCCGTCGCCTCTCTCCCCCTCGCCCCCTCCCCCGCCGCCGGCCCTGAGCGCCAGACGGCGGGTGGCGGTGAGATCGAGCACTGCGGGCCGGCCGGGGATCTCGGCGACCACCGCCGCCGTGCCGCGACAGGCGAGCCCCTCCTCGAAGGCCCACAGTGCCTCCGTTGCATTCTCCACCTCGACCTCGACCACCCGGCCGGGATCGAGCCCGAGCGCGGCGAGACCGGGACCGTCGAGCCGTCCCGCTTCGCGCCGCGCCTCGGCCGTGCCGATCCACAACACCCGCCCCGCCCGCCGGGCGAGCAGACGGGCGGTGAGCGCCGCGGCGAAGCCGGTGACGGCGCCGGCTTCGCGGCTCTCGTCACAGGCGATCTCGTGCAGCGCCCCGAGCATCAGCCCGCCACCTCCGAGACGCCGATCGATCGCCTCGACGCCGAAGGCGAGCACCTCGCCGAGGGCCTCCGCGGCACGCGGCGCACCCCGCCCCGCCGCCCCGCCGGACGACTCCGTCCACGCCAGCGGCACCGGCCGCCCCTCGATCGCCGCGATCTCTCGTTTCAGCGCCGCCAGACGCTCCGCCGTCTCGGACGCCCGTCCCATTGCCGATCCCTCTTCAAACCCTTTATGTTCGCTTTTTGTTCTTATATCGGAACCGAAGGAAGAGTCAATGGAGAGGCGAAGACGGCGGCCGTGGAAGGGGTGGAGGCGCGGTGGCGAAGAGAGCCCTCGTCCCCGCCCGCGCCCGCGCCCCGGCGGCTCCCGCGCCCATCGGAACGGCCTCGGACGGTGCCCGGACCGAAGGTCGTCATCTCGAACGCGAAGTGGCGAGAACGGGGATCCATCGGCTTTTCAACGGGTCGAGAGGCCGGTGGGGCCCCTTCCTTCGCTCCGCTCGCCGGGGACGACGCCAGAGAGCGCGGTGACGAAAGCGACCGATTCGTGATCCGACCGACCATCGCGAAGGCCCCCTGGCGGGAGAAGATGCCCGAAGGGCGGGCGAGGAGGTGCCGCGAAGCGGCGGGCGAGGACGCGTCCCGAAACGGCGTCCGGGCGCGACGGCGAACGGTGAATTCGCCGGAGAGCCCCGCCCCTCGCTCGGCGTTGCGCCCACCTTCTTCCGCTCGGAAAGAAGAAGCGCAGCGACCACCTCCCATGCCGCAGCCCCCCGGCTCGCGGCATACCGCCCTCTCGCACCTCGGCGCCCCCGCGCCGCACGACAGAAGCGCCCCCCCTCACCTCACCGCGATCTCGATCAGGCTCGGCCCAGGCCGTTCCAGCGCCTCGGCCACCGCGGCGCGGATGGCATCGGGGTCGTCGGCCCTCACCGACGGCACGCCCATCGATTTCGCCAGCGCCTGGAAGTCGATCGCCGGGTCGTCGACGTCCATGCCGACGAAGCGGCCGGCGACCGCGTTGGGACAGCCGAGCTGCCGGGCGATGGTCTGCAACACGCCGTAGCGGCGATTGTTGAAGACGAAGAACAGCACCTTCGCCCCGTATTTCGCCGCGCTCCACAGCGCCTGCGGCGAATACATCGCCCCGCCGTC
>CALMFH010000011.1 GCA_937864925.1 uncultured Alphaproteobacteria bacterium | reverse complement strand
CCCATCACGTCCGCGGCGAGCGGCGCGAGGATCGGGTCGGCGTCTGGGTGCGCCGGCCGGAGAAGCCGGAGATCGCGCCGGGTGTGCCGGCCGAGGACAAGATCGCCGCCATCGGCATCCGGGTCCGGCGCTGGGTGACCTTCCACGGCCTCGCCCTCAACGTCGAGCCCGATCTCTCCCACTTCGGCGGCATCGTTCCGTGCGGAATCCGCGGTCACGGCATCACCTCGCTCGTCGACCTCGGCCTGCCGGTGACGATGAGCGATGTCGACGTGGTGATGAAGCGCGAGTTCGAGCGGATCTTCGGCCCGACCGTGACGGTGTTCGAACGCTGAAAGGCAGATTCACTCGCCGACGCGGATCCGGAAACCCGGCGAGGGAACTTCGCGCTCTTCGTGGCGCTCCAGTACCTCGACGCGGGCATGGTCGGGGCCGCGGCGGCAGCGCGCGATCATGTCGTCGACCACCTCCGCCGGCCCGGCGAACAGCGCCTCGACCGAACCGTCACGCAGGTTGCGCACCCAGCCCGACAGGCCGAGCGACCTTGCGGTCCGCTCGATCCAGGCGCGGAATCCCACACCCTGGACACGGCCGGAGAGCACCACCCTGTAGACGACCACCGCCGAACTCCCGCCGGCACCCCGCCGGTCGGTCATTGATAATCGTGGACTCGGGGCTCGCGATACACGTGGAAACCCTGAGGGCCGCCCGAATTCTCGGCAGCGAGGGGCGCCGGCTCTGACGAACCGGCAGCCCGAAACGACGACGGGCGCCCCGAGGGACGCCCGCCGATGAATGCGACGAAGGATCGAGGATCATTCGAATTCGATGATCACCGCGTCGACGGCGAGGCTGTCGCCCGGCTTGGCCTTGATCGCCTTGACCTTGGCGTCGCGTTCGGCGCGCAGCACGTTCTGCATCTTCATCGCCTCGACCACGGCGAGCGTCGCGCCGGCCTTGATCTCTTCGCCCTCGGCGACGTCGATCGAGATGATCAGGCCCGGCATCGGGCAGAGCAGGTACTTGGAGGTGTCCGGCGGCGCCTTGAACGGCATCAGCGCGTCGAGCGCCGCCACTCGCGGGGTGAACACCTTGGCGATCGAGGTGGCGCCGCGGTAGCGCAACTCCCAGCCGCCGACGATCGGGCGCACCTGGACGGTGACCGAGGTCTCGCCGATTTCGCCCGACCACAGCAGGTCACCCGGCTGGAAGCGGGTGGAGACGGCCGTCGGCTCAGAATCGCCGGCGAAGGACACCTCGAACTCCAAGGGCATCCCGACGAAGCCGGACGGTACGGTGACCGGCACATATTCGCCGTCGACCTTGACCACCCAGTCCTCGCGCATCATGCCGGTGTGCGGCCGCAGGCGGCCCGGAAGGTCGTCGAGGCGGTCCTTGCGCAGGATCTCCATCGACAGCGCCACCGACGCGAGCAGCTTGCGGTCCTCGGCATGGGGCACGTTGCCGGCGAAGCCGTCCGGATACTCCTCCTTGATGAAGCCGGTGGAGAGCTTGCCGCTCTTCCAACGCTCGTGCCCCATCAGCGAGGTCAGGAACGGGATGTTGTGCTGGATACCGTCGATGACGAAGGCGTCGAGCGCATCGGCCTGCGCCTCGATCGCCTCGAGGCGGGTCGGTGCGTGGGTGACGAGCTTGGCGATCATCGGATCGTAGTACATCGAGATCTCGCCACCTTCGGTGACGCCCGTGTCGTTGCGCACGGTGATGTCGCCGTCGGTGCCCTCCTCCGGCGGCCGGTAGCGGGTGAGGCGACCGATCGAGGGAAGGAAGTTGCGAAACGGATCCTCGGCGTAGATGCGGCTCTCCACCGCCCAGCCGGTGAGCTTCACGTCGGCCTGGGTGAGCGCCAGCTTCTCGCCGTAGGCGACGCGGATCATCTGCTCGACGAGATCGACGCCGGTGACGAGCTCGGTTACCGGATGCTCGACCTGGAGACGGGTGTTCATCTCCAGGAAGTAGAAGTTCTTGTTCTGGTCGGCGACGAACTCGACGGTGCCGGCCGAGTCGTAGTCGACGGCCTTGGCGAGCGCCACGGCCTGTTCGCCCATTCGTCTGCGGGTCGCCTCGTCGAGGAGCGGCGACGGCGCCTCTTCGATGACCTTCTGGTTACGGCGCTGGATCGAGCACTCGCGCTCGCCGAGATAGATGACGTTGCCGTGCTTGTCGCCGAGCACCTGGATCTCGACATGGCGCGGATCGACGATGAACTTCTCGACGAAGACGCGGTCGTCACCGAAGGAGGCGGCAGCCTCGTTCTTGGAGAGCGTGAAGCCCTCGCGGCACTCGGCGTCGTTCCAGGCGATGCGCATGCCCTTGCCGCCGCCGCCGGCCGAGGCCTTGATCATGACCGG
>CALMFH010000010.1 GCA_937864925.1 uncultured Alphaproteobacteria bacterium | reverse complement strand
ATCGCCCTCGGCCGGATCGTAGACGTGCCAGCAGATGCCGCATTCCATGCGTGCCTCCACCGCCACGTCGCCGACCACGCCGAAGTTCTCGAACGAACTCATCGGAAATAGGCCTCCTCGATCTCCTTCAGACGCTCGGCCGAATCGCGGAAGTCCTCGACCGCGGCGCAAGCCGTTTCGGGGACGTCGCCGATCTCCAGCGTGTCGAGGACGATGGTGTCCATGGCGTTGAAGAATTGAACCGACCAGACGTTGCGGGCGCCGGTCGCAACGATCCGGCAGGTGCCGTAGCCGCGCGACAGGATACGGATCGGGCCGGGGCCGAGGCTGTTCTGCAGGAACTCCATGTCGGCCTCCGACATGGGGAAGAGCGAGAAGGTGATGGTGTGCGACGGCGCGCCGGTGTTGTGGGCGCCCGCTCGGTCGCGGATCTCGGTCAGCACCGGCATGACGTTCATCGCTCCCTCCGGCGGGGTGCCGATGGCGGCGAGCACCGGCACCATCCGGGCGGCACGGTCGATCGCCGCGGGAATGGTCGCCACTTCGACGTAGTCGGCGACGAGACGGCCGTCGCGGTCGGTGAAGCGCACCCGCCACAGGCCGGCCATCACCGATTCCTGCACCTGGGCGATCACCCCGTCGGGCAGCGCGACGGTGGCGGAGACCTCGCCTTCGCCGAGCACTTCGCCGATCAGGGTGAGATCGTCGGCGCCGAAGCCGGCGAGATCGAAGAGCCGGCTCGCCGACCCGACCTCCTGCGTCTCGAGCGCGGCGACGAGCTGCGGCAGCAGTGCGGCCACCTTCGGGCAGCGTTCGATCAGATCGGCGGCGCTCGCCGTGGCCAGGAAGGAGATGGTGCCGGCACCGGTGAGGCCGGAGCGGCCGGCGAAACCCGAGGCGGTCTCGTCGATGCCGATCGGCATCATCGACACGCCGCCGTCCTCGCCCTCGGGGGCGACCCAGAAACCCGCTTTCATGGTCATTCTCCCCCGTGGGCGGTGGTGTAGGTGAATTCGGTGCGCGGCCGGGTCTCTGCCGGCAGGACGGGCGCGTCGGGCGCCAGCGCCGCGTCGATCCGGCCCATGTATTCCGACCAGTCACGGATCTTGGGGAAGACGGCGATCGGATCGCCGCGGCGGGTCACCACCAGGCTCGGATGGACGGCGACGCGGAAACGGCCGGCGAGTGTGGCCTCGGCGGCGCGCGCCACCACGGCACCACGCAGCCGGTGTTGGAAGGTGGCGAGGATCTCGGGCAGGACGACGGCGACGTCGAGCGTCTCGGCGCGTTGTGCCGGGTCGCCGGTGAAGAACAGCAGCGTGTGCTCGGCCTCGCCGGCGGCGGGCGAAAGGAAGGCGTCGATGGTGGTCTCGTCGACCACCGGCAGTCCGTGTCGCGTCGACAAGGCGGTGAGGAGTGGCGAAGTCATGGGGTCTCCCTCGTATTTCCCCTCATCGTTCGCAACGGCCGTGCCAGATCGGATTCCACTCGGTGGAAAGCGCTTCTCCAGGGATTCCGCCGTTCCGGTGAACGAACCCATCCGTGGTCGAGATAGGGGCATGATCACGATATTTCCAAGTCATGGAAATCACATTTCCATGACCGGACGAACCGGCGATCGGATCACGGGACGGGGAGCAGCGGGCGCGGCCGGCAGTGGTGGCGCCGACACGGTGTGGCGCTTCGGTTCGGTACGAGATGGTGGGAGGGGGTCGGCCGCACTCGTCGTGCTGTCGGGAATGCGACGGGTCGCCACCTCGCGGGCGATGACGACCGTTTCCGACCCCCTCCGGCCCGGCGGCGCCGGGTCGCCTCCTCCGCGCGGCGGAGGAACGGTGTGTCGATGTCAACCTTCGGGCTTCAGCAGAAAGTCGGGCAGCCGGGGTTCGCGATCGACGAGGTCGGCGAAGAGATGTTCGAAATCGCGGCCCTCGAGCGCGGCGGCGACGCCGTCGAGGCCGTCGTCGATCAGCTTGGCCTCGGCCGCATCGAGAACGCGTACGGCGCTGTCGATGTGAACGAGGACGATGGTGCCGACGGGCTGCTCGCCGACCAGCATCATCGAGACACGACGCGCCTCACCGCGTCGCTCGACCAGAGCCTGGATGTCGTCGCCTTCGACGACGACCATGGGAATGCCGAGACACATGAACCGTCCCCCCCGGACGACGAAACCGGTCCGCCGGGTCACCCCGCCGAACCGGCCGCATGGCATGGATGCGATACGGACATCGCCGATCGGGTCCGGCGACCCGATCCGACCTCGTCTCACACCTCGATCCGCCGCTCGTAGGCGGCGAAGTCGATGTCGTTGGCGAGGAGACGGTCCTCCGTCTCGATCCCGCCGACGCGCGGCTCGACCGTGATACCCCACTCGGCGAGGATCGCCAATGCCACTTCTAGGGCACGATCGATGGTGGCGCGCACCGGTTCGGTGAGCGGGCCGCCCCAATCCTCGAGATCGAGCGGCTGACAGCCGATCAGTGCCAGGGTCTCGGGATAGGCGGCGAGCAGATCGGCGGCGGAGAGCACCTCCTGGAAGCCGGTCTGATGCAGGCTCATCTTCTTGGCGCCGGTGAACTTCGGCACCTCGTCGTCGCGCACGATCTTCAGCGTGCCCGGCTCGAGCCCGTAGTCGACGGCATCGAAAACCAGCAGGCGGTCGTGTTCCTGCAGGAAGTTGACGAGATAGAGCCCCTGGGTGCCGCCGTCGAGGACGGTGACGTTCTCCGGCACCCGGTAGCGGCGGTGGAACTCCTCCACCGCGCGCACACCGAAGCCCTCGTCGGCCCACAGGATGTTGCCGATGCCGAGGACGAGGACGCGACGGAGGTCTCCCTCCCCGCGTGTGTGACGATGATCGAGCGCGCCCATCGTCTCAATCCCGGAAGTCGTCGCGGAAGACGCGTTCGCCGGAGACGATCGACGAGATCATGCTCTGGCGGGACATGATGTCCTCACGCACAGCGGCGTAGATGTGGACGATGGCGAAGACCACGATCGCCCACATGCCGAGGTGATGCCAAGTGTGGACGTCCTGGCTGTTCGGGAAGATCGAGAAGACCCAACCGAAGAGCGCGTGCTGCCAGCTGTCGATGCCCGTTCCCTCCGAATATAGCGCGAATCCGGTGCAGATCATGCAGACGAGGAAGACCATGAAGGAGAACATGGCGATGTGCCCGAGGGGGTTGTGGCCGATGTACTTCTTCGGATCCTTGACCAAGAAGAGATACCACTTCAGCTCGTACCAGATGCCCCAGAGCCACGTCTTGTCCCAGAAGGGCAGATAGAAGACCTGCCGGGAATAGGTGTTGCCGATGAAGGCCCAGTAGATGCGGAGCAGGAAGGCCACCGCCAGGATCTGGCCGGCGGCGAAGTGGGTGAAACGGATGTAGCCCATGAGGAAGTTCCGGCTCGCCTCGCCCGGCACCGAGGGCAGTGGCGAGCCGATGAAGTAGCCCGAGAGGCACAGCACCACGATGCACAGTGCGTTGACCCAGTGCCACAGGCGCACCGGGGCTTCGTAGACGTAGATGGTCTGGCGGGCTTCGACGCGTTCGCCGTGTGCGTCCAGCGCGCCCTGCAACTCGACGATCTGGTTCATGATCCCCTCCCTGCGACCGGGCCGGTCGGCGCGATGCGCCCGAGCGGCTACCGGTCACGACGTTCTTTCGGTCCATCGAAGCGACCGGCGGTGTGTCGCCGGTCGCTTGGTCTCACGAGGATCAGCGAACCGTGACCTTCGACATCTCCTGGCCGTCCGGCGCCATGACGTGGGTCGAGCAGGCGAGGCAGGGGTCGAAGGAATGGAGGGTGCGGATGATCTCCAGCGGCTTCTCCGGATCGGCCATCGGGGTGTCCATCAACGAGGCCTCGAAGGCGCCGATGTTGCCCTTGGTGTCGCGGGGGCTACCGTTCCAGGTGGTCGGCACGACCGCCTGGTAGTTGTCGATCTTGCCGTCCTTGATCTTGACCCAGTGGCCGAGAGCGCCGCGCGGCGCCTCGGTGAAGCCGACGCCCTTGACCTCCTTCGGCCAGCTCTCCGGCTTCCACTTGTCGACGTTGGCGGTGGCGGTGTCGCCGGCCTTGATCGCCGCCATCAGCTTATCCTGGAAGTAGCGCATCTGATGCGCCGCCCACTGGCACTCGAGCGCCCGGGCCGCGGTGCGGCCGAGGGTGGAGAACAGCGCCGGCAGCGGCGCGCCGAGATCCTTCAGGAGCTTGTCGACCGGGTCCTTGAATTCGGCCTTACCCTGGGCGTAACCGATGATGTAGCGGGCGAGCGGCCCGACCTCGACGGCGTGGCCCTTCCAGCGCGGCGACTTGATCCAGGAGTACTTGCCCTCCTCGTCGAGCGCCTGGATGTTGGTCTTGGTGCCCTTGGACTTCGGACCGAGCACGTAGTTCGGCTCGGTGACGCCGTCCCAGGGGTGCAGGCCCCGGGTCTCGTCGGGATACTTGTACCAGGAGTGGGCGACGAACTCCTGGATCTGGGTCGGATCCTTGAGGTCGACCGGCATGACCTCCTTGTAGTTGCCGTCGATGATGACGCCGTGCGGCATCTTCAGCGACTTCGGCGAGTAGTCGTTGGCGTGCTCGGGGATGTCGCCGTAGCTCATCACCGACTTGCCCGACAGACCGCCGCCGTAGAGCCAGTCCTTGTAGAAGGAGCCGATCGCCATCAGGTCGGGCAGGTAGACCTGCTCGGTGAACTCGATGCAGCGATCGATGATCGACGAGACGAGGTTGAGGCGTTCCATGTTGATGGCGCCGACCGCGCCGACGCCGTCGACGTTGATGGCGCAGGGCACGCCGCCGACCAGCCAGTTCGGATGCGGGTTCTTGCCGCCGTAGATGGTGTGGATCTTGACGATCTCCTTCTGGAAGTCGAGCGCCTCCAGATAGTGGGCGACCGCCATCAGGTTGGCTTCCGGCGGCAGCTTGTAGGCCGGGTGACCCCAGTAGCCGTTCTTGAAGGGGCCGAGCTGACCGCTCTCGACGAACTTCTTCAG
>CALMFH010000009.1 GCA_937864925.1 uncultured Alphaproteobacteria bacterium | reverse complement strand
GCGCCACTCACGTACAAAACCACGAACAAATCCGTTCCGGTTTCGTTGCCCCGAGACGGCGGCGGCGAGGACGGTTTTGTCGCCGATGATCCGGATGCGACCGTCTCCGACGGTGATGCCGGAGACGACCGATCGAATCACGTCCTTGCGGGCGTGCACATCGCCGGTCGTCATCTTCTCATGCATCAGACGGCTGAACGCTTCGACCTTCTCGGCATCGATGATCACGTCGTACCCAGAGGTCGCGATGGCGCGGTCATGGGCGGCCCGAGCGTTTTCCCGCTCCGCCTTGAGGATCGAGATCCGCTCCTTCAAGAGATCATCGAGTTCGACGATCCCCTCCTCGATCGAGCGGTAGAGACGCTTCAGGCGCTCCTCGGCATCGGCGGCGGCCTTCCGTAGATGGATGAGGCGATCATTGATGGCCGCCGCCTTGGCCGAGCGGCGTTCGACGATCTCGGTCAGAATGGCGGCTAGCCGTTCGGGGTGTAGGAGCTTGTCCTTCAGATTGTCTACGACCAGATCGTCGAGGGTCTCCATGCGGATGTGACGCCCCTTACAGACCGTATCGCCGCGCTGACGGCAGCCCGCGCAGGTGTAGTAGGAGTAAGTCACGCCACGGCGGTTCGTGCCGGTGCGCGTCATGCCGGAGCCGCAGGCTTCGCAGACGGCGAGGCCGGTGAGCAACGTCGGCCCGTTGACAATGCGCGGCGGCGTCACCCGCGGATTGTGGGCTGCGAGCTTCTCTTGGACGCGGTCGAAGATGTCACGTTCGATGATCGGAGGAACCGGGATCTCGACGACGGCCGACGGATCGCCGGTCTCCACCGCGCGCCGCTTCCCCCAGGCACAGCGGCCGGTGGCGTAGGTCTCGTTCTTCAGAATGAGGTGGAGTGGTCCGACGCCGAAGGTCGCGCCGAGGCGGGTGCGGTAGCCATGGCGATTGAGATGCTTCACCACCTCCTTGATACCCATCGGCCGGCCGGTCTCGCCGCCGTCGGTGTAGAGGCGATAGATGAGCCGGACGGTCTCGGCCTCGACCGGATCGATTTCGAGCTTCTTCTTGATCTTGGCGCCGCGGCGCTCGGCTTCGACGGCACGATAGCCGAGCGGCGGCCGAGCACCGTTCCAAAAACCCTGCTTGGCCGATTCCCGCATCGACCGGACGACGTTCTTGGCATTCTCCTTCGAGGTGTACTCGTCGAAGACGCCGATGAGCTGTCGCATCAGCTCTTGCGAGGGATCGTCGCCGGTCGGCTGGGTGACGGAGACGACGGAGACGCCGAGCTTCTTCAGGCGCCGGATGGTCAGCTCCATCTCGGCGCCGTTGCGAAAGAACCTCGAGAAGGCGTGCACGACGATCACGTCGAAGGGACGCTCGGGCGCGGCGGCACGTTCGAGCATTTCTTGGAAGACCGGCCGCCGATCGTCGGTGGCGCTCGCGCCAGGCTCGACGAATTCGGCGACGACCTCCCACCCCTGTTGTCCGCAGTAGGCCGTGTTGAGATCCCGCTGAGATGGCAGAGACACGTCGTTGACCGCCTGTCGCCCGGTTGAGACGCGCAGATAGAGCGCGGCGCGCTTCACCGGCGAGGGGGAGAGAGAGGCGGGATGCGAGCGCTTGAACGCCATGACACCAGGACTCCGGGCAATTTCACCACAACTTAAACCAGGAGACGAGGAGGACAAGCCTCGTCGCCGATCGAACGACTTCATTCGGCGGCCGGACGGCGTCCTGTTTCGTTTTCGAGTTCCCCTCGCAGAAGGCGGTCGAGTTCAACCCCGAGCAACCGTTCGACCGCGGCGATCTCCCGGACTCCGATGGGGATGTCCTCGGGCAGATCCGTCTCGACGATGAAATCCTCGAGACCGGGCACAGGCCGGCCGCGTTTCCGACCGCGCCGATTGAACGCCGACGGATGAGGCGGGCCACGGTCGAGGCCGCAGACGTCCTCCGCTCCGGGATCGGAGCCCGGAGCGCATTTCGGACCGGCGATCATGGGGTCACGCCTACTCAAGGGAGATCTCCCTGGAGTTGGTGCGCGTCCTTTCCCGAGCCCGAGAGGAGCCGTTTCGATCGAGGCCACGAGCGACGACGGGTTTCACCGGAGCGATGACGTCGAGGGTCGTCTCTTTGACGTTGGCCCGGTCGAGACGATCGGCGAGCCAAGCGCGTCGGATCTCGGGTGTCGAGACGCAGCCGGAGGTGGTTGCGCCATCCGCGGCGATCTGCCGGTCGATCGCCTTGGCATCGATGACGAAGACGGTTTTCGACCGGGCACGGCTGGCGGCGACATAGACGGCGTGGCGGTCGAAGCCGGGATCGAGCAGCACGATCGCCTTGTCGACGGTCGTGCCCTGCGAGAGAAAATTGGTAGATGCGTAGCTCCAGCCGAGCCGGATCCGCCCCTTGTCGTCGGCCAGTTGGCGGGGATCGAAGGTGACTTTCCGGCCGCCGATATCGGCGTGGATGCGGAGCGATCCGGCGGTGGAATCGGTGATCTCGACGCGAGAGACGAGAGCCGTCGTGCCGTTGACGACGCCGAGATCGTCGTTGCGGACGAGAAATCTGATCCGATCACCGGCGGCGAGTGTCAGTTTGGTGGAATGACCGGAGGGCGTGACGGCCGGCAGGTCGACGTCGGCTCCGGTGATCTCGCCGGCTTCACGACGATATTCACGGATGGCCCGGGAAATCGTCGCGACCTGCGCGTTGGTCCGGGCGAGGATGAGCGGATCGTTGGCCCGAGTCCGACCGGCCGCCCAGTGAGAGACGATGGTTTCGACGGCGGCGATCGTCCCCTCGGCCTCGACGATCTGCCCGTGTTCGGCGAATGCATCGAGAGCATCGTTGGCGTGGCCGGCACCGAAAGCCCGGACGGCGTCCCGCATCCACGGTTCATGCTGACGGACGATCGTGTCGACCCGGGCGGCATCCACGGCCTCGGAGACGAGACGGAGACCGCTACCGGCCCCGATCGCCTGGAGTTGCTGGCGATCGCCGACGAGGATCGCCTTCGCGCCGGCCGCTTCGACCTCTCGCAGGAGGGCAACCATCTCGCGCGAGGCGAGGAGGCCCGCCTCGTCGACGACGAGGATCGTGGAGGAATCGAGAAATGGCACACCGTGCCGGGCACCTTCGAGCCAGGCGGCAGTTGCACGGGCCTCAATCTGGAGATCGTCGCGGAGGTCGTTGGCGACACGCCAAGCCGACGACGCACCGATGACGCGGAAGCCCGCCTCCTTGTACGCCGCCACGATCGGGGCGAGCGTCGTGGTCTTGCCGCTACCGGGCGCACCCTCGACGATGACGATGGCCGCCGGGCCAGTGGCCGCGAGAGCGGCGAGAGATTGCTCCTCGGAGAGGCCGGCGTCGGTGCACCGGCGATCGACCTCGTCGGCGTCGAGACCGTGGCGATCGAGCCGGGTGAGGCGACGAGCGCGATCGACGATCTCCTTTTCGATCGCGATCATCTCGGGCGTGGAATACCGCGGCAGTCCGAGACGATCGCGACCGATCTCGACGACGGAGCCGGAGGCGAGGAGACGATCGACCTCGGCATCGATCCGCGCGGCGGGAAGACCGGTCCCAACGACGGCGGTGGCGACGGCGGCGACCAGATCCTGACGATCGACGACGCTCTCGGTCTCGGTGAGCATCCGAGGTAGGGCGACGAGGCGTTCGGCGAGGAGTTCCTCGCCGGCCGCGAGGTCGACCGGTCGATCGGACCGCAGGACCGCCGAGAATCCGTTGGTCTCGATGCCCAGTTCCTGAGCCGCCTCGCGCCAGATGCGCTCGGGGTCGCCGGAGAGGTGCTCCTCCTTCCCTCCCCGCGTGGCCTTGGCAATCGCACCGGCGAGAGCCACCGCGTCCTTGCTTTCGACGCCGTGCTCGGCGAGGGCCGCCTCGATTTCCGTACGGCGGCCGGAAAAATATTCGATCAGGTGTTCATCGAGGCCGGTGAGTTCGAAGATTCCGTTTTTTCCGATCCGGTCAATTTCGAAACCGAGAGCCCTCAGCTCAGAGGCCAGTGCCGCGTGGTAGACGGCGCCGGTGGCCATTTTCCACTGCCGCAGGATCACGGAGTGCAGCGCGCCGACCGATCCATCTTTTCGCGTTGCCTGATTGAAAATCACAGCGTGCGTATGGAGATTCGGGTCGGCGAAGACCCGGCCGTCGGGGTGCTCGACCGGGCGGCTTTCGCCATGCTGAAACAAAGCGGCCGTGAGCGCGACCGGCTCGATCCGTGTACCGCCACGCCCGCGCCGGGCGTAGGTGGCATTCGTCTCGAGGGCGGCCAGAGCCTGCCGAACGGCGACAGCGTGGGACGCTTCGATCGACCGTCTGAGATCCGGATCGGCGAATGCCCATGCCAGCGAAATCGATTTCGGCGCCGAGAAGGTGATGTCGTAGGCGGGGATGCGGTCGGCACGGACACTCTGATCGGCGAGCTGGGCACCGTCTGGACCGACGCCGGCATAGAGTCGCTCGAAGGCACCGTCGTCGACGTCCGCCCCGTCGATGAGGCCGAAATCCCGCCCCGGTGCATACCAATTGCCACGCGCTTCGACACCGCCGACATAATATTCGGTCTGGTGTCGGTAGTAGGCGACAGGTGCAGCAGGATTCCAGGTCGCGACCACGGGCGAGCCTCTTCTCTCGAGAGGCTTCCGATCTATGTGCACGCGGCTCGACCGACCGGGAAATGAATGGATGAAATGCGAAACGGCCGCCGAATGGCGACCGTTCGCGAGCGTTCGACGAGGATCGGGGTGTCAGGCGACCCAGTCGTCGCGGAGCCACGGAGCGGGCTTGAACGCCGCACGCCGTGTCTCCCAGATCGTCATCGGCACGTCGACGACGGCCACTGTCCCGAAGCCCTGCACGATACCGCGGATCATCAGACGACCGTCTTCTTCGCTGACATAGAGATCGTCGGTGATCGAACCCGGCTCGACGACCGGCTCTTTCACCGTCTCGTACGCCATCTTGAGCCCCGCCCTCAATTCGTCGACCGTACGTTCGCGGGTCCGACGGATCTCCCGGGTCTTGATCCATTTCTCGCAGATCGTCTGCGTCGTCTCCCCGTCTTCGAGGTTGAGGATGCAGCGGATCCCGAAACGGGCGAGGATCATCTCGGCCCGTACGTCACCGTAGGCGTTCTCGAGCTGAGCGAGATCCTGGAGCGTCGCGATCGTCGTCACGCCGGCCTCCCGGCCGAGGGCGAGAAGATTGGGGAGCTGTTCAGCAACGCCAGCGAGTTCGGGGAACTCGTCGAGGACCATCGCGTATTCGCCGGCGCCGCTCTTCCGGCTCGCCGGGCTCAGAACCGAGGCGGCGATGGCATCGATGAGGAATCCACCGACGGCGCCGGAAACCTCCGGGTATTCGGACGACTTCTGGAACACCAGCACGCCGGGGAGTTTGGAATCGTGACGGATCCAGTGCCGGATCGAGAATCTTCGATCGTGGGGAACCTGCTCCCACGCCTCTGCGAGCGGCAGAACCCGTGTGAGCGCCGCCACCCACAGGGTGATCAGCATCGACTGCACCGTCCGGTTCTCCTCCTCGGTGCCGCTGAATTTCAACAACGCGGCTGAAGGGGCACCGATCGAGGCGAGGGCCTCCCGAATTCCCGCGGGGCTCGAGAGCACCAGCGCGGCGAGTTCCGGCCATCCCCACACCGCCCCGTGCCGGCGGCGAAGATACATGATCAGGTCGGCGAGGATCGCCCGCGCCGACTGCCCCCACATCGGGTCTCTATCTGGTGCCGAGATGAATTTTGCAGCCAATTCCGTCGCCTGGAGGCGCTTGGTCACGTCCGCCCCGACATCCCAGACCCAACTTCGGGCGTCGGCCACCGCGACCAGAATGAAGTCGGCCACCGGCAGGGACGCGACCATGTCCCCTTTCACGTCCAGGATGAAGGTCCGCCCGGCGCGACCAACGAGCTGTTCGACCAGACCGCGCAGCCAAGCCGTTTTTCCCGAGCCATGCCCCCCGACCAGGAGGATATTTCTCGCCTCCTGAGCGCGATCGAGTTGCACGTGCGGCAGGAGCCACAGTCCTCGAGCTTCCGTCTTTCCGCGCGCCCGTTTGGCGATGAAGGCGCGTATCCGACTTCGGGCATAGTCCCCGAAGGTGATCGCGCGTCCGGATTTGATCTCGATCGTCTCGCTGTACGGCGTGCGGGCGAAGGCCTCCAAGAAGGCGATCAGCGGTGCACCGAGCAGCGCCCCGATCAGGAGGCTAAATCGTAACTTGATGGACGGCACGTCGAATGCGGCCGACAAGGCAGCCCTTGCAGTCAGGTTGGTCGAGTCCGAGCCGGAAGCGGTCCTGCAATTGCCCTTACCTACATCGACCGCAGCTCCGACGATGGTCGGCAGATCGATCTGGCAGGTGCTTCCGAACCTATGCACTTCCGGCGGATCGAGGAGGATGACGACAGCGCACAGTACCAAGCTGAGCACCGCCACGATCCCGGCGGCGGCGAGCGCGGGCAGGTAGGATCTCTGAGCATAGCGATACATGATGAAATCTCCTCTCAGTTCAACACGGATACGAGGATGGACAGCCCCACGAAGCCGACACTCGCGATGACGCCTTTGGAGACGGAGACGATCAGGAAATCGGTCTCCCGGCGGCGCAATTCCGCCCACCCCTGAGGGGGCGCCCGATGGCACGGCGGGGTCTCGACCTCTTCCGCCGACACCGGCTTCTTGTCGTGATGGTGTCCCGCGGCGGGGACGCCGAGGGCCTCGACGAACACCTGGAGCCCGACGCGGCCGAGACCGAGAAGACGGGCCGGGGTGAAACTGTCCGGCGACGCGAGGAATGCTGCGACGCACTTCTCGGCTTCCGTCCTGCGCTCGCACTCCGCGATCGACGTGGCCTGCTCGGCGGCCTCGATGAAATTTTTCAGATCAGTGGCCATCGGTGTCGCTCCCCCCGAAATCGAACGCACGGTCGAACTCGTCGAAGACGACGGCCGCCCAGGCGGCGACGTCGCCGCGGGCGATCTTCGCCTCCGGCTTGGGCAGACCGGTCACCGCCATGAGATCGGCCACCGGCATGGTCACGACGTCGACGGGGCGGATGCCGGCGGCCTCGAACACGTTCCAGGACCGCCCTTCGATCAGCGGCATCTGCAACGTGGCGGCGCGCGCCTGGAGGGGGACGATCACATCGCGGTAGGCCGCCGCGGCGTCGCTGGCCGGATGAAGATCGGCGATCTGCCCGTCGCGACCGTTTTCGATCAGGACGAGGGCGGCGTCCGGCACCTTCTCGAGCCACAGGCCGGCGGCCCGCGCGCCGAGGCGCATCGACTCGGCGGTCGCGCCATAGGGCGTGACGATCACCGGCGTGACCCCCATCGTGTGGAGGTCCTCGGCGAGATCGACCATGCCGGCCCACACCGCGCCGCGACCGGCCATGTTGGCGCCGAATTCGACGATCACGAGCCCGCCGCAACCGGCGTTGGACTCAATCGCTTCGTATAGCGGCGTGAAGGCGCGCGGTTCCACGCTCGGATCGCGCCGCGTCGCGCGGGCATCGATCGTGATCGTCACCACGTCCGGACCGAGGAGCCTCGGCAGGCGGCCCTGGTCGTCGACCTGTACGACGACCGTGGGGATTTCGGAAATCCGGGCGCGGTCGGCGAGCGCGAGAGTCGCGAGGGACTTCCCCTCGCCGCCCTTGTCCTGCACGATGACGACGACCGCCGGCAAGCGGACGGGCAAACTGCCCCAGTCGTGGATGCTCTTGGGATTCTTGGTCATTCTGACCTCCTGCGATCGGACGCGGGATGCGTCGCGATCACAGGAGGCTGATCCGGCGAGGAGATTCAGGCTCGGAAATGAATGGGCAAAATGCAGACTAGAAGAAATTTCATCATCGGATCAACGCGGCTCGGTCGATCCGGCGGCCAACGCCAGCATCTCCAACCAAGTTTCACGCGGACGGATCTCGAACGCCAACGCGGCGGTAGCCGTGTGGAGGCTCGCCCACATCGGATCGACGGGAAGCTCATGTCCGAGGATCCGCCCGAACACCTCGGCTTCCATAGAATTCAACGCGACCGGCTCGCCGAAACCGAAATTCCGGATCTTTCTCGCCAGAGAGAACTCGATGGAATAGATCGCGCTGGTCGGGCTGACGAGATTGGGATCGACGTCGGCGAGAACCGCGATGTTGAGCAGTTCGATGGGGGTGAACGCCGCACCGGCGATGACGCCGTGTTCCCGCCTATTCATGACCGTCTCGGTGGTGCGGTCGATCGGCTGAGCCCGACGACCGTCGACCGTTTCGAGCACGTGGCGCTGGCGTTTCGAATAGCCGGCTTTGGTCTCGGCGACCGACGTCACGTGCGCATAGGCGCGCATCAACAACAACACCGGCGCCACGGCCCGATCGCGGGCCGCCTCGTAGTCGGCGTGAGACCATCCCTTGGTGTCGAGGTTGGAGAAATCCGCGATTACAGCATTTCGGAAACGGCGAATATCGACCACACCGTAGGCGAACTTCGGCGTGAGACGCCGCCCTTCTTCCCGCAGACTCGCGAAGAAGGCGAGCCTTCTGTCGGCTTCCGATTCGTCGCCGCTCGCTCGCGTCTTGGCAGGGACGCCGTTGACCCAAGCGTGATCGACGAAGTGGTCCAAGCAGCTGATCTCATGTGGATCGACGATCTTTCCCTGTGCACTTGCTTCAGATGCCTCGATCGCGGTCAATTCGATTTCGTGATAGAAAATTTGATAGGCGAGCGCCTCCCGTAATTTCGTCTCGACGACGTCCTTCTTGCGCCCCCCTCTCCCGAGAGCTTCACGGATCAAAATGGGCACCTGCAATCTCAAGATCGGTGCCCCGCGTTCGAACATGGAAAGCTCATCGCGCGTCAGAGCATACAGTGCGCCTTGTAGCCGCTCCGCCGATTCCGTCACCACACTGTGTGGAGCGAAGATCTCCAATCGCTTCGCTACTACGGGATCGATCCGTCCGAACCAGCCGTCGACTTGATCGGGGTGAACCATGAAAACCGGCACGATGGCGTCGAGTGGAAAGGCATCCGTCGGGCGGTCACTCGAGGCGATGTCGGTATTCGCCCGTTGAATCAGAGTGTCGACGCGCGCGTTAGCGCGCTTCATCGCATCGATGGCATTGGCAATCACGCTCATGGCCGGCTCCTTTTTCTCTTCAGTAGAAGAAGCCCTTCTGGGGCAGTCATGGAAAACCGTCTGGGAAATGAATCGGCGAAACGCCTGATCGACCAGCTACCCCTACGGCATCTCCGTGCCACCGGTGCCCGTCGGGATCGCCACCACCTTGGAATACGCCTCAATTATTCGGCATCCTCCGATGAGCGGCGCAGGTCTGCGGCGCGCTTGACGGCGGCGCGGATATCCCGACCCAGCGGAGACGCGGGCGCACGCGAGATCGCGGACGGCGGTACGACGCTCGGAGATTCGAGCCGCGGCGTCATCCGGCGGGAGGTGGCCGGCCGGACCGGCTTGCTCTTCAGCCCAGCTTCGGCCGTCGCCGGCCGATCGACGCCGGGCGCATCCGTCACCTCCGATACGGGCGGCGGAGTCGTCCTCGTCGCCAGCTTCTGGCGTTGCCGCCAGACGACGGCGCTGAGATGCCCGGCAGCGAACGGCAGTCCGGATTCACGACCAGCGCCTGCGGCATGGAGAACAGCGATGATCTGCCGCCATGACAGCCCCCTCCGCTGGCACAGATCGAAAAAGTCCAGGTGCCGCACGACGACCCTATCCAAGGCGATCTGGCCGGCGGGGCCCGCGAGATCGCGGGAGATCGCCTCCGCACCCTTCCTGATCAATCCGTCTGCTTCGCCCATCGATTACGCCTCCTCCCTTTCGGACCGACGAGGCCGATGGGATCCCGATCACCATCGAGATCGAAACCCACCGACCCCACCCCCTTCGAACCCGAGCGGCCCCGCCATGCCGAAGCGTGACGGGGCCGCAAGGTCCGGGCCGGACGGGCTCAGTTCACCACCGAGATCGGAACCTCAATGGACATTTTGGATCACCCACGCGAGCGTGGAAATGCCCAAACCCGATAATCAATCTCGTAAGGCATTCATGTTTCGTCGTCAAGCACATTTTCTATTTTTTGTTCGATTATTTTAATAAGTTACGATCAAGCGATCTTTCATCACCTCAATGGACATTTGTTCAGGGCTCCAAATTTACTAAATTCAATATCGAATTCTGACGATCGGATCACGGGATGGTCGCACCACTTTACGCACGCATCGATCCATCCGGCGTGCCACGCTCGATCCGTGAGCGACAGTGTGCAGATCGACCGCCCGGCGAAGCGGCGGACTTGGTCGCGTGTCGACGCCTGCCCGTTATCCGCCGACAAGGACCGGCATCGAACAGATCGATCAGGAAATGGGCAATGCTCCGCTCCCGATCGAGGCGGACAAACGCGGATATCGAACCGAAAGAATTCGATTCGGTCCCTTCAAGCCTCTTCAATATCCTTCATTTCATTCGCAAAAACATGAAGTGGAATGAATCATTTTGAAGAACTCACACCTGTGCATCGGCTTCGATGCGATGTCTTGCTGCGCGACGATTATGGACCGTTGCGCTTCGCGATGAGCATCTTCTTCGTCTCGGCGAGTTTGAAGGCGCCGTCGGCGAAGGCGACGAGGAGCCCGGTCTCGTAGGCGATCTGGTACTGAGCGGCGCGCGCGTCGTATTCGGCGCCGACGAGCGAGAGGCGCGCCTGGGCGACGTCGGTGGTGACGCGCACCTCCTCGAAGGTCGAGCGATCGCCGACACCGCGTTCGGCTCTGATGCCGGTGCGGACCTTGCGCCCGTGCGCCAACTCGTTGCGCGCGAGCGACGCCATCTGACGAGAGAGGCGAATGCGGTCGACGGAGGAGCGGATGGTCGCTTCCGCGTCGTCGCGGGCGGCGACGGACTCCTCCTCGGCCGCCTTGGCTTCGGCTTCCTTGATCCTGACGTCCGCTTCGACCCGACCGCCGGTATAGAGCGGCAATCGGATCTTGAAATCGGCGCGAACCTCGTCGTTGCGGTCGAGCGAGGCCGAGGTGTGGCGATCGGAGCGGGCGCCGACCGTCAGGAACACGCCGGGCAGACCCGCGGCTTCGACCTTGCGGATGTCGGCGCGGGCGGCATCGGTGCGAGCGGCGGCTTCGCGGATCTTCGAGCCGTTGGCATGGGCGAGCATGACCATCGCGTCGCTCGACTTCGGCAGTTTGTCGCCGAGATCGGGAAGCCCCTTGGGAAAGTGCGGCAACGAACCATGGATGCGGAGGATGTCGGTCGTCGCGCGCACCCTGTCGAGTTCACGCGCCTTGCGATCGACGGAGATCCTCGCCAACTGGCGCTCCACCTCTTCGGTGTCCACGGTGGTCGCGTCGCCCGCTCTGCGTTCACCCGCCAGTTCGGCGCGCAGCCGACGCAGATCGCTCGCCTGATCGGCGAGGATGGCGAGTTCCTTGGTTCGCCGCTCGACGATCAGGACGTCGAGGGCGAGCTGGAGCATGTTGCGCCCGAGAACCGACTTGGAGACCTCCGCCGCGGCGCGAGCGCGGGCATCGGCGGCGTCGATCGCGGCGATGTCACCGCCGCCCTGCCAGAGCGGGATGGTCATGGTGACGCCGGCGGTCGCCGGGTCGATCGGCTCGCGCCCCGCAAAGGGCCGGCGGTCGGCGTGTCTGAGGCCGATGGCGGCGTCGGCGGTGACCTCCGGCATGAGGTCGGCGCGGGCGCGCTGGACACCGGCTTCGGCGGCCGCCGTGCGGGCGGCGGCGGCGCGAACCTCGCCGTTGCGGGCGGTCAGGCGACCGGAGAGGTGATCGAGATCGGCGACGATCGAGCCGGTCCGAATGTCCATCGGCGCATCGATCGGGTCCGCCGCCAGACACAGCGCCGCGGCCGGGGTGATCGTCGTGTTGCAGGAGGTCGTGGTCCGCTCTTCCTCGTTCGAACCGGTGTGGGTGCAGCCGGCGAGGAGGATCGCCAGCAGGACGCCACCACCGATGGAGGAAGTTCGCTTCACGTGTCAGCCCCGGGGGACGAGGACCGCCGGCAATGCGGTTTCGTTACTCAGAGGTAAAGAAGCGTGGTTAATCAGTCGTTAATTTCGGGCACTGCAACCCGAGATCGCCGAACTCGTCGTCAGTGCCGGAAAGCCCGCCGGAAGCTGTCGAGGAACGGTTCGGCGACATAGCCGAGGAAGGTGCGCTCGCGGGTGACGAGATGCACTTCCGACGGCATGCCGGGAACGATTCTCGGCACGTCGCGGTCGATCGCCGGCGCGACCTTGACGCGCACCGTGTAGAACGGCGTCTTGCCGTCCTTCTCCACCCGCGCATCGGCACCGACGAAGACGACTTCGCCGTCGAAGGGATCGACGAGCCGGCGATCGAAGGCGGTGAAGACGATGCGCGCCTTCTGCCCGAGCTTGACGTTGTCGATGTCGTGGGGCGTGACGGCGGCTTCGGTCAGGAGTTCCTCGTCGGAGGTCACCAGTTCGACCAGCGGCGAAAAAGGTTGCGCGGCGCTGCCGATCGTGTTGACCCCGAGCTTGTTGACGACGCCGTCGGCCGGCGCGCGGATCTCGACCCGATCGACCGCCTGCAGGAGGGCGGCGAGCGCGCGCTCGGCCTGTGCCTTCTCGGCGCGGGTCTTGGAGAGATCGGCGGCGACCTGGGTCTGGAATTCGGTTCGGATGGCGCGGATCTTCTCGTCGATCTCGGTGAGCTGATGCTGGGTGGCGGCGAGCGTGGCGCGCGCCTTGCCGAGCGAGCCTTCGAGGCCGGCACGGCTGCGCTCCAGTTCGCGAAGCACCGTCGCCCGGCCGAAACCCTGGTCGAGAATGCCCTGCCGCAGACCGATCTCCTTGATCAGGCTCGTCAGCTGCTTCTCCCCGGAGGTGATCTCACCCTCGAGCCCGATCTGCTGATCCTTCAACGCCCGACGCTGGGCGAGCAGCACGTCGGTCTGCTTGGCGATCTGATCGCGGCGCGACCGGAACTCGTCGAGCTGGTCGGCGCGAATCTCCGCGACCGTCGAATCTGAGAGCAGCCCGGGGGGCAAAGACACCGTCAGATCCTCGGTGCGCAGTTCCTCCGCGTTGACCGCCTCGGCCGCGAGGCGCTTCTCGCGGAAGGTCAGGGTCGCCGCCTTGAGCGCGTCGAGATCGCGCTCGGCTTCGTCCTCGGCGCGCTTCAGCACGAGCAGCAGATCGCCCTTCTTCACCCGGTCGCCTTCGCGCACGACGAGCCGCTCCAGGACACCACCCTTCTCATGCTGGACCACGCGGGTGTGCCCGTCGGTGACGACCGTGCCGGGCGCGACCACGGCGCCGGCGATCGGCACCGCTACCGACCACAACAGGAAGCCGCCGAGGAAGAGCCCGACCGCACCGAAGCCCCAACGGATCTCGCGGTCGATGCCGGTGGCGCGTTCCAAGCGCGCCCGCTCGAAGACCGCGCCGCTCGGAGAAACCGTCGCGTCGGTCATGGTGTGGCTCCTTCCACGATCGAGAACGGTCTCTGCGGTAGGGTCGCCACGCTCGGCATCGGCACGATCCCGGTCGGCGCGACCGGCGCACGCGGACGGGTATCGCCCGCGGCCGCCTGGGGCCCGGGCCCGGCGCGCCGGATCTCCGCCGGTGACAGCCGTCCGGCCTGCATGACGAAGACGCGGTCGGCGATCTCGAGGATGGCGGGCCGCTGGGTCACCACCAGGATGGTCGCCCCGGCGGCCCGCCGCTTGACCAGGGCTTCGGCCAACGCCTGCTCGCCGCGTTGGTCGAGATGAGCATTGGGCTCGTCGAGCACGATCACCTTGGGCGATCCGTAGAGCGCGCGGGCGAGCGCGATGCGCTGCACCTGACCGCCGGAGAGCCGCACCGCCTCGGTGCCGCCGAGCATCGTGTCGTAGGCCTTCGGCAGGGTGGCGACGAAGTCGTGCGCCACCGCGGCTTCCGCCGCCGCGATGACGCCCGCATCGGTGGCGTCGGGCGCGAAACGGGCGATGTTCTGGGCGATCGTGCCTTTGAAGAAGCGCAGCGACTGCGCCATGTAGCCGAAGGCCGAGCCGCGCTGGTCGCCCGGCCACTGGCCGTAGACGAAGCCGTCGAGAGCGATCGACCCGCCGGTCGGCGCGATCGCTCCCGCCACGATCCGCGCCAGCGTCGACTTGCCGGACCCGGAGGCGCCGACGATCACCGTGATCTCACCCGGCGACAGCGTCAGCTCGACCCCGGCGACGATCTTCGGCGCATCGGAAAGGCTCGGATCGGGCGACCACTCGATGCCCGAGAGCCGCACGATGCCCTTGGGCTCGGGCAGGCGTGTCCGCCGAATCGGCGCACCGATCGACGCGAGCGCCGCGGCGAGGCGGCCATGGGCGTCGCGCGCCTCCTGCGTCATCCGCCACGAGCCGATCAGTTGTTCGATCGGCTGCAGCGCCCGACCCGACAGGATCGAGGCGACGAAGATCAGGCTCGGCGACACCGACCCGTCGATCACCAACCATGCCGCCGCCGCCAGGGTCAGCACCTGGAGACTCTGGCGAACCGTGCGACCGAGGCCGAACCAGCCGTTGTTGATCTCGCTCGCCTCGCCCGCCGTCTCGGCGGAGGCCAGTGCCGCGCCGCTCCACCGCGTCAGCATGGCGGCGCCCATGCCCATGGCGCGGGCGTCCTCCTGCGCGGCGAGGGCCTCGCCCGCGGCGCGTTCGGCATCCGTCGCCAGCGCGGTCGCCCGACGCGCGATCGGCGCGATGCGCCGCTGATTGAGGACGGCGATACCGACCAGGGCGGCGAGACCGGCGACGGTCAGCCCGCCGAGCAGCGGATGCAGCAGGAACAGCAGAACGAGAAACAGCGGCGCGAAAGGCAGATCGTAGAGCCCGATATGGGCGCGGCTCGCCAGGAAGCGCCGGACGATTCCGACGTCGCGCACCGCCGCCGGTGACGCTTTCCCCGCCCCGTCGACGGCATCGACGAGCAGCATCGGCGTGGTGACGAGATCGAAGCGTTGCGCCGTCTTCTCGGCGATGCGACCGCGGATCGCCTCGACGAAGCCGAACAGCGCCAGCCCACCGAGCGCCAAGAGCGTCAGATAGATCAGCGTCTCGACACTGCGGCTCGGCACGACGCGATCGTAGATCAGCGTCATGTGGACGGGCAGGATCAAGAGCAGCAGATTGACGACGAGCGAGAAGCCGGCGAGGACGCGGATCGGCGCGGTCCAGGTCTCGAAACTCGGTCGCGCGTCTCGCCAAGGTCCATGCACCGCTCGATCCCCCGTCGTGATGGTCGTGACTATTCGAAGAAAATCAGCGCGATACAACCGAAGACCGTGGACATGGTTGATCGGCGACGGGAGGGCGTCGGCACCGCGCAGGCGGGCGGAGGAGGTGGCGCATCTCACCTCCTCCCTACGCCGTCACGGCGACCCACGGCGATCTCACACCGCCGCGGCGCCGGACCGCAGGCGGCGCAACGAGCATCATGGGCCGGCGGTAGCATCGCCCGTGCCCCCCGCGTCCGCCCTCAGACGATCGCGTCGATGTCGCCCAAGGCGATGGAATTGAAGACGTGGTATCCGGGCAGATCGATATGAGTGCTCGAGCCGAACGAGCCGTCACCGTTGCCGAGGCACACCTCGGCGCCGTCGATGAGGTCTCCGACGACGATGTCGAGCTTGCCGTCGTCGTTCAGATCACCCAGAGCGACAGTGAGGTGGCTTGTTCCTCCGGTCACCACCGCCGTGCCGGCCTGGAACGTGCCGTCGCCGTTGCCGAGCCCCACCCGTGCACCGGTAGTATCGTCGGAGACGACGATGTCGAGTTCACCGTCATTGTTCACGTCCCCGAGCGCTATCGCATAGTGGCCAGTTCCACCGGTCGCCACCGCCGTGCTAGTCTGGAACGTGCCGTCGCCGTTGCCGAGGCTCACTTGGGCTCCGCCGTTTTCGT
>CALMFH010000008.1 GCA_937864925.1 uncultured Alphaproteobacteria bacterium | reverse complement strand
AGGCGATCGCCTCGCGCTCCTCCCAGGTGTAGCTCTCGACGTCGAACGTGTCCCACGGCAGCGCCTTCGGATCCCAGTTCTCGCGCTGCGCCGCGTCCCACACCTCCTCGAGCTTGGCGGTGTGGGCGTGCCAGGAGAGCGGATAGACGTTGGGCTGCTCGGTCGGCGGCGGCAACGGCTGGGACTGGGCGAGCTTGGCGTTGTGGCTGGACATGGCGGTCTCTCGACGTGTGACGATTTTCGTCGTGTTCAAGGTCGCGCCGCGGATCGACCGGCGCAGCGGAATTGCCCTGTATTCACCTATATCGAACCGATTGAAGGGTTCGTTGGAATTTTCATATGTGATACGGTTTTCCCCATCAATTACCAATTTCTGTATCATGAAGGTAAGTTCACGATGCGAACAGAATTACGATCGCGAACAAATCCGGTGGCGTGACGCCACCCCGCGCGTCTGCTACCGAGAACCACGCGAAGCGGAGGACGCGAAGGAACGACGCCACGACCAACCGCGACCGACAGACCGCGACCGACAGACGAGAGCCCCCGCGAGATCCACCGAGCCCGCCATGCCCACCCCCGGCCGCCTCGATCCGGCGATCGATGCACTCCTCGAGCGCCTGCGCCCCGACGCCAAGTCGCTGATCGTGTCGCTCCTCGGCGACGCGGTGGCGCCGCACGGCGGAGTGATCTGGCTCGGCAGTCTGGTCGATCTGGTCGAGCCCTTCGGCCTCAACGAGCGGGTGGTGCGCACCTCGGTCTTCCGCTTGTCGAAGGAGGGTTGGCTCACCTCCACCCAGGTCGGCCGCCGCTCCGCCTACGGCCTCACCGAGAGCGGCCGCCGCCGCTTCGAAGCCGCCGATCGCATCATCTACGCCGGCCGTCGCGCGCCCTGGGGCGGCCGCTGGACCGTCGTCTTCACCGGCCTCGTCGACGGCGAGGCGCGCGAGGCGTTGCGCCGCGATCTCGCCTGGCAGGGCTTCGGCCAATTGCTGCCCGGCGTGATGATCCATCCCGAGCCCGATGAGACGGCCCTGCGTCAGGCGCTCGCCGATGCCGTCGCCGGCGATGGCGCCGTGGCGATGCGCGCCTCCGGCGAGGACTGGGCGCCGCCCGAGGCTCTGCGCGATCTCGTCGCCCGCGCCTGGGATCTCGCCGCACTCGCCGCCGGCTACGCCGCCTTTCTCGACGCCTTCCGCCCGTTCCTCGCGCTCCTCGAGCGCAGCGAGCCGAGCCCGCGCGAGGCCTTCCGCCTGCGCATCCTGCTCGTTCACGCCTGGCGCCGCGCCATCCTGCGCGATCCGCTGCTGCCGGAGGAACTGCTCCCCGCCGACTGGCCCGGCGCCGCGGCGCGTCTCCTGGTGCGCAATCTCTACCGCGCCGTCCGCACCCCGGCCGAGACCCACCTCACCCGCACCATGCTCACCCCCGACGGTCCCGTCGGCCCGCCCGATGCCGGTTACCGGGTGCGTTTCGGCGGCCTCTCCGAGGCGGCCGGCTGAGGCCGACGGGCGACCACCACGCGGAGCGGCGCCGGCGTGACATTTGTTCCAGCCTGCGATGCCGCCGCATGACAGGATCCCGCCCACTCGACCACCCGAGAAGAGGAGCGATCCGATGCATTCTCCTTCCATCCCGATGAAGGTCTTCCTCGATACCCACGACGTCCGCCACGGCACCTTCCCGGCCGACATCTCACCCGGCGCCTTCGCCGGCTTCCACCGAAGTTACGAGGAGGCCTGCCGCGCCGAAGGGGTCGTTTCGCTGCGCATCCACGTCGGCTTCGGCGAGGGACGCGCCTTCTGCCTGACGTTGGCGCCCGATGCCGAGGCGGTGGCCCGTGTCCACGCCCGCGTCGGCCTGCCCTTCGACGAGATCACCGAGGTGGTGACCTCGGCGCCGGGCGACCTCTTCTTCGCCCGATCCGCCTGATCGTCGAAGGAGGATTGCGACATGCCGTCCGTGTCGACGACGGTCTCGCGACGCTACGATCATCTCATGCGCGCCGAACCGCCCCTCCGCCTCTTCCCCGCTCTCGCCGATCTCGGCGCGAGCGGCCGCGCCCTGCTCGAGAGCGCGGTGCGGCGCGTCGCCTGCACCGGCGGTACACGACTGGTGGCGCGCGGCGATCTCGTCGCCGGCGCCTATCTGGTCGAGAAGGGGGCGCTGCGCGTCTACTACGTCTCGGCGGACGGCCGCGAGGGCACGCTCTACTGGGTCGAACCCGGTCAGTCCTGCATCCTGGCGCTCAACTGCATGTTCTCCCGCCTCGCCTACC
>CALMFH010000007.1 GCA_937864925.1 uncultured Alphaproteobacteria bacterium | reverse complement strand
CACGGCATCCGCCCGGTCTCCTTCGAGCTCGGCGGCAAGAACCCGGCGCTGGTCTTCGCCGACTGCGACATGGACAAGGCGATCGAGGGCACCATGCGCTCGGTCTTCTCCAACTGCGGTCAGGTCTGCCTCGGCACCGAGCGCGTCTACGTCGAGCGGCCGATCTTCGACGAGTTCGTCGCCCGCCTGAAGAAGGGTGCCGAGAACCTGCGTCTCGGCCGGCCGGAGGACCCGACCACCGGTATCGGTCCGCTGATCTCCAAGGAGCATCAGCAGAAGGTGTTGTCCTACTACGCCAAGGCGGTCTCGGAAGGGGCGACCGTGGTCACCGGCGGCGGCGTGCCTACCATGCCGGCCGACCTCGCCGGCGGCTCTTGGGTCGAGCCGACCATCTGGACCGGGCTCTCCGACGACGCGGCCTGCGTCAACGAGGAGATCTTCGGCCCCTGCTGCCACATCCGCCCCTTCGACAGCGAAGAGGAGGCCGTGCGGCTGGCGAACTCCACCCCCTACGGCCTCGCCGCCGCGGTGTGGACGGAAAACCTCTCGCGCGCTCACCGGGTCGCCGCCAAGATGGACGTCGGCATCTGCTGGGTGAACTCGTGGTTCCTGCGCGACCTGCGCACCGCCTTCGGCGGCGCCAAGGCCTCCGGCATCGGCCGCGAGGGTGGCGTGCATTCCCTCGAGTTCTACACCGAGATCACCAACGTCTGCGTCAAGCTCTGAGACCGGAACCGCCCCATGACCACCTCTTCCGAAGCGATCCGCGAAGCCGCCGATCGTCTCCATGCCGCTGCGAAGTCGGGTACGCCGACCGCCCCGATCCGCGACCTCCTCGAAGCCGGTGATGCCGCCGCGGCCTACGCGGTGCAGCAGATCAACACCGAGCGGGCGTTGGCCGCCGGCCGTCGTCTCGTCGGTCGCAAGATCGGGCTCACATCGCTCGCCGTGCAGAAGCAGCTCGGCGTCGACCAGCCCGACTACGGCATGCTCTTCGCCGACATGGCCCGACCCGAGGCGCTCGACATCCCGCTCGCCGACGTCATGCAGCCGAAGGTCGAGGCGGAAATCGCCTTCGTCCTCGGCCGCGATCTCGACGGCGAGCAGCTGACGGTCGCCGATCTCTTCCGGGCGATCGACTACGCCGTCCCGGCGATCGAGATCGTCGGCTCGCGGGTGGCCAACTGGGACATCCGTCTCACCGACACCATCGCCGACAACGCCTCCTCCGGCCTCTACGTGCTGGGCTCGCGCCCCGTCCGCATCACCGATTTCGACATGCGCATGTGCGGCATGGTGATGGAGAAGGCCGGCGAGCCGGTCTCGGTCGGCGCCGGTGCGGCCTGCATGGGCTCGCCGCTCAACGCCACCCTGTGGCTCGCCAAGGTGATGGCCCGGGTCGGTCGGCCGATGCGCGCCGGCGACACCATCCTCTCAGGCGCTCTCGGCCCGATGGTGCCGGTCGCCCCCGGCGACGTCTTCGACGTTCGGATCGACGGCCTCGGCTCGGTCCGCGCCGCCTTCGCCTGAAGAACAGCACTCGGGGCGATCCCCCGAGCCCCTTCGTTTCGTACTTCGTACTTCGTGCTTCGTCCGCCGATCGGCGGGTCACGGGAGCGCCACCCGCCGCCCGGCGGGTCACAGGAGAAAGAGCATGCCCAAGGTGAAATGCGCGATCATCGGGTCGGGCAACATCGGTACCGATCTGATGATCAAGGTGATGCGCACCTCCGAGAACCTGGAGATGGGGGCGATGGTCGGTATCGACCCGGCCTCCGACGGCCTCGCCCGCGCGGCGCGGTTGAAGGTGCCGACGACCCACGAGGGCATCGAGGGCTTACGCCGCATGCCGGAGTACCGCGACATCCAGGTGGTGTTCGACGCCACCTCGGCCAAGGCGCATCTCGTGAACGACGCGCTGCTCAGGGCCGACGGCAAGAAGGTCATCGACCTCACCCCGGCGGCGATCGGCCCCTTCACCATTCCGGCGATCAACGGTGACGCCAACATCGACCAGCCCAACGTCAACATGGTCACCTGCGGCGGCCAGGCGACGATCCCGATGGTCTACGCCGTCAAGCGCGCCTCGAAGCGCGTCGTCTACGGCGAGATCGTCGCCTCGATCTCCTCGAAGTCCGCCGGTCCCGGCACCCGCGCCAACATCGACGAGTTCACCGAGACCACGTCGAAGGCGATCGAGGTCCTCGGCGGCGCCGAGCGCGGCAAGGCGATCATCATCCTCAACCCGGCCGAACCGCCGCTGATCATGCGCGACACGGTGTTCACGCTCTCTCAAGGCGGCGACCGCGAGGCGATCGAGGCGTCGATCCTGGAGATGGTCGCGAGCGTGCAGAAGTACGTGCCCGGCTACCGGCTGAAGCAGAAGGTGCAGTTCGAGGTGATCGGCGACAACGCCCCGGTCCGCATCCCCGGCATCGGCCTCTCCTCGGGGCTGAAGACCACGATCATGCTCGAGGTCGAGGGCGCCGCCCACTATCTCCCGGCCTATGCCGGCAATCTCGACATCATGACCTCGGCCGCGCTCGTCACCGCCGATCACTGGGCCGCCAAGGTCCGCTCGCAGGAGGCCGCGTGATGGCTCGCCCCAACCCGAACAAGCTCTACGTCCAGGACGTCACGCTGCGTGACGGGATGCACTCGATCCGCCACGCCTATACGCTCGAGGCGGTGCAGGCGATCGCCCGCGCTCTCGATGCGGCGGAGGTCGACGCCATCGAGATCACCCATGGCGACGGCCTCACCGGCTCGACCTTCAACTACGGCTTCGGCGTCCACGACGACGTCGACTGGATCGGCGCCGTCGCCGAGGTCTGCACCCATGCCGTGCCGACCATCCTCCTGATCCCCGGCATCGGCACCGTTCACGATCTCAAGGCGGCCTATGCAGCCGGCGCCCGCTCGGTGCGTATCGCCACCCACTGCACCGAGGCGGACGTCTCCAAGCAGCACATCGAGGCGGCGCGGGCGTTGGGCATGGACACCATCGGCTTCCTGATGATGGCCCACATGGTCGACGCCTCGAAGCTGGTCGAACAGGCCAAGCTGATGGAGAGCTACGGGGCGGAGTGCGTCTACGTCACCGACTCGGCCGGTGCCCTCCTCCCCGAGGACTATTCCGAGCGGGTCGCGGCGGTGCGCGCGGCGCTGAAGCCGGAGACCGAGATCGGCGTCCACACCCACCACAACCTGACGCTGGGCGTCGCCAATGCGGTCGCCGGCATCGAGGCCGGCGCGGTGCGCGTCGACGCCTCGCTCGCCGGCATGGGTGCCGGCGCCGGCAATGCGCCGCTCGAGGCGCTGATCGCGGTGTTGAACCGCAAGGGCATCGAGACGGGGTGCGATCTCTTCACGCTGATGGATGCCGCCGACGACCTCGTCCGTCCGCTGCAGGATCGCCCGGTGCGGGTCGATCGCGAGTCGCTGTCGCTCGGCTATGCCGGCGTCTACTCGTCGTTCCTGCGCCATGCCGAGAACGCCTCGAAACTCTACGGCGTCGACACCCGCGAGATCCTCTCCGAACTCGGCCGCCGCCGCATGGTCGGCGGTCAGGAGGACATGATCATCGACGTCGCCCTCGACATCCTCAAGGCACGCGGAGAAGCCGCATGACCAGTCTCGCAGGACTCGCCCAGATCGTCGACGAGGCGGCCCGTACCGCCACGGCGATCCCGCAACTGACGGACACGCTGCCGACCCTGACCGTCGAGGACGCCTACGCGATCCAGGCACTGTCGGTCGCCCGCCGCCGTGCCCGCGGCGAGCGTCGCGCCGGCTACAAGATGGGCCTGACCTCGCGCGCCAAGATGCAACAGGTCGGCGTCTCGGAGGTGGTGTGGGGCCGGCTCACCGATGCCATGCGGCTCGCCGAAGGTGGTGACCTCTTCCGCTCGCGTTACGTTCACCCCCGCGTCGAGCCGGAGGTCGCCTACATTCTGGCCAAGCCGCTCGAAGGCGAGGTCTCGGCGGCCGAGGCGCTCGCCGCCGTCGAGGCGATCGCTCCGGCGTTGGAGATCATCGACAGCCGCTACCAGAACTTCAAGTTCGCGCTGCCCGACGTGGTCGCCGACAACTCGTCCTCGTCCGGCTTCTACGTCGGTTCCTGGGCGCCACGTACGACCGACGTGTCGAACCTCGGCATCGTCATGGAGGTGAACGGCCGGCCGGTGCAGATCGGCTCGACCGCCGCCATCCTCGGCGACCCGATCCGCAGTCTGGTCGCCGCCGCCCGCCTCGTCGGGCGCGCCGGTGAGCGGCTGGAGCCGGGCGACATCGTGCTCGCCGGCGGCGCCACCGCGGCTCACCCGCTGACGCCGGGTCTGCACGTCCGCACCGCCTTCCAGGGTCTCGGGGCGGTTTCCTTCCACGTCGTCGACTGAGGTGAAGCGATGCCCATCGTCCACATGACCATGATCGAGGGCCGATCCTTCGAGAAGAAGAAGAAGATGGTCGAAGCGGTGACCGACGCCCTCGTCGCCACCCTCGATGCGCCGCGCGAGTCGGTCCGCATCATCATCAACGAAGTGCCCGCCTGGCACTTCGCCGCCGCCGGCGTGCTCAAGGGCGAGCCGAAGTGATCCCGGTGACCGAAGTGCCGTCGGCGTCTTCGGTCATCGGGAGCCTCGATCTTCGCCGGCGCGTAGTGGCGTCGCCACGAATGTCGCGATCGGGCAGACGTTCAGTCGGCTCGGAGGTGTGACGTCGGACGGGTTCTCCGCACGTCGCACGGCGCGGAAAAGCACGCATCCGAACAGGTGAAGCAAATCCGCACGACGAAAAACCGGGCGCGTCGGGCGCCGCCGGTCGATTTCGTGCGCTCCGTTCGATCGGGGAGAGCAATGTCGTCGAAGCAGGACCTCACCAACATCTTCACCCGCGAGGAAGGCCGGATCCACCTCGGTGGTATCGACGCACTCGTCCGCCTCACCCTCGATCAGGTGCGCAGCGACGCTCGTGACGGTCTCACCACCGGCATGTTCGTCTCCGGTTATCGCGGCTCGCCGGTCGGTATGCTCGACGCCGCCTTCCTCAAGCAGCAGAAGCTGTTGATCGAGAAGAACATCCACTTCGTCGACGGCCTCAACGAGGATCTGGCGGCGACCGCGGTGTGGGGCACGCAGATGCTCCACACCGTCGGCAAGCAGCGGCTCGATGGCGTCACCGGCCTGTGGTACGGCAAGGCGCCCGGCGTCGACCGTTCCGGCGACGCGCTGAAACACGCCAACTACACCGGCATCGGCAGACACGGCGGCGTTCTCGCCATCGCCGGCGACGACCCGTCGTGCAAGAGCTCGTCCCTGTGCTCGCAGTCCGAGCCGATGCTGTTCCACGTCGGTATCCCGTCGCTCTACCCCTCGAACGTCCAGGAGATCCTCGACTTCGGCCTGCACGGCTACCGGATGTCCCGGCTTTCCGGTGTCTGGGTCGGCATGAAGATCGTCACCAACGTCGCCGACGGCACCGGCACCGCCGAGGTCTCGCCCGATCGCCTGCGCTTCGTCACGCCGGACCTCACCTTCGACGGCGTCCCCTTCGTGCCGAACATGAACCTCGGCATGAACGTCCGCGCCGAGGCGCTGGAGATGGAGCGTTCGCTCTACACCCGCCGGCTCGAGGTGGTGAAGCGCTACGCCGCGGCGAACGGGCTGAACCGCGTGGTGGTCGACACCCCCGATGCCTGGCTCGGCATCGTCACCGCCGGCAAGACCTACAACGACCTGCGTCAGGCCTTCTTCGAGATGGGCCTCGACGACGCCGGCCTCAGGCGCGCCGGCATCCGCATCCTCAAGATGGGCCTGCTCTTCCCGATGGAGCCGGGGATCGTCCGCGACTTCGCCCGCGGACTCGAGGAGATCTTCGTCGTCGAAGAAAAGCGCCCTTTCCTCGAGATGTTCGCCAAGAACGTGCTCTACGGCATGGCGAACGCCCCGCGCATCGTCGGCAAGTTCGACGAGGAGGAGAAGGAGCTGCTGCCGCACTACGGCGAGTTCGAATCCGACATCATCGTGCGCGCGCTGCTGAAGCGCCTGTCGCGCAAGACCCGCATCGAATCGGCCGAGAACTGGCTCAAGCGCCTGGACGAGATCCACTCGCGCAACAAGCTGCCGACCGCGGTGCGCACCGCCTGGTTCTGCTCGGGCTGTCCGCACAACTCCTCGACCCAGGCCCCCGACGGCAGCATCGTGTCGGCCGGCATCGGCTGCCACACCATGGCGATGTGGATGGGCCGCAACGTGGTGATGGGCACCCACATGGGTGCCGAGGGCGCCCAGTGGATCGGCATGGCGCCGTTCACCGAAGTGGATCACATCTTCCAGAACATGGGCGACGGCACCTATGCCCATTCCGGCAGCCTCGCCATCCGCTACTGCGCCTCGGTCGGCGCCAACATCACCTTCAAAGTGCTGGTCAATTCCCACACCTCGATGACCGGCGGTCAGGCGATCCAGGGCTCGCACCCGGTCGTCGACATGGTCGCCGATCTCCTCGCCAACGGTGTCAGGAAGGTCATCGTCACCACCGACGATCCCGAGCGCTATCGCGCCGTCGGGCTCGCCGGCGGGACGCAGGTGATGCACCGCGACCGCCTCGACGAGGCCCAGCGCCTGCTCGCCGCCACCCCCGGTACCACCGTGCTGATCCACGACCAGGAATGCGCCGCCGAACTGCGCCGCGCCCGCTCGCGGGGCAAGGCTGAGGAGCCGGCCGAGGTGGTGGTGATCAACGAACGCGTCTGCGAGGGCTGCGGCGATTGCGGCACGGTGTCGAACTGCATGAGCGTCGAGCCGGTCGAGACCGAGTTCGGCCGCAAGACCCGCATCCATCAGTCGTCCTGCAACAAGGACTTCTCCTGTGTGAAGGGCTTCTGCCCGTCCTTCGTCACCATCACGCCCAAGGCCCCCCCGGCCGACGGGGCGGCGCCGAAGAAACGTAGGAAGGGCCGCATCCCGGCGCTCGACCGCGACCTCCCCGAGCCGACCGTCAAGGTCGACGCGAGCTTCGGCTTCGGCATCCATGTGATGGGTATCGGCGGTACCGGCTCGGTGACCGTGGTGGCGACGCTCGCCGACGCCGCCCGCTCCGAGGGCAAGCACGTCATCGGCCTCGATCAGACCGGCCTCGCCCAGAAGGGCGGCGCGGTGATCTCCGACATCAAGATCTCCAACACCCCCTTCGACGGCGCCAACAAGATCGCCGACGGCCGCACCGACCTCTACCTCGGCTTCGACATCCTCAACGCCACCGACGTCAAGAACCTCGACAAGTGCAGCCCGGATCGCACCATCGCCGTGGTCTCGACCACCGCGACCCCGACCGGCCGCATGATCACCGATCGCCACCAGATCTTCCCGGCGATCGCGCCCCTGACCGCCGCCATCGACCGCGTCACCCGCAGGGAAGAGAACGTCTACGTCGATGGCCAGGCGCTGGCCGAGGGCCTCTTCGCCGACAGCATGGCGACCAATCTGTTGATGGTCGGCGTCGCCTTCCAGGCCGGGTGCATCCCCCTCGCCGCCGCTTCGATCGAGCAGGCGATCCGCCGCGCCGGCGTCGGCGTCGACCAGGGCGTCGCCGCTTTCCGCTGGGGCCGCATGGCGGTCGTCGATCCGGCCTTCGTCGCCGACGAGATCGCCCGCCACGCCGCCCCGGTGGCCCTGCCCGTCGCATCGGCGCAGGTGAAGGCGATCGTCGAGACGACCGGCGCCTTCGGCGAATTGCGTCGCCTGCTCGAGATCCGCGTCGCCGATCTCGTCGGGTATCAGGACGCGGCCTATGCTCGACGCTACGCCGAAGCGGTGACCCGCGTCGCGGCGGCGGAAGCGAAGGTCACGCCCGGTTCGACCGTCCTCGCCGAGACCGTCGCCCGCAATCTCCACAAGTTGATGGCCTACAAGGACGAATACGAGGTCGCCCGACTGCACGCCGATCCCGCCTTCGCCGCACGTCTCGATGCGCTCTTCCAGCACGGCTGGACGGCCACCTGGCACCTCGCCCCGCCGTTCCTCGCCAAACCCGATCCCACGACCGGAAGGATCGAGAAGCGGCGCTACGGCGCTTGGATGCCGGCGGCCTTCGGCCTGCTCGCCAAGCTCAAGCCGTTGCGCGGCGGCGCGTTCGATCTCTTCGGCAGGACCGAGGAACGCCGGCGCGAACGCCGACTGATCGAGCTTTACGTGGACGAGATCACGGACATCGGACGCACACTCACGGCCGAGAACCACTCGGCGGCGATCGCTCTGGCGCGTTGGCCCGAGGAGATCCGCGGTTTCGGTCGGGTCAAGGAGGCGGCGGTCGACGCGGCCGAAGCGACCTCTACCCACCTGCGTGCCGCCTATCGATCGCTCGGTGGTGCGAACGTCGCGACAGATCGGTGATGCGAGCGATCCGACGCGCACTCGGAGCGCGACTCGCCGGACCACGTACGGAGGAGGCGTGCGACGCCGAGCCCGATCGAAGGTGCGGCGGGCCGGTCGCGGATCACCCGCATTCGATGTCGAAACACACGGTGGCGGAAGCGGCGGACGATCTCGGCGGGCGCTTCCGGCACTTCGGAAATGACGTCGAGATTCGCCGCCCGCTGGTGCTCGCTCCGCCCTCCTCAGTTGCGCACGGCGGCGACGGGGAAATCGGCGATGGTCGGTGGGC
>CALMFH010000006.1 GCA_937864925.1 uncultured Alphaproteobacteria bacterium | reverse complement strand
CCCTCGAGCAGCGTCTCGCCGGTGTCCTGATCCTGGCGGATGCGGATCGACGGATCCTCCTCGGTGATCTTGGTGAGCGCCGCGGAAAGCTTGACGTCGTCCTTGTGGTCGAGCGAGGCGATGGCGAAACCCATCACCGGCGCCGGCGCCACCACATCGGCGAGTTCCGGCATGCCGCCCTTGTGCGAGGTCAGCGTCATGCCGGTCTGCGCCGGCTCGACCTTGCCGAGTGCCACCGTCTCGCCGGCCACCGCTTCCGACTTCTTCTGCTGGTCCTTGCCGACCAGCTTGTAGATGCCGGAGATGCGATCCGAGGCGCCGTCGGAGGCGAACAGGGTGACGCCGTCGGCGACCTTGCCGGAGAGCACGCGCGCCACCGACAGCTTGCCGCCGTGCGGCGTGTGGATGGTCTTCATCACCTGGACGACCGCCTCGGCGTTGGCGGTGAGGCCGAGGCGCGCCTGCGTCTCGTCGAGCCCCGGCGCCTCGTGCCGCAACGCCTTGAGCAGGCGGCCGATGCCGTTGCCGTGCTCGGCCGAGCCGATGAACACCGGGCAGATCTGGCCGGCGCGCAGCTCCTTGCCGAGGTCGCCGAAGATCTCCTCGATCGGCGGCGCCACGTCGGAGAGCAACTCCTCCATCAGATGGTCGTCGTAGTCGGCGATGCGCTCCAGCATCTGGAACCGCGCCTCGACTTCGGCCGCCCTCTCACCGTCGGGGATGGGCGCGATCTCGGACGGCGCATGCTCGTGCCAGATGTAGGCGCGCTCCAGCGCCAGATCGATCGAGCCGATGGTGGCGCCATTCTTGATCAGCGGAATCTGGCGCAGCACCATGGGTGCCCGTGACGCCGGCTGCATCAGTTCCAGCACCTCGCGGACGCCGCCTTCGGTCTTGTCCAGCTTGTTGAGGAAGAGGATGTGCGGGATCTCACGATCCTCGAGCATACGCAGAGTGAGCTGCAGCGCCGGGATCTTCTTCTCGTCGGCCTCGGCCACCACCACCGCGACGTCGACGCCGGCGAGCGCGGCTTCCGTCTCGAAGAGGTATTCGACCGATCCGGGGCAGTCGATGAAGGTGTAACGGTCACCGAGGAAGTCGCATTCGGCGACGTTGAGTTCGACACCCATGTGGTGTTCGCGGGCTTCCTGCGACGCATCGCCGACCGTGTTGCCCGCCGCCACGGTTCCTGCTCGGGTCACGGCCCCCGTGCGTTCGAGGATGGCTTCGAGCAACGTCGTCTTGCCGCTGCCGAAGGGCCCCACGAGCGCCACGCACCGGGGGCCACCTCGTCTGCCGCTGCTCGTCCCTCCGTTGGCGTCGGTCATGACGGTCTCCAGTTCTCTTTATGTTCTGATCGAGATGTCGCGCGACGGACGTGCTCCGCCGCGATCGGGAACGGCGCCTGAGCCTCGGGGAGAGGCCCGTCGCCGGGGGCGGATCGTTGCGCCGAATTCGCCGCCTGACAAGACGTCGAACCGACGCCGCCCACCACGATCGTCGTTGCGCTGCGGTGGCACGGCGCCCCAGAGATTGACGCAAGCCGATGAAATCACGTCGAATTTAATTCCAGAAAAGCCTTGTTGCACAGCACACTCCGGAGCGCCGTGATCCGCAACACTCCGTAGGAACCGGGCCGCCGTATTTCACCGAAGCTTTTCCCCGACGGCCGAGGAAACATGGTATGGTCCCGCGCCTGATGGTTCGGAGGGGCTCTGCCCGACTTATTGGATGTTGATCGTCGAACTCTCGATCTTCGTTTTTCTGACGTTCGCCAACGGTTTTTTCGTGATGTCGGAGATGGCGCTGGTTTCGGCCCGCAAGCCACGCCTCATCGCGCTCGCCGACGATGGTGATCACCGCGCCCGGCGCGCCCTCGACCTCGGCGAACACCCTGGCCGCTTCCTCTCCGCCGTCCAGATCGGCATCACGCTGGCCGCGCTCATCGCCGGTGCCACCTCCGGCGCTCAGCTCTCCGACCGCTTCGCCGACACGCTGAGCGAAGCCTTCCCGTCCTTCGCCTGGGCGGCCAAGGAGACCGCCTTCGTCGTCGTCATGATGACGATGACCTTCGTCACCATCGTCTTCGCCGAACTGGTGCCGAAACGCCTCGCCATCGCCCGGCCGGAGGCGATCTCGATCGCCGTCGCCGACGTGGTCGAGATCTTCTCGCGGATCACCGCCCCCTTCGTCAGCCTGCTGGTCGCCACCTCCAACCGGATTATGCGCTTCCTCGGCATCCACGAGGGCAGCGGCGCCGACGTCACCGAGGACGAGGTGATGCACGTCCTCGCCGAGGGCGTCGAATCCGGTGTGCTCGAGCCGGAGGAGCGCGAGATGCTGGAAGGCGTCATGCGCGTCGCCGATCGCCCGGTGCGCGCGGTGATGACGCCGCGTCCCGATCTCTACTGGATCGACCCGAACGACCCGACGGAGCGTCTGCTGAAGGAAGTGGTCGACTGCCCCTATTCGGCGATGATCGTCGCCGAGGGTTCGATCGACGAGCCGGCCGGCCTCCTCTACAAGAAGGACCTGCTGCGCGACGCCGTCGAAGGCCGACCGCTCGACTGGAAGGCGCATCTGAAACAGCCGCTGGTCGTCCCCGAGACCGCGCCGGTGCTGAAACTGCTCGAGCGTTTCCGCGACACCCCCGTGCACGCCGCCTTCGTCGTCGACGAATACGGCGGGCTCCAGGGTCTGGTGACGCTGACCGACATCGTCGAGGGCATCGCCGGCGACTTCGCCGACGTCGACGCGCCGCAGGCCTCCGGCCCGTTCCGCCGCGACGACGGCTCCTGGCTGATCGACGGCGACACCGCGATCGACGAACTCGAGCGCCTCGTCGACCTGCCCGACCTCGAGCACTCCGGCTATCACACCCTCGGCGGCCTGATGCTCAAGGTTCTGAACCGCATCCCGACCGAAGGCGACCGAGCGAAGATCGGCGACTGGACCTTCGAGGTCGTCGACATGGACGGCCGCCGCATCGACAAGGTGCTGGTGAGCCCTCGGACCCGGCCGATCCCAGAAGAAGACGACGCCTGAGCGTCGCGGGCTTCTCTCTCTCGATGACCATGTGGACGGACTTGTTCGCGGCCCGGAGACCGGTTCGGTTCGCGCGCCGCCCGTTCGTCTGTCGCGCCCGGCTCCCGAAGAGGCGCCCATGATACCGAGTTCACGAAGTTTCGACCCGTTCGAGACTTCGTGAACGAAGGCGAGCCCGAACGGCGCCCGTGTCGGCCGGACCTTCTACGTCTGCGCCGCCGACAAGAACGGCCGGCGCGTCGGCTACGATCTGCAGCCGAGTTGGGCCGACGTCCGCATGGTCGGCTACGGCGGCCAGGAAGTGCGCGCCTCACCCTCTCGCTGCGCCTGCGAGTGAGCCCGGATCCGGCACGCTCGCGACTCGATGCGCGAGATGCCGGACCCGTCCCGACCGAGGACGAGCGCCCTCACTGCCGCGTCAGCTTCAGCCCGGCGACACCGGCGGCGATGTTCACCCCTTCCTGAGTCTGGATCGACAGCGGATTGAGCGCGATCGAGCGTTCGAGGCCGCCGATCAGCGCATTGGCGCCGACACCGGCCCCGGCGCTGGCTTCCGCCGAGACCCCGCCGTACTTGCCCGACAGCGCTCCGGCTCTGAGGCCGGTCTTCGGCGCCAACACCGCCCAGCGGATCTCGGTCGACTTCGTCTTGCCGAGATCGAGGCCGACCCGGGTGATCTCGCCGCGATAATGCTCGACCATCCCGCCGTTCGCCGGCGAGAAGCGGCAGGCGAGGCGCTTGGTCGACCCGACCAGGAAGTTGGTGCCACTGGCGACGGTGCAGTTGAGCACGCCGACCTGGATCCGTTCGCCGGCGGCCTGGGCCGACGGACCGAGGAGAACGACGGCGCCGATCGCGACGGCGAGCGGGACGAGGAATGTCTTGGTCATGACCGATCTCCTCCGAGAGTTCGCGGCGATCATACTCCGCTTCCGGGTCGCCGGCGTCCGTATTCGGTTCGAGGTCCCGAAACGACGACGGCCCACGGGAGTCCCGCGGGCCGCCGGTCTGTTCGCTTCGCCGCCGATCGCCTCAGCGCAGGTTGCCGCAGAAGCGCTGGATGCGCCGGCAGGCCTCCTCCAGCGCCGACGTGGCCGTCGCATAGGAGATGCGGAAGTGCGGGGCGAGACCGAAGGCCGAGCCCTGCACCACCGCGACGCCCTCGACCTCGAGCAGCTCGGTGACGAAGTCGTCGTCGCTCTTGATCACGTTGCCCGACGGCGAGGTCCGGCCGATCGTGCCCTTGCACGACGGATAGACGTAGAAGGCCCCTTCCGGCGTCGGGCAGGTGATGCCGTTCGCCTGATTGAGCATGGCGACGACGAGGTCACGGCGCTCCTTGAACACCTTGTTGTGCTCGGGGATGAAGCCCTGCGGCCCGTTCAGCGCCTCGACCGCCGCCCACTGGGCGATCGACGACGGGTTCGAGGTCGACTGCGACTGCAGCGTCGCCATCGCCTTGATCAGCGGCTCCGGACCGGCGCCGTAGCCGATGCGCCAGCCGGTCATGCAATAGGCCTTGGAGACGCCGTTGACCGTCAGCGTCCGGTCGTAGAGACCCGGCTCCACCTGCGCCGGGGTGGCGAAGACGAAGTCGTCGTAGACGAGGTGCTCGTACATGTCGTCCGACATGATCCACACCTGCGGATGGCGCATCAGCACATCGGTGAGCTTCTTGATCTCGGCAGCCGTATAGGCCGCGCCCGACGGGTTCGACGGCGAGTTGAAGATCAGCCACTTGGTCCTGGGCGTGATCGCCGCCTCGAGCGCCTCGGCCGTCATCTTGAAGCCGGTCTCGATACCGGCCTCGACGAACACCGGCGTACCGCCGCCGAGCAGCACGATGTCGGGATAGGAGACCCAGTAGGGCGCCGGGATGATCACCTCGTCGCCCGGGTTCAGGGTGGCGAGCAGCGCGTTGTAGAGCACCTGCTTGCCGCCGGTTCCGACAGACACTTGGCTCGGCTTGTAGGTCAGGCCGTTCTCGCGGGCGAACTTGTCGACGATCGCCTTCTTCAGCTCCGGGATGCCGTCGACCGCGGTGTACTTGGTCTGGCCGTCGCGGATCGCCTTGATCGCGGCGTCCTTGATGTTGTCGGGCGTGTCGAAATCCGGCTCGCCGGCGCCGAGACCGATGACGTCACGTCCGGCCGCTTTCAGCTCACGCGCCTTGTTCGTCACGGCGATCGTGGCGGACGGCTTGATGCGTGAGAGGCTGTCGGCGAGGAAGGCCATGGTCGGTCTCCGGGATAGGTTTCTGTGAGTGGAGGGACACGCCGCCGGGCACGAGGCTCGCGCGCCGTGGGACGGGCCGGACCCTAGTCTCGGCTCCTCCTCCGGGCAAGGGATTTCCGCGCCCGCGACCTTCCGCCCTGCATCCACTGTTGCCCGGCGGGCGCGCCGGGAGTAGGAAGGTGCCGCTCTATGGAGGCTGGATGCCGGAGACTGCGTGAGGTGACGCGCGAGGGCGCGTCCCGTGTGAACCCGAGGCCGAAGACCGCGATCGCGGTTCGGCGCTCCTCACCCATGCCTCACGTCGAGTAGAGACCCTTGAACATCTCCCGCAAGGAACAGCGCGTCCTGCACGTGCTGGCCCAGGGCGGCCGCATCCGTCACTGGCGTGACGCCCGCCGCATCGTCGCCGTCGACTGCATCGACCGCGACGGCAACCGCCTCGTCGACTGCGATCTCGCCACCTTCGACCGGCTACGCCGCCGCGGTCTGATCGCTTCGTACGGCGGTGCCCCCTATGTCGCCTCCGAGGCCGGCCGCCGGGCCGTGCGCGCGCAGCCCGACAATCGCTGATGGGCCGGGCGGGGCGCGTCCCCGCCCGCCTCACCCGTGCCTGAGCTTCTGCACCACGATGGTCAGGTTGAGACCGAGGGTGAAGATGTTGGAGAGGATCACCGGCCACGAGCCGATCAGGATGCCGTAGACCAGCCACAGCAGGATGCCGGCGGCGAAGACGGCGAAGGTGGAGAGCGACAGCGAGGCGGTGTCGCGCGCCCTGACCGCGCGCAACGTCTGCGGCAGCCAGCACAACGTGGTCAGGAGGGCGGCGACGGTACCGACCGCCTCGACATGGAGAGGGAACATCGGGATTTCACCACTTCTGGAAGACGAGGGCCGCGCCGACGGCGATCAGCCCGAAGCCGAGCATGTGATTCCAGCCCAGCGGTTCCTTCAGATAGACGAAGGAGAAGACGCCGAAAATGAGGAGGGTCACCACCTCCTGGATCGTCTTCAACTCCACCGCCGAATAGAAGGCATGCCCCCAGCGGTTGGCCGGCACGGCGACGCAGTATTCGAAGAAGGCGATGCCCCAGCTCGCCAGCACCACCACCCACAGCGGTCGATGGGTGTGGGCGAGATGGCCGTACCAGGCGAAGGTCATGAACACGTTGGAGACGAGCAGCAGAACGATCGGCAGGGCGTGACCGGCGAGCGAACCGGACATGGCGAAGAACCTCTCTGGTGGATCCGTGCTTCACCATCTCCCCGATCCGGTTGACGGAAGATGAGCGGAAACCTCGTCGACGGTCGGGTCGTGTGTTTTGATCCCGCTCAAGGCCCTCGCTCTCCGCCCGGCCCATGATGAGCTGCGAAGACGGCATCAGAACCCGTCGGAAAGCGAGGAAGTCATGGAGATCTCGGTCGAGAAGGTCCTGGACCTGGTCGAGCACCTGCGTCTCATCGATTCCAAGGACGGAGACGCCGAATTCGACAGCGGCGACGACAGCTACGAGTCGGGCGCCGGCCATCTCTTCGAAGACATCGCCGAGGACGGTACCGAGGATCAGATCCGCGGCGTCATCGAGGGCCTCAACATCGACGAACAGGCCGAACTGGTCGCGCTGGTGTGGATCGGTCGCGGCGATTTCGAGCCGGAGGAATGGCCCGCCGCCATCCGCCGCGCCCATGAGCGCGCCGTGCGCTCCACCGCCCGCTACCTGATGGGCATCCCCAACGTCGGCGACCTGCTCGAAGAAGGCCTCGCCGCGGTACGTGCCGACGCGTGAAACCGGACGCACCGACGACTGCAGTGCCGAGGTACCCGCGGGGACCCGTCGAGGCGGCGCGCCCAGCATCGTCGCGCCCGCGAGCGCGGCGTGTGTGAGGGCGGCACGCCGCCCGCCTCCGCCACATCGCCGGTCTCGCCGAGATCCCGGTCAGTCCTCGACCAGGAAGGGATTGTTCGCCCGCTCCGCCCCGAAGGTCGAGGTCGGCCCATGGCCGGGCAGGAAGCCCACCTCGTCGCCGAGCGGCAGCAGCTTCTCGCGGATCGAGCGCATCAGCGTCGCATGGTCGCCGCGCGGCAGATCGGTGCGGCCGATCGAGCCGGCGAAGAGCACGTCGCCGACGATGGCGAGCCCCACCTCCGGCTGGAAGTAGACGACGCTTCCCGGCGAATGGCCGGGACAGTGGACCACCTTCAGCGTCACCCCGGCGAAACGCACTTCGTCGCCGTCGTCGAGATAACGATCGGAGGCACAGGCACGCAGGCCGTGGATGCCCCAGCGCGCCGCCGACTCCGGGATGCGTTCGAGCAGGAAGGCGTCGTCGCGATGCGGTCCTTCGATCGGCACCGGACGACCGTACTGTCGCTCCAACGCTTCCTTGAGGTCCGCCGCCCCGCCGGCATGATCGAAATGGCCGTGGGTGATCAGGATCCGTTCCACCGTCACCCCGAGTTCGGCGAGCGCGTCGAGGAGACGCGGCGCATCGCCGCCCGGATCGGTGACCACGCCGAGCTTGGAGACGTCGTCGAAGAGGATCGCGGCATTCTGCTCGAGCGGCGTCACCGGCACCACGGCGAGGCGGAGTTGCGGGGCGGATGTGGTATCGCTCATCGGCGTCCTCTTCGTCGGCGGACCCGGCCGGAGCCTCGGCCGGCGATCACGAATCCGCCAGCCACGTCGTCACGACTCGCAACCGGCGGAGGCGCATACTATGTCGGTCGGGACCGAGCCCGTCGAGACGAGGACGTCCATGCGTGCCTTCCCGTTCCTGGCCACCGTGGCCGTGTCGGCCGCCGTCGCCTTCACCGGCCCGGCGATCGCCGTCGCGCAGGAGTCCCCTCCCCCGCCGGTTCCCGGCCCGCAGCGTCCGATCGTCGATCCCCCGCCGGCGGACCCCGCGCCCACCGACAAGCGCCGGCCGCGTCCCGTAGCTCCGACCGCCCCGACCGTCCCGCCGCCGCTGCTCACTCCCCCTGCACCGCAACCGCCGTTGCCGCCGACCGCCGTGCTCGAAGGCGGCTTCCGCCCAGGGGCACCCGGCGAGAAGGCCGCCGGCCGAGCGATCGCACGTCTGGCGACCCACGAGTTGCGGCTGGAGAAACTCGCCGTCACCCCCGGCCGCGACCTCGAACTGTGGCTGGTGGCCGCGGATCGTCTCGGCAACGGCGAGGATCTCTCGGACACCAAACGCGTCTCACTCGGCCGATTGAAGAAGGCGGAAGGCGACCAGACCTACCGAATGCCACCGGAGATCGACCTCAGAGTCTACCGCACTCTCGTCGTCTGGTCGCGCCGTGAGCGCTCCGCCCGCGCCCATGCCCCGCTCGTGCTCCAGGCGGAGCAACGAACCATCAAGCAAAAGAAGCCGCGAGTCAGGTGATTCCCGCGCCGTGCCCTTGCCCTTTCGGCCGGCATCGTCCATAAAATATCGAGGCGGCGGTTCGGAACTTGGGCGAGACGGTCGGCGCGACCGGATCCGTGGATCGGAGACCCTTCGAGAGAGGGCGAAGATCGCGAGATGAACAGCGCAATCCTGTCCCGACGTGTAACGTGACTGCCTGGTCTTTCGCTCCGTGGCCACACCGGCTCCGGGGGGAAGTGTCGTTCGGAAGGGGCTGGGCCCCGCGGGAAAGGACTGGGAATGAGGGATCGTGGTTTCGGCGGCGGGCGTGGCGGCGACCGCGGCGGCTTCGGGCGTGGTCGCGACGAAGGCTTCGGTGGTGATCGCGGCTTCGGCGGCGATCGTGGTTTCGGCGGCGGTGATCGTGGTGGCGGCGGCGGCGGCGGAGGCGGCGGCGGCGGTGGCGGCGGTCGCGGCGGCGGCGGCGGGGGGGGGGGGGGCGGCGGCTGGTAAGAGTTGTCATCCCGAGGCAGGCGCCATCGCCTAAGGGGGAGGATCTCGGGTTTACTTCATTCAGAGTCAACCCCGAGATCCTTCGGCCAAAAAACCGGCCTCAGGATGACAGTCTTGTTTATCATCCCGAGCGAAGCGGTTTATCATCCTGAGCGAAGCGATCGCGAAGCATCCCCGGAGGGGAAGGATCTTGCCCTTGGATTGTCATCCTGAGCGCAGCGAAGGATCTCGGTTTTTCTGCATTCTGAGTCAACC
>CALMFH010000005.1 GCA_937864925.1 uncultured Alphaproteobacteria bacterium | reverse complement strand
TCGCCGAAGGACTCCCAGGCGAGCATGTCGATGCCGCGGGCGCCGGCCATCGACCACAGCGCCATCTCGACCGCGCCGGTGTCGGAGGCGGGGACGATGCCGATCTTGTAGTCGGCGGGGACGCCGAGCACTTCACGGGTCAGATCGATGGCGAGCTGGAGCCGGGCCTTGCCGGGCTTGGCGCGATGGGAGCGGCCGGTGAGAGCGCCCTTCAGGGCTTCGACGGTCCAGCCGGGGCGCTTGGCGCAGGGGCCGGAGGAGAAGTTCGGGCAGGCCGGCTTCACGGCCGGGCGGGCATTCGTCGTCATTGGACCATCCTTTCAGATGGGCGCCCCTCGGTGGGGAGGGGTGTCCCGCCGTCGCTCGTAACGATCGGCGCGGCGGGAATCAATGACGAAGTGGCGGTCGGGGCGGATAATTGGTCGCATGTCGCCGCGGCCCAAGCGGTGCGCTCGGCGCGGAAACGGCGAAGGGCGCGAAGCCGGTCGGCCCGCGCCCTTCGTGTCCGAGACGATCGGATCTCAGTACTTGGCCACCACCGGGGCCGGCATCGGGCGGGGCTCGACCGGGTTGAGCAGCCACCGCATGCCGAGGCGCAGGTCGTTCGAGGCGAGGTTCTTCAGCTTCAGCCATTCGTTACAGGCCGTCACCACGCCGCCGGCTTCGTTGCAGCGCAGTTCGCGCGAGCCGACTTCGCCGAGGCTCTTGTAGGAGTAACCCATCTCCAGCTTCAGGCGGGAGTTGACGTCCCAGGTGACGCCGGTGTGCAGGGCCCAGGCGAGGTTCCATTTGCTCGACGAACCGAGCACACCGTCGGCATAGGTGCCGAAGGCCGGGAACGAGGTGTGCTGATAGGTGTCGCCCATCTTGTTGTAGGCCATGCCGACGCCGGCGCCGACATAGGGCGTCAGGCCGTGGTAGTTGCCGAGATCGGCGTAGGCATTGGCCAGGATGACTGTCGAGGAGATGTCGCCGTCGTAGTAGGGATAGGCGATGTCGGCGGGGCCGCGAGGATAGCTGGCGTTGGCGCGGAAGCGGGTGGCCGAACGGTATTCGGCGGTGATGTCGCCGCGCAGATAATCGGTGAACTGGTAGCCGACACCGACGCCGATGAAGGGCGTGTCGTTGATGCCGCGGGCGAGCCAGGACGCCGCCGGATTGGCGTCGATGCCGGCCGGTCCGGTCGAGGAGAACTTCGGCACCGAGTTGATGCCGATACCGACGTCACCGCGCAGATACCAACCGCCCGAAGACCCGACCTCGGCGATCGGCTGGACGACCGTCGGGGCACGGAAAGGGCCACCGACATCGGCGGCGTGAACGACCCCGGTGAGTGCGAGACCGGCCATGCCGGCCAAGAGATGCGTAGCGATCCTGGTCATGGGTTCGATCCCGTCTGGTCATCGGGTCGCCGAAGCGATCCCGCCTTCTCGTATGGCTCGCGCCGATGTCAGCACGATCGTGGTTAATTTCCCGTAAAGCTCCCGAGGGCTTCGAAACATCGCGCTAACCATGCCGAATTCACGAGATGGGGCGAGACGAGACGAGTCCTTTCCTTTCGCGATCTGCGAAGTGGGTTCCGGTCGATATTTCGTCGGCTCAATAGACGAAGTAACGCAGGCCGACGCGGACCTGATGGAAGCCGAGGTCATCGGTGCGCAGGCGTCCGGTGCCCTGAGTGTTGAGGGTCACCGTGCCGCCGCCGGAGCCGGAGGCGTCCGGGTTGGTGACGGTGACGCTCTTGAAGGAGGTGGTCCCGGAGACCGAGTTGTCGACCCACAGGTAGCGATAGCCGACGTCGAGCATCAGGCCGCTGCCGATGGTGTAGGAGGCGCCGGCCATTCCGGCGGCGGCCAGCGACAGGCGGCTGGGTGTCGAGGTCTTCAGGGAATAGTTGGTATAGGTGGCCGAAGGCACCGTCGACGTGACTTCCGGCGAGGTGTAGCTGTCGATGCTGGTCCCGCCGTAGGCGACACCGATGCCGGCACCGACATAGGGCGTGAGACCGGCCCAGTTACCGAAATCGACGTAGGCGTTGGCGAGTGCCGCGGTGATCGCCTGACGTCCGGAGTTCATGACGTCGGTGGGGCAGGTGGCATCGTAGCAGCCGGCACTGCGGCTCCACGTGATGCGGCGCTGGTTGATCGAATCGACGGTCAGGTCGGTTCGGAACCACTCGTTGAACTTGTAGCCGAAGCCACCGCCGAAGACCGCCCCGTCGGCGACCTTGGGGTCGGAGAGCACAGTCGAGGCGTGGCTGTAGGAGATCTTCGGCGTGGTGCTGCGCGAGTAGCCGATGTCGCCGCGCAGGTACCAGCCCGTCCCGATCTCCACGTCGGTCGGACCTTGCTCCGAGATCACCGCGGGGCCGCGGCCCCAGGGCATGTCCGCGGCGCCGGCCATCCCCGGAAGGGCGATCGCGGCCGAGGCGAGAAGCAGAAACCGGACGTGGCGCATGGCGATGTTCCCACTCGAAACGCATCGATCGACCAATGTCGTCGATCGGGACGAGGAGACCATCGCAGGGAAACATTAAGGGTCACTTAACCGTATTCTTTAACCACCGAAAACATGATGAACGAAATCTTACCGACACGGGGAGAGAACCCGGGCCGGGTGGAAGAGCCACCCTCGACCGGGTCGTATGGCGGGCAGACGGGCGGCGGATCGGTCAGGCGGCGACGCGGCCGAGGGCGTCGACGATCTCGTCGACCACCTGAGCGAGGAGATCGGCGTCGTCGGCCTCGCCCATGACGCGGATCAGCGGTTCGGTACCGGAGGCGCGGATCACCAGACGGCCGGCACCGGCGAGGCGGGCTTCGCCGGCGCGGATCGTCGCCTTGACCGCCTCGTCGTCGAGCGGGCGGCCGCCCTTGATGCGGACGTTCTTGAGGACCTGCGGAACCGGGTCGAAGCGATGGCAGATCTCGGAGACGGGCTTCTCCGAGCGCTTGACCACCGAGAGCAGCTGCAGCGCGGCCACCAGGCCGTCGCCGGTGGTGGAATGGTCGGAGAGCACGATGTGGCCCGACTGTTCGCCGCCGACGTTGTAGCCACCCGAGCGCATCTCCTCGACGACATAGCGGTCGCCGACCTTGGTGCGGACGAGATCGATGCCGAGGCCGGCGAGACGGCGCTCGAGACCGAGGTTGGACATCACCGTGGCGACGACGCCGGGACGCGACAACAGTCCGTCGGCGGCATAGCTCTCCGCCACCACCGCCATCAGCTGGTCGCCGTCGACGACCCGGCCCTTCTCGTCGACGATGATGACCCGGTCGGCGTCGCCGTCGAGGGCGATGCCGATGTCGGCGCGGACCTCGTGGACCTTCTTCTGCAGCGCCGCCGGCGCGGTCGAGCCGCAGTCGCGGTTGATGTTGAAGCCGTCCGGTTCGGTGCCCATGCGGATCACTTCGGCGCCGAGTTCCCACAGGGCTTCCGGAGCGACGCGATAGGAGGCACCGTTGCCGCAGTCGATGACGACGCGCAGGCCCGCGAGCGACATGTTCTTCGGCAGAGTGCGTTTGGCGAACTCGATGTAGCGGTCGTCGACGCCGTCGATTCGTTTGGCGCGGCCGAGATCGGCGCTGTCGGCGAGACGCTTGGTCAGGTCCTCGTCGATCAGCCGCTCGATCTCGATTTCGATCTCGTCGGAGAGTTTGTAGCCGTCCGGACCGAAGATCTTGATGCCGTTGTCCTGGTAGGCGTTGTGCGAGGCCGAGATCATGACACCGAAGTCACAGCGCAGGCTGCGCGTCAGCATGGCGACCGCCGGGGTCGGGATCGGACCGGTCATGAACACGTCGACGCCGACGGCGGTGAAGCCGGCGACCATCGCCATCTCGATCATGTAACCGGAGAGCCGGGTGTCCTTGCCGATCACCACGCGGTGGCGGTGGCCACCCTGGCGGAAAGCGAGGCCGACGCTCATCGCCACCTTCATCGCGATGTCCGGGGTGATCGGCCACTTGTTGGCGCGCCCGCGAATGCCGTCGGTTCCGAAATATTTCCGCGCCATCGTGCGTCGGTCCCCTGGTCCTCACGTCCGCCGCCGCCACGGCCGGACGTCACTCTCGATCTTTCGGCGATCCCTATAGCACCGCCGCGGCGAGAAGGCGAAGTCGGACGACGGAAAACCCGCCCGCGTCTGGCGCGGACGGGTTCTCCTCGACCGGGTCGGTGGTTCAGACGTGCTCGGCGGCCTCGCCGGCGGCGGTCGCCTCGGCGAGGGCGTCGGCCTCGCCCTTCATGCCGTTGAAGAAGGCGTTGAGGATCACCGCGACGATCGAGGCGAGCAGGATGCCCGACTCGAGCAGCGGTCCCATCGCCTTCGGCAGGTGCTCGAAGAACTTCGGCGCCACCAGCGGGATCATGCCGAAGCCGATCGAGATGGCGACGATCAGCAGGTTGTTGCGCTGGGTCTTGAAGTCGACACCGGCGAGGATGCGGATGCCGGTCGCCGCCACCATGCCGAACATGCACAGGCCGGCGCCGCCGAGGACGAACTGCGGCACCGCCTCGACCAGGGCCGAGAGCTTGGGCATCAGGCGCGAGCGCCAGCATGATGAAGCCGCCGGCGACCGCCACCCAGCGCGACCTGACCCCGGTGACCCCGACGAGGCCGACGTTCTGCGAGAACGAGGTGTAGGGGAAGGTGTTGAAGATGCCGCCGATCAGCGTGCCGAGACCGTCGGCGCGCAGGCCCTTAGTCAGGCGGTCGGGATCGACCCGGGTGCCGGTCATCTCGCCGAGCGCCAGGAACATGCCGGTCGATTCGATCATCACCACGATCATCACCAGACACATGGTGACGATGGCGCCGAGGTCGAACCTGGGCATGCCGAACTGGAAGGGAACGACGATACCGAACCACGGCGCCGCCGCCACCTTGGCGAAACTCATCATCCCGAACGCCGCGGCCGCCACGCAGCCGGCGACGATGCCGATCAGCACGGCGATGTTGGCGACGAAGCCGCGTCCGTATTTGGTGACGGCGAGGATCACCAGGAGCACGAAGAGTGCGACCGCCAGCCCGTCGAGCGCGCCGTAGGCGGGATTGGGCACCTGCACCGTCTGCCCGTCGATCACCTTGTTGAGCATCGGCAGGCCGCCGCCGGCCCAGTTGACGCCGACGCGCATCAGCGAAATGCCGATGACGGTGATGATGGTGCCGGTGACCACCGGCGGGAACAGCGGCAGAAGCCGGCTGACGAACGGAGCGATCAACACACCGAAGAGGCCGGAGACGATGACCGAGCCGTAGATGGCGAGAAGCCCGAGATCGGGATTGGTGCCGATGGCGACCATCGGGGCGACGGCGGCGAAGGTGACGCCCATCATCACCGGCAGGCGGATGCCGACCCCGGGCACGCCCCAGGCCTGGAGCAGCGTCACCAGGCCGCCGGCGAAGAGATCGGCGCTGATCAGCATCGCCACCTGTTCCGGCGGCAGTTTGAGTGCGCGACCGACGATCAACGGCACCGCCACGGCGCCGGCGTACATCACCAGCACGTGTTGCAGGCCGAGCGCCGAAAGGCGCGGCAACGGTAGCCGTTCGTCGACGGCGGACAGCGATTCCGACATGTTGGACACCCCCCCGGGATCGGGCTCGGCGCGCCCGCCCCTCGGGTGCGCCTTCCCCGGCCCATGCAAGGGCGAGTCCAACTTTCGTGCAAGGGGTTTCCTGTCCCTACGTCGCCGACTGCATGGAAATTCACCGTGCGAACGCGGCGAGCGGTGAAAATCGCGGCAGAAGGGGGGCAGGGCAGGCGCCGTGGGACGAGCGGCGGCCGGATCGGCGACATCACGCCGGAGATCCCGCGAGCGAAAGCGAAACGCCCGCGAGGTCGTCGCGGGCGCCCGTGTCCGGAGAGCCGGTGGGTCGGGTCAGCTCGGCTGAGGCACCGGGCCCCCTTCGGGTTCGCCGCCGTCGGAGGCGCGCCGGCTGCCGGCGGGCGGTACGGCGGAAGAGCGCGGCGGCGGGGCGGCTTCCTCGCCGCCGTCACGGCGCGGCGGATTGCCGGCGATCAGGTCCTTGATCTCGTCACCGGTCAGGGTCTCGTACTCGAGCAGCGCCTCGGCGAGCCGGATGTGGTCGTCGTGGCGTTCGGTGAGGATGCGTTTGGCCTCCTCGTAGGCCTCCTCGATCAGACGACGGACCTCGCGGTCGATCTTCTGGGCGGTCGCCTCCGAGACGCTCTGCTGGCGGCCGACCGACATGCCGAGGAAGACCTCGTCCTGGTTGTCGCCGTAGGCGACGAGGCCGAGTTCGTCGGAGAAGCCCATGCGGGTGACCATGGCGCGGGCCATCTTGGTGGCCTGATCGATGTCGCCGACGGCGCCGGAGGTGATGTTCTCCTTGCCGAAGACGATCTCCTCGGCGACGCGGCCGCCCATGGCGACGGCGAGGTGGGAGGTGTATTCCTTGAACTTCATCGAGTAGCGGTCGCCCTCGGGCAGGAACTTGACCATGCCGAGCGCGCGGCCGCGCGGGATGATCGTCGCCTTGTGGACGGGCAGGCCCGCCGGCACGGTCAGACCGACGATGGCGTGGCCGGCCTCGTGGTAGGCGGTGAGCCGCTTCTCCTCCTCCGACATCGCCATCGACTTGCGCTCGGCGCCCATCATCACCTTGTCCTTGGCGTCCTCGAACTCCGCCATGGTGACGAGGCGCTTGTTGCGCCGGGCGGCGAGCAGCGCCGCCTCGTTGACGAGGTTCATCAGGTCGGCGCCGGAGAAGCCGGGGGTGCCGCGGGCGAGGATGCGCAGGTCGACGTCCGGCGCGATCGGCACCTTGCGGACATGCACCTTGAGGATCTTCTCGCGGCCGTTGACGTCCGGGTTCGGCACGGTGATCTGCCGGTCGAAGCGGCCGGGACGCAGGAGCGCCGGGTCGAGCACGTCGGGCCGGTTGGTGGCGGCGATGATGATGATGCCTTCGTTCTGTTCGAAGCCGTCCATCTCGACCAGCAGCTGGTTCAGCGTCTGCTCGCGCTCGTCGTTGCCGCCGCCGAGGCCGGCGCCGCGATGGCGGCCGACCGCGTCGATCTCGTCGATGAAGATGATGCAGGGGGCATTCTTCTTCGCCTGTTCGAACATGTCGCGGACACGGCTCGCGCCGACGCCGACGAACATCTCGACGAAGTCCGAGCCCGAGATGGTGAAGAACGGCACGTTGGCCTCGCCGGCGACCGCACGGGCGGTGAGCGTCTTACCCGTACCGGGAGGGCCGACCAGCAGCACGCCACGCGGGATGCGGCCGCCGAGCCGCTGGAACTTCTGCGGGTCGCGCAGGAACTCGACGATCTCCTGGAGATCCTCCTTGGCCTCGTCGATGCCGG
>CALMFH010000004.1 GCA_937864925.1 uncultured Alphaproteobacteria bacterium | reverse complement strand
CCGTGGCCACCCGACGGGCGAGCGGCGAGGAGAAGATGCGATCGCCGGAGGCGTGGGCCGTCGCTTGCGGCGAGGCCCCCCCTCCGACCGCGGTGCGTGCGGCCACCTCCCCCGCGAGGGGGGAGGACGGCGCCGCGGCGGGCGCCGGAGCGGCCTTCGGCGCCGGAGCGGCGGCGGCCGTCGCGTCCTCGCTCTCCGCCGCGATCACCGCGATCGGCGTGTTGACGGCGACGTCCTGGGTGCCGGCCGGGACGAGGATGGCGGCGAGCGTCCCCTCGTCGACGGCTTCCACTTCCATGGTCGCCTTGTCGGTCTCGATCTCGGCGATGACGTCGCCGGCCTTGACGGTGTCGCCGACGGCCTTCAGCCACTTGGCGAGATTGCCCTTCTCCATCGTCGGAGACAGCGCGGGCATGAGGATGTTGGTGGGCATATTCATGCTCCTCGTACTTGGGCTCCAACCCTCAGCTTTTGCCCGACAATTTCAAAGTCGCTATCATGATACATTGAAGGCACAAGATCAGCAGCGTAGACACCGCCCTCTCCCGTGACCGCATCATAAGATAACTGCCTCAACTCTTCGACAGTAACAGCGAGAACAGCCTTTCGCGCTGATTTTGTCTTCCAGTCCTGAAGCGATGTGACGGCAAAACCGACGATCGGTTCGAAGTAGCTATCTACCTCTCCGTCGGCATCGCGCGACTCGATGAATCGCCACCAACCGGTTGCGGGAGAAAACTGCTCTACTCCGAGTACGAGGTATCGGAAATCTTTCATCTTTTCCCTCCCCCCCTCAGCGGTAGGTCACCGCGCGCACCGCCTCGATCACCTCGGCGACCGTCGGCAGCGCCAGCTTCTCGAGGTTGGCGGCGTAGGGCATCGGCACGTCCTTCCCCGTCACCTTGAGCACCGGCGCATCGAGATAATCGAAGGCTTCGGTGACGAGGCGGGAAGCGATCTCCGAGCCGATCGAGCAGGTCGGCCAGCCCTCTTCCACGGTGACGCAGCGTCCGGTCTTCATCACCGAGGCGACGACCGTCGCCATGTCGAGCGGGCGGAGCGAGCGCAGGTCGATCACCTCGGCCGAGATGCCCATCGCCTCGAGCTCGGCGGCGGCCTTGACCGTGTAGGTCATGCCGATGCCGAAGGAGACGAGCGTCACGTCGCTGCCGGAACGCACCACCTTGGCCTTGCCGATCGGGGTGACGAAGTCGCCCACCGGCACGTCGAACGACTGGCCGTAGAGGATCTCGTTCTCCAGGAAGACCACCGGGTTGGGCGAGCGGATCGCCGCCTTGAGCAGGCCCTTGGCGTCGGCGGCCGACCACGGCTGCACCACCTCGAGGCCCGGGATCTGGGCGTACCACGCCGCGTAGTCCTGGGAGTGCTGGGCGCCGACGCGGGCCGCCGCGCCGTTGGCGCCGCGGAACACGATCGGACATCCCATCTGACCGCCGGACATGTAGAGCGTCTTGGCGGCCGAATTGATGATGTGGTCGATCGCCTGCATGGCGAAGTTGAAGGTCATGAACTCGACGATCGGCTTCAGCCCGCCGAAGGCGGCGCCGACCGCGAGGCCGGTGAAGCCGTGCTCGGTGATCGGCGTGTCGATGACCCGCTCGGCGCCGAACTCCTGGAGGAGCCCCTGGGTGATCTTGTAGGCGCCCTGATACTCGGCGACCTCCTCGCCCATGATGAAGACGGTGTCGTCGCGGCGCATCTCCTCGGCCATCGCCTCGCGCAACGCCTCGCGCACCGTCATCGCGGTGAAGGTGGTCCCGGCCGGATACTCGTCCTCTGTCGGAGCGGCGGGCGCGGCCGGGACGGTCGCCGGGCTCACCGCGACCGGAGCAGCGGCGGGCGCCGGAGTGGTTGCGGGAGCCGAGGCGCCGCCGGTGGCGGTGTCGTTCACGTCGGAGCCGATCACCGCGATCGGGGTGTTGACCTTGACCGCCTCGGTGCCGGCGGCGATCAGGATCGCCGCGAGCACGCCCTCGTCGACCGCCTCGACCTCCATGGTCGCCTTGTCGGTCTCGATTTCGGCGATGACGTCGCCGGCCTTGACGGTATCGCCGACGGCTTTCAGCCATTTGGCGAGCTTGCCCTCCTCCATCGTCGGGGAGAGCGCGGGCATCAGGATTTCGGTGGCCATCTCGCGGGTCTCCTCAGCGTACGATGTCGGTCCAGAGCTCGGACGTGTCCGGCTCCGGGTCGTTCTGAGCGAATTCCGCGGATTCCTGCACGATGATCCGCACCTCGGCGTCGATCTTCTTGAGATCGTCCTCGCTGACCAGCCCGCCGGCGAGCAGGCGATTGCGCACCTGCTCGATCGGATCGTGCTCGTTGCGCATCTTCTGCACCTCCTCCTTCGACCGGTACTTGGCCGGGTCGGACATGGAGTGGCCGCGATAGC
>CALMFH010000003.1 GCA_937864925.1 uncultured Alphaproteobacteria bacterium | reverse complement strand
GGCACCGGCTTCCAGTGGACCGAGCTCGCCTTCCAGGAGAAGCTCGCCGGCGGCTCGACCGTCTTCGTCTTCTCGCTCTCGGTACTCTTCGTCTTCCTGCTGCTCGCCGCACAGTACGAGAGCTGGGCCCTACCGCTCGCCATCATCCTGATCGTGCCGATGAGCGTCATGTCGGCGTTGGCCGGCGTGATGATGCGCGGCATGGACAACAACATCCTGACCCAGGTCGGCTTGGTGGTGCTGGTCGGCCTCGCCGCCAAGAACGCCATCCTGATCGTCGAATTCGCCAGCCAGGGCGAGATCCAGAACCGCAACGGCCCGGTCGCGGCGGTGATCGAGGCCTGCCGGCTCCGGCTCCGACCGATCCTGATGACCGCCTTCGCCTTCATCCTCGGCGTCCTGCCGCTGGTGATCGCACAGGGACCCGGCGCCGAGATGCGTCAGGCACTCGGCACCGCGGTGTTCTTCGGCATGGTCGGCGTGACCTTCTTCGGTCTGTTCCTGACGCCGGTCTTCTACGTCGCCATCCGCAGGACCACCGGCTGGTTCCGCAGCCGGGCGAAACGCGCCGCGGTGACGGCGAAGCGGGAGAGCGAACGGCCGGCGGAATGAGCGGCCGGGCGCCGCCCCCCGCACGATGCCCGCCCTCCCCCGTGGAGAGGTGTGGAAGGCGACCCGGATGCCGGTCCGCCGCGCCGCAGCGGCAACGAACGAAGCGAGCCGCCGAGATCACCCTCGGCGGCTCGTTCGTTCGCCGGTGCGTCGCCGCTCAGACGATCTTCGCCATCTCGTCGAAGTCGAGGCGTGGGCTGCGCGGGAACAGCGCGGCGGGGTCGCCGTGGCCGATGTTGATCAGGAAGATCGACTTCGCCTCCCCGTCGGGGAAGAAGGCGGCATCGGCCGCCGCCGCGTCGAAGCCGCCCATCGGGCCGGTGTCGAGGCCGACGGCGCGCAGAGCCAGGATGAGATAGGCGCCCTGCAGTGTCGCGTTCATCCGGGCCACCGCCTCGGCGCCGACCGGATCGCCGGCGAACCAGGACCGGGCATCGGTGTGTGGGAACAGCCGCGGCAGCAGATCGTAGAACTTCGGGTCGTAGGCGACGATCGCGGTCACCGGCGCCGCCATGGTCTTGTCGACGTTGCCGGGCGACAGCACCGCCTTCAGCCTCGCCTTGGCCTCGGCCGAGCGGACGAAGACGACCCGCAGCGGCTGCCCGTTGGCGCCGGTCGGCGCCATCTTGGCGAGATCGAGCGCAGCGGTGAGTTCGGTGTCGGAGACCGGCTCGGCGGTCCAGCCGTTGTGGGTGCGGGCTTCGCGGAAGAGGAGATCGAACGCAGCGGCGTCGAGTGTGGGCATGGGAACCTCGGGTCGGGGTGTCGGACGCGGCGTCGTCCGGAATGTCGGGCCGGCGACGCTCTTCGGGGAAATTGGGGTGCGCTCGCCGCTCGATCAACCGCCGACCCGGCGCGACGTGGTGTCGCTCGGGGAAACGCACCGTCGCCGTGGCGGCGACGATCGGCGGCGCGTCGATTCGATCAGGCGCGGCCGGAGACGAGTTCGGCATCTGCTCCGGCGAAGTCGAGGAGCAGGGTCTCGAGCGGGATCGGCCGGGCGATGTGATAGCCCTGAGCCATGTCGAGACCGATCTCGCGCAGGATCGTCAGCGTCTCCTCGTCCTCGACGAACTCGGCGACCGTGACCGCACCGATCTTGTGGCCGATGTCGTTGATGCTCTCGACGATCGCCCGGTCGACCGGGTTGTCCTTGAGTTTGCGGACGAACCCGCCGTCGATCTTGAGATAGTCGGCGGGGAAATGCTCGAGATAGGCGAAGGAGGAGACACCGGCGCCGAAGTCGTCGAGCATGATGGCGTATCCGGCGGCCCTGAGATCGGCCACCAGCTTCGCCGCATTGGTCAGGTTGTTGATCAGCGTGGTCTCGGTGATCTCGAAGCGCAGCCGATGCGGCGGCAACACCGAGCGCTCGAGTTCGGCGGCGAGGAAGTCGAGGAAGCCGGCGTCCTCCAGTGAATTGGCCGACAGGTTGATCGACACGGTGAGACGCGGCACCGCGAGGATGGCCGATCCGTAGGTGTGCAACACCCGACGGATGACCCATCGGTCGATGGCCGCCATCAGGCCGTAGCGCTCGGCGGCGGGAATGAAGACACCGGGTGAGAGAAGGTCTCCGGCCTCGTCACGCATCCGCACCAGCAGTTCGCAGTGGCGCTGGAGATGACCGGCGGGCCTGAGATCGAGGATCTCCTGGGCGTGGACGACGAAGCGGTCGGCATCGAGCGCGGCGCGGATGCCGGCGGCGGTGTGGAGCTCATGGTGATGGCGACGGGCGTCGCCCTCGGACGGGTGATAGACCGAGACACGGCTGCGCCCGGCCGCTTTCGCCGCATAACAGGCGACGTCGGCCCGGCTCATGACGTCGGCGGCGAGCGGTGTGTCGGCATCGATGCGGGCGACGCCGACCGAGGCGCCGACCTCGTAGACGCGTCGGTCCCAGGTGAACGGCACCCGTCCGATCCGTTCGAGCAGGCGCTCGGCGATGCGCTGGGCGTCGTCCTCGTCGCAATCGGCGAGCAGGATGCCGAATTCGTCGCCACCGAGGCGGGCGATGCGGTCCTGACGGCGCATCTGCTCGCGGATCACCCGCCCGACCTCGCGCAGCAGAGCGTCCCCGGCGGCGTGACCGGCGGTGTCGTTGACGATCTTGAAGCGATCGAGATCCAGGAAGCACAGGGCGTGCACCCGCCCCTCGCCACCCGCCGTGGCGCAGAACTCGCCGAGCTCGTGTTCGAAGGCGGTGCGATTGGGAAGGCCGGTCAACGCATCGTGACGGGCCATCTGCGCCAGTTCCTTCTGCAGAGTACGGGCGCGGGTGACGTCCTGGAACACCAGAACCGCACCGAGCACCTCCCCCGAGGGCCGGCGCACCGGCGAGGCAGACGCCTTGACGTCGACACGCGCACCGTCGCGGGCGACCAGGACGGCGCCCTCGTCGCGCGACACCCGATCGAGTCGGGTCAGGCACTGGGCCACCGTTCCCTCGATCGGCCGATCGTCACGCTCGTCGACGAGATGGAAGACGATTTCGACCGGCCGGTGCAGCGCCGCGGTCGCCGACCAACCGGTCAATTGCTCGGCGATCGGATTCATGAAGGTGACGAGGCCGGTGGCATCGGTACAGATGACGCCGTCACCGATCGAATGCAGGGTGATACGCAGGCGCTCCTTCTCCTCCTGGAGCGCTTCGGTGAGCTTGCGGTGTTCGGTGATGTCGGTGTGGGTGCCGATCATGCGCAGCGGCCGGCCGTCGGCGTCCCGGGCGATCACCTTGCCGCGGTCGAGGACCCACACCCAATGCCCCTGCTTGTGGAGCATGCGGAATTCGCATTCGAACTGAGAACTGCCGCCGGCGAGATGGATCTGTTCCTGCCGGAGCAGTCGCGGCAGATCGTGCGGATGGACGAGCGCCAGCCAGCCGTCCGCCTCGGTCGAGATGTCGCTCGGCTCGTAGCCGAGCATGCGCGCCCACATCGACGAATAGAAGGTGCTGCGTCGGCTGTAGTCGTAGTCCCACACCCCCTGCCCGGCGCTCTCCAGTGCGAAATTCCACCGGCTCTCGCTCTCCTCCAGCGCGGCTTCGGCTGTTTTGCGGGCCGAGATGTCCTGCATCTGGGCGATCATGTAGAGCGGTTCGCCGCTGCGCTCGTCGCGTACCAGCGAGACGGCGATGAAGGTCCACATCGGCGTACCGTTCTTGTGGAAGAACTGCTTCTCGAGTGAATAGTCGTCGATCTCGCCGACGAGGAGGCGCTTCATCCGCTCGGCGACCAGTTCGCGGTCGTCGCCGACGGTGAACTCGGCCGGCGAAAGGCCGATGATGTCCTCCGGCTCGTAACCGAGGAACTCGCCGAGCGCGCGGTTGACGGCCGTGCAGCGACCCTGGAGGTCGAGCAGCACCATGCCGAAGGGCGAGCGATCCATGGCGACACGGAAGTGCCGTTCGCTGGCCGCCAGGCGCTCCCGTTCGCGCGCCAGTTCGTCGATCAGCAACGCGATCGTGTAGGGCAACAGCAGCGCACCGGTGGCCCAGGGCCCGAAGAAGCTCCACTGGGTCGCGCCGAAGGATCCCACCACCCAACCGAAGAGCGAGGCGGCGAGCAGCGAGATCACCGTCGCAGAGCCGAGGATCGCGGCGGCCAGCGGGTTGAGCCGAATGGCGGCGACCAACACCGGCACCGCCATCAGCACGTTGGGCTGACCGACATGCGTGACCGTCACCAGGACGACCGCGCCCGCGGCCATGACCAGAAGCGTGGCTTCGGCGAGAGCGCGCGTCTCTAGGATCGCGGCGAAACGGCGACGGGTCGCGGACGCGGCGATCGGCAACACCAGCGCCGCACCGAGCGCATTACCGACCCACCACGTCGCCCACACCGATCGGAAATCGGCACCGAGACGTGCCTGGATCGCCGCCGCTCCGAGCGCCGCACCGATCGCCGGCGCGATCGCCCCGACGACCGTCAACGCCGCGAGGAACACCAGAATCGATCGATCGATCCGCCGCTCGCCGAGCCAGGAGAGACCGACATAGGCGAAACCGACTTCGAGGACGTCGACGGCGCCGAGCACCACCGACAGGTCGACGGACGTGCCGAAGAGCAGCGGCGCGCCGGTCCCCGCCGCCCAGATTCCGGCGAGGGTCGGGACGACGGGAATCGCCGGATTTCGCCACATCACCGTCACCGCGAAGGCCGTCGCGGGCCATAGGGCCGCGACTTCGCCGTAGGTGCGTGACAGGCCGAGACCGCCGAGGGCGAGCACCAGAAAGCCGAATGCGACCGCGAGAGCGGAGCCGTATCGCTTCGGGCTGTCGACCACCGGTTCTTCCATGAGGCGTCCGATCTCGTCGAACCTGCCGCGATCTCGCGCGACGACAACCGAAATTTCCCAGCCTCATCTTTCTCGGGACATCCCTAAGATTCGGTGAAGGCGGCCCCGCCTACGCTGGACCGGGGATGGGCGTGTCGTGGCGGCGCAGGAGAACCGGTGCCCGCAGATCGTCGTCACCGTGCGTCACACGCCGCCACCGCCGCCATCACCACCGATGCGAGCGTAGTTCGTCGGAAACAATTCGTTAACCAACCGGTTTCATCATCGAAACTTCCAGATGTCGCATCGCTTCTTCTCGTTCCGAAATTTCACTTGGTCGGAGAGCTGGATGACGACAACGTAGTTTCGACGCGCACTGCTTCGCTCGTCGGACGATCGAACGACTAGGAGGGTGTGTGATGGTCACCGAACAAGAGACGGAACGGCGGCTCCGCTTCGCCCGCATCGACCGCGCCACCCTGACGGTTCTACCGGAGGTCTGGAAGACCGTCGAACCGCACCTCGAAGCCGTGCTCCGCCGCTTCTACGAGCACGTCGGCCGCGAGCCGGAACTCGCCCGGCTCATCGGACCGCGTTCCACCGATCTCGCGCGGGCGCAACGGACACACTGGAGCCGGGTCTTTTCCGGGCGTTTCGACGACGAATACGTTCGCTCGGTGCGTGCCATCGGCCTCGCCCATCACCGCATCGGCCTCGAGCCGCGCTGGTACATCGGCGGCTATCAGTTCGTCCTCAACGAAGTCACCGCCCTTCTCGTCGCCGCGGCCGGTCGCGATCGGGCGCGACTCACCGAGCGGTTGCGGGCACTCAATCAGGCGGTGTTCCTCGACATGGACATCGCCATCAGCGTCTATCAGGACGTGCTGCTCGAAGAGCGGACGCGCCAGGCCGCCTTCGTCGAGGGTGAGATCACCCGTTTCAAGGGCGAAGCCGAGGCGATGCTCGGCGAGGTCGGCGGCTGTTCGGGCAGAATGCTCGGCACCGCCGAGGCACTCACCGGGATCGCCGCGTCCGCCCGCGATCAGGCGACCAGCGCCGCCGCCGCCGCCGAGGAAACCTCCACCATGGTGCAGTCGGTGGCGAGCGCCGCCGAAGAGCTCTCTGCCTCGATCGGCGAGATCGGCCGCCAGATCGGCGCGGCGACCGGCATCGTCGACCGGGCCAACGGCATGACCTCGCAGATGGCCGAAGCGGTCGAGGCGCTGGCTCACTCGGGCTCGCAGATCGGTGCGGTCGTCGGCCTGATCCAGGCGATCGCCGGACAGACCAATCTCCTCGCCCTCAACGCCACCATCGAAGCGGCCCGCGCCGGCGAGGCCGGACGCGGCTTCGCGGTTGTCGCGTCGGAGGTGAAGAACCTCGCCGGCCAGACCGCGAAGGCGACCGAAGAGATCTCGCGACGAGTGGCCGACATCCAGTCGGGAACCGGCCGGGCGGTCGACGCCATCGACGAGATCGGCAGGATCATGCGCGACATCGGCGGCGTCACCGCTTCGATCGCCGCCGCGATCGAAGAACAGGGTGCCGTCACCCAGGACATCGCCGGATCGGTGGCCCAGGCCGCCGATGGCACCGTCGTCCTGGCGCGCTCGGTGGCGGCCGTGGAGACGGCGATCACCGAGACAGGGCGCAACGCCGTCGACGTCGACACCGTCGCCAAGGCCTTCGGCGCGCAGACCGGCAGCCTCGCCGATACGGTGCGCCTCTTCCTCGACGCCCTGCGGCGAGGGCCGGAAGGGACCCGACGGGTCGGCTGACTCCGCCCCTCGCCCGCGATCGCTCAGGGCACCAGCACCGCGGCGCCGACGAAGCGTCCCGCCCTCAGATCGTCGAGCGCGACGTTCGCCGCCTCGAGCGGATAGGTGTGGGTGGCGATGTGCGGCTTCGCCCGACGCGCCACGGCGAGGAAGTCGCGGGCGTCGGCGCGCGTCAGGTTGGCGACCGACACGACCTCGCGTTCCTGCCACAAGAGCGCATAGGGAAAGGCGGGGATGTCCGACATGTGGATGCCGCCGCACACCACCCGCCCGCCCTTCTTCACCACCCGCAACGCCTCGGGCACCAGGTCGCCGACCGGAGCGAAGATGATCGCCGCGTCGAGCGGTTCGGGCGGCGTCGCCCCGGCGTCACCGGCCCAGTCGCAGCCGAGCGACCGCGCGAAACCCTGCGCTTCCGCGTCTCCCGGTCGGGTGAAGGCGAAGACGCGGCGCCCCTGGTGCTTCGCCACCTGCGCGACGATGTGGGCAGCGGCACCGAAGCCGTAGAGGCCGAGCACTCTGCCCTGCCCGGCCCTCACCAGGGAACGCCAGCCGATGAGGCCGGCGCACATCAGCGGCGCGGCGGCGACGTCGTCGAGGTCGAGATCGCCGAGCGGCACGGCGAAGGCGGCGTCCGCCACCACATGGCTGGCGAAACCGCCGTCACGGTCCCAGCCGGTGAAAGCCGGCGCGTCGCAGAGGTTCTCGGCACCGCTCGCACACCACGGGCAGGTGCCGCAGGTGTGGCCGAGCCAGGGGATGCCGACCCGCTCGCCGAGGGCGAGATCGGTGACGCCCGCCCCGAGAACGTCGATGCGGCCGACGATCTCGTGACCGGGCACGATCGGCGAGCGATGGGGGGTCAGGTCGCCGTCGACCACGTGCAGATCGGTGCGGCAGACGGCGCAGGCGGCGACCTTCACCCGGATCTCACCGGGGCCGGGAAGCGGATCCGGTCGCTCCTCGAGCACCAGAGGTGTCTTCGGTCGCCGGAGCACCATCGCGCGCATGGGTCGTCCTCCGATCGGGCGGCTGGTCGGATCCTAAAGCGGCCCACGGCCGGCGGGCAGTCGTTGGACTGCTGAGCGGCCCTCGCGGCGGTGCACTGGCGCGGTCGCCCGCCACCACCCATATTGAACCCACCCACCCGCGCCGCGTGCGCCCCTCCCCGCTCGAGGACTTCCGATGCCGTCTCTGTTCGATCCGCTCGTCGCCGGCGAGCTCGCCCTGCGCAACCGCATCGTCATGGCGCCGCTCACCCGCTGCCGCGCCGGCGCCGGCCGGGTCCCGACCGATCTCAACGTCGAATACTACGTCCAGCGCGCCGACGCCGGCATGATCCTGACCGAGGCGACGGCGGTGACGCCGAAAGGCGTCGGCTATCCCGACACCCCCGGCCTGTGGTCGGCCGAGCAGGTCGCCGGCTGGCGTAGGGTCACCGAGGCGGTCCATGCGAAGGGCGGGCTGATCGTCGCTCAGCTCTGGCACGTCGGCCGCATCTCCGACCCGGTCTATCTCGACGGCGATCTGCCGGTCGCCCCGAGCGCGGTGCAGCCCGCCGGTCACGTCACGCTGCAACGGCCGAAGCGGCCGTTCGTCACGCCGCGGGCGCTGGCGATCGAGGAGATCCCGGCCATCGTCACCGCCTACGCCGACGCCGCGGCGAACGCCGAGGCGGCCGGGTTCGACGGGGTCGAGATCCACGCCGCCAACGGCTACCTGATCGACCAGTTCCTCCAGGACAAGACCAATCTCCGCACCGATGCCTACGGCGGCTCCGTCGAGAACCGGGCGCGTTTCCTGCTCGAGGTGACCGACGCGGTCGTCGCGGTGTGGGGACCCGGCCGGGTCGGCATCCATCTTGCCCCGCGCTGCGACGCCAACGACGCCGGCGACTCGAACCCGCGCGCCGTCTTCACCCATGTCGCCCGCGAACTGGCGAAACGGAAGCTCGCCTTCCTCTTCCTGCGCGAACGCCTCGCCGACGACAGCCTGCTCCCCGAGATCAAGCGGCTCTTCGGCGGCGTGGTGATCGCCAACGAGGGACTGACCCGGGAGAGCGCCCAGGCGCTCCTCGACGCCGGTACGGCCGATGCCGCCGCCTGGGGCAAGGCCTACATCGCCAACCCGGATCTCCTCGGCCGCCTCGCCAAGGACGCTCCGCAGAACCCGCTCGACGTCGCCACCCTCTACGGCAACGACAACGGCCCGAAGGGCTACACCGACTATCCGGCGCTGGAAGCGGCGGAGGTGTGAGGGCGCGACGACGTTCGAACCCCGCGATGCCTCACCCGTCGATCAGTTCGAAGCGGTCGACATCGACGAGGCCCTTGTCGGTCACCTTGAGGTGGGGGATGACCGGCAGCGGCAGGAAGGCCATCTGCAGGAACGGCTCGGTCAGCGTCACCCCGAGCCCCTTCGCCGCGGCGCGTAGCGGCACCAACTGGTCGTGCACCGTCTCGTGGGAGCCGAGGCTCATCAGCCCGGCGCTCGCCAGCGGCAGTTCGGCCAGCACCCGCCCGCCCTCGACCACGACGAAGCCGCCCTCGATCTCGGCCATCCGATTGACCGCCGCCGCCATGTCGGCGTCGTCGGCGCCGCACACAGTGATGTTGTGGCTGTCGTGGCCGACGGAAGCGGCGATGGCGCCGCGCTTCAGGCCGAAGCCTTGGGTGAAGGCACGACCGATGCCGCCGGTCAGGCCGTGGCGTTCGACCACAGCGATCTTGATCACGTCCCGATCGAGATCGACCCGCCGCGCGCCGTCGACGAAGGGCAGCGTCAGGTCGCGCCGCTCGGTGACGATACGGCCGGGCAGGATGCCGATCACCGGGGTCGACGGCCCGGCGCCGGGGGTTCGGAAGTCGGCCGCCTCGACGTGCCGCGCCTTGATCGACCGCCGTCCGATCGGCGCGATCGGCCGCCGCGTCGCGAACAACGCCTCGTCCACCGGCCGGCCGGCGGAGATCACCCGCGACACCCGGCAGTCCTCGAAATCGTCGAGGATCGCCAGATCGGCCCGCCACCCGGGGGCGACCAGACCACGGTCGTGCAGGCGGAAGGCCCGCGCCGCCGACCACGAAGCGGCACGGTAGGCGGCGAGCGGCGGCACCCCGAGGCGGATCGCGGTGCGGACGACGAAGTCGAGGTGGCCCTCCTCGGCGATGTCGAGCGGATTGCGGTCGTCGGTGCAGAACGCCATGAACGGGCTGGTGCGCTCGGTCAGCACCGGCGCCAGCAGGTGCAGGTCCTTCGACACCGAGCCCTCGCGGATCAGCACGGTCATGCCCTTGCGGATCTTCTCCAGCGCCTCGTCGGTGGTGGTCGCCTCGTGATCGGTGCGGATACCGGCGGCGAGATAGCCGTTGAGGTCCTTGCCGCGCATCAGCGGCGCATGGCCGTCGATGTGGCGGCCGGCGAAGGCGGCGAGCTTGGCCATGCATCCGGGATCGTGGGCGAAGACGCCGGGGACGTTCATGAACTCGGCGAGGCCGAGCACCTTGGGGTGGTCGGCGAAGGCGAGGAGATCGTCGGCCGAGAGCCGCGCCCCGGCGGTCTCGAGATGGTCGGTCGAGGGCACGCAACTCGACAACATGACGCGCAGATCGACGATCGTCGTCTCCGCCGAGGCGAGGAAGAATTCGAGCGCGGCGCGGCCGAGCACGTTGCCGATCTCGTGCGGATCGCAGATCGCCGTGGTGACACCATGGGGAACGACGCAACGATCGAACTCCTGCGGGGTGAGCAGCGAACTCTCGACGTGGAGATGGCTGTCGACGAAGCCGGGAACGATCACCTGCCCCGAGACGTCGATCTCGCGACGCCCGCGATAGTCGCCGAAGGTGCCGACGATCAGGTCGTCGCAGATCGCGACGTCGGAGTGGACGAGCTCGCCGGTGACGAGGTCGAGGAAGCGCCCACCCTTCAGCACCAGATCGGCGGCGGCGACGCCGCGACCCTGGTCGACGGCACGGGCGATACGGTCCTCGATGCGAGCGGTCATCGATCGACTCCTGTGTCGCTCCCCACCTCAGGATACATACGTAGGGCGCAGACGGCCAGACGGCACGCGGCGCCGGCGAAACGATCGTCGACCCGGCGAGCAGCTGTCCCGATGCCTGGAAATCGAGCGGCTCCGACCGGGTGCAATTCATGAAAACCCCATTATAAAGAAGTTGGTGCGGGCGCCGTCCGGTCCCGACGGCGCGAACGGGAGATGTCCCGTGCGTCGTGATCGAACGGCCGGCACCGGCGCCGCGGGAGGAAACCGGCGAGCGTAGCGACGAATGCCGACGCGCCATCCGGCGCGAAGTACGAGCCGGCGCCGACCGGCACCGAGAACGAGCCGGCGCCGACCGGCACCGAGAACGAGCCGGCGCCGACCGGCGCGAAGAACAAGGCCGACGCGCCGACCGGCGCGAAGAACAAGAAGGTGAGTCCGATGGTTCATTCGACCCGCATGGCCGCGTTCGCGGCGGCCCTCCTCGCCACCACCGGTCTCGCGGCCGCCGACCCGATCAAGGTCGGCTTCGTCTCGACCCTGTCGGGGCCGTCCGCCGCCCTCGGCGTCCACATGCGCGACGGCTTCCAGCTGGCGGTGAAGGAACTGGGGGGCAAACTCGGCGGCCAGGCGGCGGAAGTGATCGTCGTCGACGACGAGCTGAAGCCGGACGTCGCCGTCACCAAGGTCAAGGCGCTGATCGAGCGCGACAAGGTCGACGTCGTCGCCGGCGTCGTCTTCTCCAACGTCATGATGGCGATCGCCAAGCCGGTGTTCGAGGCCGAGACGCCGCTCGTCTCCGGCAACGCCGGCCCCTCGCCGCTCGCCGGCAAGGGCTGTTCGCCGTTCTTCTATTCGGCCTCCTATCAGAACGACCAGAACCACGAGACCATGGGCGCCTACGCCCAGTCGAAGGGTTACAAGAAGGTCGTCCTGATGACGCCCAACTATCAGGCGGGCAAGGACTCGATGGCGGGCTTCAAGCGTGCCTACAAGGGCGAAGTGATCGACGAGATCTTCACGCCGCTCGGCCAGCTCGACTTCTCCGCCGAACTGACCAAGATCGCCGCCGCCAACCCCGACGCGGTCTTCACTTTCATGCCCGGCGGCATGGGCGTGAACCTAGTCAAGCAGTGGACTCAGGCCGGCCTCGGCGCCAAGATCCCGTTCCTCTCGGCCTTCACCGTCGACGAGACGACGCTGCCCGCCACCCAGGACGCCGCTCTCGGCCTGCTGTCGGGTGCGGAATGGGCGCCGAACCTCGATACGCCCGAGAACAAGGCCTTCGTCGCGGCCTACGAGAAGGAATACGGCGTCGTCCCCTCGCTCTATGCGGCCCAAGGGTACGACGCGGCCAAGCTCATCGACGGAGCGCTGAAGGCCGCCGGCGGCAAGGTCTCCGACAAGGACGCCTTCCGCAAGGCGATGCTGTCGGCGCCGTTCAAGTCGGTGCGCGGCGGCTTCGCCTTCTCGCCCAACGGCTTCCCGAAACAGGACTTCTACGTCGTCAAGGCGGTGAAGCGGGCCGACGGCAAGTACGCCACCGAGATCGTCTCCAAGGTCTTCGACAAGGCCGGCGACGCCTACGGGGCGGAGTGTGCGCTGAAGTGAGGCGAGGCGCGGCACTCCCGATGGGACTGCGGCCGCCCTCACGCACGGCGCGCTCCCTCCCCCTTCGCGGGGGAGGGTCGGAGTGGGGGTCGTTTCCCCGAGCGAGAGCCTGACGGGGAACGCGGTGAAGTGTGCCGTCCGTCTCGAACCGGAGCCCGCCGCGCCGACCCCATCCGACCCGGCTTCGCCGGGCCACCTCCCCCGCAAAGGGAGGAGGGAGTGCTCGACGGCGAGGCCGTAACCCGTCCACCTCTCTCGCCGTCGGGTCGCCGGGTCGAGCCCGGCGATGACGGGGAGAGAGAGCCGGCGCCGCCGAACGCCACCTCGCGGCACCCGCCGAACGCATCCACCCGACCGAGACCACCCACCACCATCCCATCCGGTTCGATGTCCCTCACGCTCCTCCTCGTCCAGATCCTCAACGGCCTGCAGTTCGGCGTGATCCTGTTCCTGGTCGCGGCGGGGCTGACGCTCGTCTTCGGGGTGATGGACTTCGTCAACCTGGCCCACGGCGTCCAGTACATGATCGGCGCCTACCTGACCGCGACCGCGGTGGCGGCGACCGGTAACTTCGGGCTCGGCCTCGCCCTCGGACTGGCGGCGGCGCTGGTGCTCGGTCTGGTGATGGAGGTGGTGCTCTTCCGACATCTCACCCGGCGCGATCATCTCGAACAGGTACTCGCCACCTTCGGCGTCATCCTGGTGGCGACCGACGGGGTGAAGATGATCTTCGGCCCGGCACCGATCGCGCTCGGCGTGCCGGCGGCACTCTCCGGCTCGGTGGTGCTGATGCCGGGGCTGCTCTATCCGGTGTGGCGGCTGGCGATCATCGCTTCCGGGCTCTTCGTCGCCTTCCTGTTGTGGTTCCTGATCACCCGGACGCGCATCGGCATGTTGGTGCGCGCCGGCTCGACCCATCCGGAGATGGTCTCGGCGCTCGGGGTCGACATCGATCGGCTGTTCCTCTTCGTCTTCGCCTTCGGCGCCATGCTCGCCGGCTTCTCCGGCGCCATGGCCGGGCCGATCCTGTCGGTCGAGCCGCACATGGGCGACGCGGTGCTGATCCTCGCCTTCGTCGTCATCGTCATCGGCGGCATCGGCTCGGTGCGCGGGGCGCTGGTCGCCTCGCTGATCGTCGGGCTGGTCGACACGCTCGGCCGCGCCTTCGCCACCGACCTCCTGCGCCTCGTCGTCGATCGCTCCGCCGCCGCCCAGGCCGGGCCGGCGATCGCCTCGATGGCGATCTACCTGTTCATGGCGGCCGTGCTGATCTTCAAACCCTCCGGTCTCTTCACCGGCGAACGGGCGACCTGGACGAAATGACCGGCGCCCCCTCCTCCACCCCCGCGCTCGGCCGCCTCGCCGGCCGCGCCCCTCATCCGGCGGCCGCGATCCTCGTTCTGGCGGCCGCGGTGGCGGCGGGACAGAT
>CALMFH010000002.1 GCA_937864925.1 uncultured Alphaproteobacteria bacterium | reverse complement strand
CACGGCAGGAGCGGCGGAAGGTCAGCGTCGGGTCGATCTTGTTCTTGATGTAGAGCAGACCGTCGAGAACCATCGGCCCGCAATCGTCGAGATCGACGAAATAGGTGTCGATGCGCGGGTTGGAGCCGTCGTCCGGGTTCCAGCGATAGACGCGGTATTCCTTGAGCCGGGTGGCTCCGGCGGGCTTCGGCCAGGTCTTGCCGGTACCGACCACGGAGTTCTTGGGGAGGGTAAACTCGACCATCTCGGTCTCACCTCTTCGCAATCTGTCGACCGGATCGTCGGCCCGAAGGCCGACGAGGTGATCGCAGCGTGATCAGTACACGCGGGCCTTGGGCTCGATGTAGGCGATGTCGTCGGACATGGTGTAGGTGTGCACCGGACGGTCGTCGAGCGTGACCTTCTTGGTCGCGCCGTCGGCCCAGGCCAGCGTGTGCTTCATCCAGTTGACGTCGTCGCGGTTCGGATAGTCCTCGCGGGCGTGGGCACCACGGGACTCCTTGCGGGCTTCCGCGGAGTTCATGGTGACGACCGCCTGCTCGATGAGGTTGTCGAACTCGAGCGTCTCGACGAGATCGGAGTTCCACACCAGCGACCGGTCGGTGACCTTGACGTCCGGCAGGCCTTCCCAGACCTTCTGGATCAGGCCGACGCCCTCCTCGAGCACCTCGCCGGTGCGGAACACCGCGCAGTTGTTCTGCATGGTGCGCTGCATGGCGTTGCGCAGCTCGGCCGTGGCGGTCGAGCCGGAGGCGTGGCGGTACTTGTCGAGGCGGGTGACGGCGAGTTCGCCGGCGTTCGCCGGGAGTTCCGGCTGACGGCCGTTCGGCACCACCGTCTCCTTGCAGCGCAGGCCGGCGGCGCGGCCGAACACCACGAGGTCGGTGAGCGAGTTGGAGCCGAGGCGGTTGGCGCCGTGCACCGACACGCAGGCCGCCTCGCCGATCGCCATCAGACCGGGGACCACCGAATCCGGGTCGCCGTTCTTCTTGGTCAGGACCTCGCCGTGGAAGTTCGTCGGGATGCCGCCCATGTTGTAGTGGACGGTCGGCAGCACCGGGATCGGCTCCTTGGTGAGGTCGACGCCGGCGAAGATCTTCGCCGATTCGGTGATGCCGGGCAGACGCTCGGCGAGGATCGCTGGGTCGAGGTGATCGAGGTGCAGGTAGATGTGGTCGCCGCTCTTGCCGACGCCGCGACCTTCGCGGATCTCCATGGTCATGGAGCGCGAAACGACGTCACGCGAGGCGAGGTCCTTGGCCGACGGAGCGTAGCGCTCCATGAAGCGCTCGCCGGCGGAGTTGGTGAGATAGCCACCCTCGCCACGGGCACCCTCGGTGATCAACACGCCGGCGCCGTAGATGCCGGTCGGGTGGAACTGCACGAATTCCATGTCCTGCATCGGCAGGCCGGCGCGCAGCACCATGCCGCCACCGTCGCCGGTGCAGGTATGGGCCGAGGTGCAGGAGAAGTAGGCGCGGCCGTAGCCACCGGTGGCCAGAATGGTCTTCTGGGCGCGGAAGCGATGCAGCGTGCCGTCTTCCAGGCACAGCGCCACGACGCCGCGGCAGGCACCGTCGGCATCCATGATCAGATCGATGGCGAAGTACTCGATGAAGAACTCCGCCGAGTGACGCAGCGACTGGCCGTAGAGGGTGTGCAGGATGGCGTGACCGGTCCGGTCGGCCGCCGCGCAGGTGCGCTGGGCGATGCCCTTGCCGTAGTTGGTGGTCATGCCGCCGAACGGACGCTGGTAGATCTTGCCCTCTTCCGTGCGGGAGAAGGGCACGCCCCAGTGCTCGAGCTCGTAGACGGCGTCCGGCGCGTTGCGCACCAGATACTCGATGGCGTCCTGGTCGCCGAGCCAGTCCGACCCCTTGACGGTGTCGTACATGTGGAAGCGCCAGCTGTCCTCGCCCATGTTGGCGAGAGCCGCCGAGATGCCGCCCTGGGCCGCCACGGTGTGGGAGCGGGTGGGGAACACCTTGGTGACGCAGGCGGTCTTGAGACCCGCCTCGGAGGCGCCGACGACGGCACGCAGGCCGGCGCCACCGGCACCGACGACCACCACGTCGAAGGTGTGGTCGATGAAGGAATAGGCCTTGCCGGACGCGCCGGTGACCTGATTGGCGTTGTTTTCGGCCATGTCGTTCACATCCCGAAGGAGAGCTTGGCGACCGCCCAGATCGAACCGAGGGCGATCAGGGCCGCGAAGAACCAGTTGAGGACGATGGCCAGAACCGACCAGGGCTGCGCGTGGACGTAGTCCTCGATGATCACCTGCATACCGACCCGCATGTGCAGGACACCGGCGATGATCGCGGCAGCCAGCAGGATGGCGCAGATCGGATTGGCGAGGGCGGCGCGGACGTCGGCGTGAGAGGCCGCGCCGTTGCGCACCAGGAAGATGATCAACACGATCGACAGCGGCACCAGCACGGCGGCGGTCAGCCGCTGCAGCCAGTAGTCTTCGGTGCCGAACTTGGCCGAACCGCGGCCACGGACCTGGGAAAGGGGGGTGCGCATGGTCGTCACCTCACTTGACGGCGTAGGCGACGATCCACAGCAGGATCGTCAGCGGCACGGAGAGGACGATGTTCAGCTTGGACAGCATGAACCGCGGCTTCTCGTCGAAGCACCGGCCGAAGTCCCAGATCAGGAAGCGGATGCCGCCGATCAGGTGATGGACCAGGGCCCAGGTGTAGCCGAAGAGGACGAGGCGCCCGATCCACGAGCCGAAGACCCATTGCGCCGTGGCGAAGGCGTTCGGGCCGGCCGCGGCGGCGATCAGCCACCAGGCCAGCAGGAGGGTGCCGAAATAGAGCGCGGCGCCGGTGATGCGGTGAACGATGGACATGACCATCGTCCAGGAGGGCGCATAGATCTGGAGATGCGGCGAAAGGGGGCGCTCGACCCCGCCCGCGGCCTTGGCTTTGCTCGTCGACATCGTCTGTCTTCGATCCCTCGGGGGTTGAACCGGCCCGGCGGCGCGCGCATGTCTGGCGGTCTCGCCGGCGAATGGTCGCAAACGTCGAAGCCTTCTAACCCGTTTTTCGGCAGTGCGTCAAAACGTCCAAAGGGATGATCCACCATGCAGATGCGCATGGCTCGCCTCATCCGTCGCTGCGGTGCAAGATCTTCGTACGATCGAATGAATTTCAGCGCGGCAGGACGACCCAGTAGTCGAGGTCGAGAATCACCGCCGGGTCGTAGTCGCCGTTCTCGAGCTTGAAGGGCAGCTCGGTGCAGGGCTTGTCCTTGGTCGCCACGGTGCGGATGCGCAGCGCACCGACGTCGTCGCGGCCGGGCAGCGTCGCGGTGTCGAGCACCTCCGACCAGGCGAAGACGGTCAGGCCGGCGAAGAGGGGCGCGACATGGCGGCCGCCGTTGATGGCGGCGACGTGGAAGGCGTTGCCGAGGCCGTTGAAGGACAGGGCGCGGGCGAGCGAGATGACGTGACCACCGTAGATCAGGCGACGGCCGAAGCGGCCCTGGCCCTCGGTCCACTGGTTGAAATGGACCTTGGCGGTGTTCTGGTAGAGGCGGGTGGCGAGCATGTGCTCGGCCTCTTCCACCGTCATACCGTCGACATGGTCGATCCGTTCGCCGGCGCGATAGTCGGCGAAGCGATGGGCGGAGCCGGCCAGCACCGCGTCGTAGGCCTGCGGATCGATCACCGGCACGGCCGAGCCGATCTGCTCGGGGGTCAGCGCAGCGGGGAGTTCCGGCACCTTCTGATCCGGGACGATCGCCTTCTCGTCGGCCTTGCGCACCATCACCCAACGCACGTAATCGAGGACCTCGACCCCGTGCTGGTTGTAGCCGGTGGAGCGGACGTAGACGACGCCGGTCTTGCCGTTGGAGTTCTCCTTGAGGCCGATCACCTCGGAGACGGTGGAGAGCGTGTCTCCGGGATAGACCGGGGCGAGGAAGCGGCAGCCGGCATAGCCGAGGTTGGCCACCGCGTTCAGCGACACGTCCGGCACGGTCTTGCCGAAGACGACGTGGAAGACGAGGAGATCGTCGACCGGAGCCTGCGGGTAGCCGATCGCGTGGGCGAAGGCGTCCGAGGACTGGACGGCGAAGCGCGGCCCGTAGAGAGCGGTGTAGAGGGCGACGTCGCCATCGGTGACGGTACGCGGGGTGGCGTGGCGGATCACCTGACCGATACGGAAGTCCTCGAAGAAGTTGCCGGAATTGGTCTTGGTCATCGCCGTTCTCTCCGGATGGCACGCACACGTGGCCCACGTGATGCCGGAAGCTCTCGCAGACGTAAAGCCCTCGTGGCTCCGACCTTCGCTGCATCGCACCACCATATCACGACGCCGTCGCGCGGCGGGGTGTCGCAGGAGGGGCGCCCTCATGCGGTGATGGCGATCGGCAGACCACGGGTGTCACGGGGTGGCCGCGCCGGATACGACACCGCTTCTCCGCGCATCACCCGACCGGCGACCAGCGCCAACACACAGGCGTCGATCAGGTCGTCGGGGCCGGCGCCGCGCGGAGGGCGGGCGGCGGTGATCTCACGGGGGATGCCGAGACGCGCGAGCAGGGCGCGGCGTTCCTCGAGCCCGGCGGGATTCGGCCGGCTCTTCACCTTCTTCGGCAGGCTCATCGGAGCGCCGCCGTTCAGTACGGTGAAGGCGACCTCCGGGTGGCTCTCGATCACACAGGAGGCGAGGTCGGCGGTGAGGAGGCGATCGAGCTCGCGGATCTTGGGGAAGAGGTGGAAGCCTTGTTTCGATACTTTCTTCGGTGGCTCCGAGGTGGCGAGGGCCACTTCGCAGACCGCCGTCCAGGCGGCCGGCTCGTCGAGCCCTTCGCCGGCGTAGACGGCAGCGCGCGAGGGGATCGAGAAGACCGAGGATTGACGCTCGCCGAGCATCGGTCTGACCAGGCGTTCCGGGCCGCGTCCGCCCGGACCGATACGGTCCGGTAGGCCGATCGGCATGTCGACGGCGACGATCGACGGTCCGTCCGCGAGAAGGTCGGCGAAGCGGGGGAAGAGGCGGACCTCGGGTGGGCGCCTGCCGCTCGGATCGATCAGGCAGGCGAGCCAGCCGGCGGGGCAGCCGTCGACACCGGCGAGGAGCGGAGGAGTGGCCGGCATCGCGGGCTCAGTCGAAGGCGACGGGTCGCGCCACCGGCCGTGGGCCGGAGCGGGTCGCGCCGATACGCCGTACGGAGACCTGCGCCATGGGATGGAGCAGGACATCCTGTTCGGCGGCGAGGCGCAATTCTTCGGCCTGTGCGCGGGCGGTGCGGGCGACGACCTCGAAGACCGAGGTCACCGCTCGGGTCACCGCCGCTTCGAGAGGTGAACCGAGGGCGAGCCGGCCGGCGATCAACGCGGCGAGCAGGTCGCCGGTGCCGTGTGCGGCGGCGTCGATCTTCGGGTGTTCGATCTGGGTGGCGGTGTCGGTGGTCACCAACAAGGTGGCGACGGATCGGGTCATCAGTGCCGGTGCCGAGGTGACGACCACCGTCGGGGCGGGAAGGGCGCGGGCGGCGGCGACGGTCTCGGTCGTGGTCGAGACCGGCTGCCCGGTGAGCCAGCCGGCTTCGAAGAGGTTGGGCGTGGCGAGATCGGCGAGCGGCACCAGACGGTCGCGCATCGCCTCGGCCACCGCCGTCGGCACGTAGAGGGTTTCTCCGTCGCCGATCACCGGGTCGACGATCAGGCGCAGGCCGGGGGTGAGGAGGCGCAGGCGCTCGACCGCCCGCGCGGTCGCCTCGATCTGGGCGGGGTCGGCGAACCAGCCGGTGACGACGGTGCCGATGTCGCGGGCCGCCGGGCTCTCGGCGATCTCGGCAAGCGCCATGGCGAAGTCGTCGGGGTCGGGGACGAAGCGGGTGGAGCGGCCGTGGCCGGGATGCCAGGGCATCCACACGGTCGGCACCGTCCAGCAGTCGAGACCGAGGCGTTCGAGCGCGAAGACCATCGCCCGCGCCCCGATCGCGCCATGCCCGACCTGGGAGGCGACGACTAGGACGGAGGCGGGGTCGGGCTGTTCCGGCATGACGGGGGCTCTCGTCGGGGTCCACGGAGGTCGTCACCGGGCCGTGCGGGTCGGTTCGAGACGGCGCGTTTCCCCCGCCTCCTCCGCTCGAGGCGTTCGAAATCGCGCAGAAAACCCGGCGCCACATGGTGAAGCGGCCGCTGGAGCGGCCGTCTCGAACCCTCGCGCACCGAGCCGAACCGAACGCCTTCCTCGCATCCTCAGATGACGTTCAACTCGACCACCTTGCGGCCGGCGACGAGGCGATCGTAGCCGAAGACCGAGAGGTCGAGCGAGCGGAAACCGCCGTGGGCGATCAGTTCGGCGACGGCGCGGCCGGCGGCCGGGCCCTGCTGGATGCCGTGGCCGGAGAAGCCGTTGCAGAAGACGAAGTTCGACACTTCCGGGTGGCGGCCGATGACGGCGTTGTGGTCGAAGGTGTTGAAGTCGTAGTGACCGGCCCAGGCGCGGATCAGCTTGAGGCTCTCGAAGGTGGGGATGCGGGTGGCGAGCGCCGGCCAGATCACCTCGTCGTAGAGCGAATAGTCGACGTCGAAATCGTCGTCGCCACAGCGCCCGTCCTCCTCGTCCGACGGCGACACCCCGCAGATGTGGTACTGGCCCTCGGGTCGAACGTAGACGCCGGAGGCGACGACGGTGCCGTCGATCAGCATCGGCAGGCCGGGGACCGCCTCGCGGCAATGGACGACGTAGACGAAGCGCTTGCGCGGCTCGACCGGCAGGTCGAGGCCGGCGAGGGCGGCGACATCGCCCGCGGCCGGACCGGCGGCGTCGACGAAGGTGTCGCAGGTGACGCGCCGACCGTCGGAGAGGGTGACGCCGGTGATGCGGGCGCCGGCGCGGTCGATGCCGACGACGGCGGCGTGGAGGTAGGTGGCGCCGCGGGCCCGCGCCCCCTTGCGCAGGAGATCGAGCCACATGTAGGCGTCGAACCAGCCCTCGCCGGTGCGGCCGTAGGCGGCGAGCGCGATGCCGTCGAGCGACATCCATGGGAAACGCCGGGCGAGCTCGTCCGGGTCGATCAGTTCGATGTCGGCGCCCTCGGCGATCTGGATGGCATGGTTCGCCCGGAGAACCGGCACGCCGGTGTCGGAGGCGAGGGTCAGGTAGCCCTTCTCGTGGAAGCCGATGTCGGCGTCGGCGCCGAACTCCGCCTTCAGATTGCGGATCATGTCGATGCCGAAGCGGGAGAGGCGGATGTTCTCGGGCGTCGAGAACTGCTGGCGGATCGAGGCGGCGGAGAGGGTCGTCGCCGAACGGGCGTAGGTCGGATCCTTCTCGACCACCAGGATGCGGGCGTTCGGCCCGAGTTCGTGGGTGAGGAACCAAGCGGTGGAGGATCCCATGATCGCCCCGCCGGCGATCACCACGTCCCAATGTTCGACCACGTCCGGTCTCCTCGTCCGGGCGCGGAGGTCGCCCGCGCCGATCCTCCAGGACTAACCCGAAATCGCGCCGTCAGGCATGCGGCGGTCGCGGGTCTCCCGTGGGCGGGTTCTGCGTTCGGCGCAGGGCGAACCCGGCATTGCGGCCGGCGATCAGCCAATGGGCGAAACCGGCGACGAAGCCGGCAGCGGCCGTAGCCCGGAAGATCTCGCCCGGCACCTGCGACCGGGCCGCGGTCACGGCGAGCAGGGCGACCCCGGCGAAGGTGGCGAGTTGGACGAGGAGCGAGCGCCGCGCCGCGGCTTCGATCGCCAGGATCAGGACGAGCCAGGTCGGATAGACGAACCGGGTGAACAGGTCCAACAGGGCGCCGGCCAGATCGGCGCGGTCGACGTAACGGGCGAGCGATCGGCCGAAGGCGCCGTCGGCGACGGAGCCGAGCGCCGGGATCAGCTCCGAGATCGCGACCACGACCACGAGACTCGCCGCGACCGCGGCGATGAACCCGAGGGAGGCGACGAGGAGGCGCCAGAGCACGTGGGAGAGCGGTGGCATGACTCCTCACGAAATCGGCGTCAGAGATGCGGTTCGTCGCGGCGCCAGGTGTCGAGCCGCGGCGGGGCGGGCGGCGCGGCGCGCACCGCCACCGTCCAATAGACCCAGCCGGCGATGGCACCGGCGAAGACGTCGAGACCGTAGAGCCCGAGACTGGTCGTGGCGGCCGAGCCGAACAGGCCGATGAGAAGTTGCGCGGCGGGGCCGATGACGGCACCGGCGAGGACGTGGATCCAGGCGGCGCGGGCGCCGCTCGCCTCGGCGAAGACCAGGAAGGCGGTGACGAAGGGGGCGGCGGCGAGGAAGGCGACGACGCCGGAGAACAACGGTACGACGACGAGGGCGCCGATGCCGTTGGTCTCGATCATCGCGCCGAAACCGCGCACCGCCGTCTCCTGGGCGATCAGGCCGAAGGTGCGGGCGATGGCGCCGGCGAAGGCGGCGAGCGCATAGGCGACGACGATGCGTCCGAGCCGGCCACCGGCGACGGAGGTGCGATCGCGATCGAGGACGCTCTCTCGGGGGGACATGGTTCGACCCTGCTCGTCACCGAGTCGCCCCGACGCGGTGCGTCGGCCGAGCGAATCGGTCGGTCGATCTTGACCCCAGGTCCGGTGATCTGTCGAGAGTCGGCGGAATTCCGGGAAATTCCGATGGGGCTCATGCCGGGCCTACGACGTTTCGACTCATCCGAAGCTCCGTACGCGGCGGCGAGCCCGGATGGGAGTCGGCCGGTCGGGTCGTGATGCTCATGACAGTCGGACGGGTCCCGATGTCACGAGCCCGAGATCACTCGTCGTCGTCGCGGCCGCCGATCATCGCCTCGAGGGCGAGACGCTCGCGCACCCGGAGCTTCTCGGAGGTCGACTTCAACTGGCCGCAGGCGGCGAGGATGTCACGGCCGCGCGGGGTGCGGATCGGGCTGGCGTAGCCGGCGCGATTGACGATCTCGGCGAAGGTCTCGATCGTCTCCCAGTCGGAACAGGCATAGGCCGACCCCGGCCAGGGATTGAACGGGATGAGGTTGATCTTGGCCGGGATGCCGCGCAGCAGGCGCACCAGTTCGCGAGCGTCGGCGGGACTGTCGTTCACGCCCTTCAGCATCACGTATTCGAAGGTGATGCGGCGGGCGTTGGAGAGGCCGGGATAGGCCCGGCAGGCGTCGAGCAGTTCGGCGATCGGATACCTCTTGTTGATCGGCACCAGCACGTCGCGCAGGTCGTCGCGGACGGCGTGGAGCGAGATCGCCAGCATGACGCCGGTCTCGGCGCCGATCTTCGGGATCGCCGGCACGACGCCGGAGGTCGAGAGCGTGATGCGCCGCTTGGACAGCGACAGGCCTTCGCCGTCGGCGAAGATCAGCATGGCGTCGCGCACCGCCTCGTAGTTCATCAGCGGCTCGCCCATGCCCATCATGACGATGTTGGTGACGAGACGGCCCTCGGCGGGAAGGATGCCCTCGGCCTTCTCGGAGGCCGGGAAATCGCCGAGACGCTCGCGAGCGACCACCACCTGGGCGACGATCTCCTCCGCCGTGAGATTGCGCACCATCACCTGGGTGCCGGTGTGGCAGAACGAGCAGGTGAGCGAGCAGCCGACCTGGGAGGAGACGCAGAGGGTGCCGCGGCCCTCCTCGGGAATGTAGACGGTCTCGACCTCGACCGGCTTGCCTGCACCGCGGGCGGGGAAACGGAACAGCCACTTGCGGGTGCCGTCGACCGAGATCTGCTCGGTGACCAGTTCCGGCCGGCCGACGACGAAGTGCTCGGCGAGTTCGGCGCGCAGGCCCTTGGCTATGTTGGTCATGGCGGCGAAGTCGTCGACGCCGCGCCAGTAGATCCAGTGCCAGAGCTGGGCGACCCGCATCCGGATCTGCTTCTCGTCGATGCCGATCGAGCGCAACGCGTCGGCGAGCCCGGCGCGGGTGAGGCCGAGCAGCGACGGCTTGTCGTCCCGGGTGGCGACGGCGACCTGCGCCGCCTTCACGATCGAGCCGAGCGGATCGGTCGCGGAAAGGGGCTCGGCGCGGGCGGGCGAGGTCATCGAACGATCCTTCGGAAACGGTGGCGCGCCGGCGTAGAGTTCGACGCAATGCGAAACGGCGGACGGGTCGCCCCGTCCGCCTCGCGAAATCTCGTGGCAGATATAGTGCGGAATACGCCGTCTTCCAAGCCGGCGGGGCTCACCCCGTCACTTGCATTCCTTGGCGGCGCCGTCGAGCGCGGCGGAGACGCCGGCGAGCGAGAAGGCGTAGGAGGTCGGGTTGCCGCGTGCCGAGGCGCCGGTCGCCGACATCTTCTTGCCCTTCTTGAGCGCATCGAGGAAGGCGGCGTAATCGTTCGATTTCTCGAACCAGGCGCCGTCGCCACGGGTGAAGAAATCGAACTTCTTGCCGTCGATGTCGACGGTGACCTTCGAATCCGCCTTGAGCGGGTAGCCGAACTGCAGGCTCGGCTCGTTGCGCACCTTCTCGGCCGGACGGGTGGCGATGAAGAAATAGACGTCGCCGTGCTTGAGGCTCGGCGGTTCCTTCTTGGTCGGTTGGGTCATGGCGTAGCAGACCTTGCCGGCATCGCTCTTGCCGGTGACGACCTTCCAGTCCTTCGATTCCAGCATCAGCGCCGGCATTTCGGCGGCCTGTGCCGGCTTGGGGGCCTCGGCCGGCTTGGCGGCGGCGGGTTTTGTCGATGCCGGGGTGGTGGCCGCGGGTTTGGCGGTTGCCGGCTTGCCGGTCGCGGCCTTCTCGGCCTCGGGTTTGGGCTTCTTGGTTTCGGCGAGCGCATTGCCGGAAACCACGACGAGCGCCGCGGCGACCATCCAGGGGAGAGGAGCGATCCTCATGTTCTTCTTTCGCCTCTTCACGCCGACGCGCCGTCGATCGATGCGAGCCGCGCGGCCTGGGAACCTCGTATCAGAAACCACGCGGATGGTTACCAAGTGGTTGCCGCTCGCGCCGCGGGCGGATCGGAGGACGGGACACGTGACCACGCCCCGAGTCGACCCGTCTCGTCGGGAACGCGGCGTGACGTTGATCGTCGAACACGGCGAAAGTCGGGACGCCGCGGATCCGCCGCGACGTCGCATACTCCGACGTCTCCGGCGCCGCGCGCAGCCGACGCCGAACCGGGTTCGACGGAAAGGCGTCTGGACGGCGGCGGCGTGGCATGGTTCTCGTCGGGCCGAGAGTCGACGCGGGAGGCGGTGGCATGAAGGCGGTGATCAGTCGTGTGGTGGGTGGTCCGGAGACCCTGACGATCGAGGACGTCGCCGAACCGGCCGCCGGGCCCGGAGAGGTGGTCGTGGCGATGCGTGCCTGCGCGCTCAATTTCTTCGACACACTGATCACCGCCGACCGCTACCAGTTCAAGCCCGCGCGGCCGTTCTCGCCGGGAGGTGAGATCGCCGGGGTGGTCGAGAGCCTGGGCGAGGGTGTTTCGGGCATCGCCGTCGGCGATCGGGTGATCGCCTATCTCAAATGGGGCGGGGCGCGGGAGAAGGTGGTGGTGCCGGTCGGCGATCTCGTCGCCATGCCGGCGGGCCTCGACTTCGTCGCGGCGGCGACGCTGTCGGTGACCTACGGCACCGCGATGCACGGTCTCGCCGATCGCGGCGAGGTGAAGCCGGGTGAGTGGGTGGCCGTGCTCGGCGCTTCGGGCGGGGCGGGGCAGGCGGCGGTGGAGATCGCCAAGATGCTCGGGGCGCGGGTGATCGCCTGCGCGAGCGGGGCGGAGAAGCTCGCGTTCTGCCGCTCGATCGGCGCCGACGAGGTGGTCGACTACGAGAGCGAAGACCTCAAGGCGCGGCTCAAGGCTCTGACCGGCGGGCGTGGCGTCGACGTCGTCTACGATACGGTCGGCGATCGCTTCGCCGATCCGGCGATCCGGGCGACCGCCTGGCGTGGGCGCCACCTCGTCGTCGGCTTCGCCGCCGGCGAGATCCCGAAGATCCCGCTCAACCTGTTGCTGCTCAAGGGATGTGACCTCAGAGGTGTGTTCTGGGGCGACCACGTGGTGCGCGAGCCCGCCGCCTTCGCCGACGAGATGCGGCGAATCATGGACGCGGTGGTCGAGGGCCGGCTGAAGCCGCACGTCCACGCCACCTATCCGCTCACCGAGACGCCTGCCGCCATCGCCGAGATCGCGGCGCGCCGGGTCAAGGGCAAAGTCGTGGTGGTGGCGGGGTGAGCCTCAATGCTCCGCCATCGCCTTCCGTGCCGCCCTGCGGTGGTCGTCGGTGATGTGGGCGCGGACGAGCGCGATCGCCGCCATCAGCACGCCGGCGTCGTCGGTGAAGCCGACCAGCGGCAGGAGATCCGGCACCACGTCGATCGGCGCGACGAAATAGGCGAGCGCAGCGAGCAGCGTGAGGCGCACCCGGTTCGGTGTCGCCGGGTCGAGGGCGCAGTACCACGCCGCCACCACCTCCTCGATGAAGGGAATCGAGCGGGCGGCCCGCTTCACCGTCGACCACAGGCGCTCGCGGATGCGTTCCTCGCGGCTGTCCTCGGGGCCGAGGATCTCCGGATCGAGATGGATGCGGCGATCGTTCGAAGCGGTCATGGGGAAGCCTCCCGCGGTCGCCGGATCCGCCCGGCGCACGACGCCACAGATCGTGAAGTGGCCGTCGATTTTCAAGATCGGCGAGACGCGCGACGGGGCGTCACCGACGGTCGATCATATAAGGGAAAATCCGCACACCCCCCCTTTCGGTCGGGACGCGGCGGAGTTACCCTGACGTCATGAGACTGGGTGAGATCGGGGTCAGGCGCGCCCTGAGCGCCGATGCTTCGCGGATCGCGGCCGTGCACGACGCGGCGTGGGCCGGGGCTTATCGCGGCATCATTCCCGGCCGCGAACTCGAGCGGATGATCGCCCGGCGCGGCCCGGTGTGGTGGAAGCGGGCGCTCGATCGACACACCGCGGTGCTGGTGCTGGAGTTCGGCGGCGAGGTCGTCGGCTATGCCACGGTCGGCCCCAATCGGATGCGGATGTTGCCTTTCGCCGGAGAGATCTACGAGCTCTATCTGAAGCCGGAGGCCCAGGGGCTCGGCCTCGGGCGGCTGCTGTTCGCGGCGGCGCGACGCGAGCTGCGGCGCTACGGCCTCGCCTCTTTCGCGGTGCGGGTGCTCGCCGACAACGCCGGTGGGCGGGCCTTCTACGAGCGTCGCGGCGGCACGGTCGCGGCGGAGACGGGCGAGCGTATCGGCGAAGCGACGCTGGCGATCGTCGTCTACGGCTTTGCGGCGGAATGATCGCGACGGAGACCGCCGCCGCGCGCGAGCGTTCCTCCGAAGGACTGCATTTCCCCGGATGTCGTGATCGGTTAGAAGGACCGGGACCTGCGCCGACCGCCTCGGCGCGTGCCATGATCCGACCCGGGTGCTCGAGGGGCTCCCCGGCGACGACCGCGATCCGACCCGCGCCGCGGTGCGAGGGATCGGGCGCGCAAGACCAGCTTCAGGAGTGATCCCATGCGCATCGACGCCATCGCCATCGGCAAGAACCCGCCGGAAGACATCAACGTCATCATCGAGGTGCCGATCGGCGGCGAGCCGATCAAGTACGAACTCGACAAGGCCTCGGGCACGCTGGTGGTCGACCGCTTCCTCTACACCTCGATGCGTTACCCGGGGAACTACGGCTTCGTGCCGCACACCCTCTCCGACGACGGCGATCCGATCGACGTGGTGGTGATCAACACCCGCGCCATCGTGCCGGGCGCCATCATCAACTGCCGGCCGATCGGCGTTCTCCACATGACCGACGAGGCCGGGCACGACGAGAAGATCGTCGCGGTGCCGAGCCACAAGCTGACCAAGCGCTACGACAGCGTGCAGAACTATTCCGACCTGCCGCAGATCACCATCGACCAGATCCAGCACTTCTTCGAACACTACAAGGATCTGGAACCGGGCAAGTGGGTCAAGGTGGTGAACTGGGGTGATGCCGCTGACGCCAAGCAGTACATCTTGGACGCGGTCGAGCGCTGCAAGGCCGACAAGGCGAAGGGCTGATCCGCCACTGCGCCGTCGCCGAAGCACTTCGGCGGACCGATCGATCGACAGGGCGCGGCCGCCACGGCCGCGCCCTCGTCGTTTCGAGCCGGCCTTCGACGTCGACAGGGGGCGTCAACCGGCCCTGTGCGAGACCCGGGGATCGCGTCACGGGCCGGTTCGGGTCTCCGCCACTGCGCCGAAGAGTCGCGCTCGGTCGGTTCGCGATACGGGCATTCGGTGTTCCGCGGCGACGGCGGCGGCGCGACCGGGCACGGCGTATCGCCTCGGAAGCGCCGGCGACGAGGCGACGAGCTCCCGTCGACCGCGACGTGCGGAAGGGTGCCGAGCCCGCCGATCGCGACGTGCGACGTGTTCGGCCTGGCGTCGCCTCGCCGGCCAGCGCCGCCCCACCGGCGAAGGTGCCGGCCATCCGAGATCGGATCGAATTTCCCGACCGTCGCACCTCGCCTTGCCGAACCGGGGCGACAACACGTTCGCGCGAGGGGCGTCCGGGGATGGCGGTCGCCTCCGCGCCACGGATTGCCTCCGCGCCGAAGTCGGCTCATGGTTCCGGCGGGACGGATTCATCAGAAACATCCGCCCGACCGGGAGTGTATGATGCATACGACCGACAACGCTCCGACACCCGTGCCGGGCGACACGGGTGCTTCTTCCGACCGTACGGGTGCGGCGGTTCTCCACGAGATGCGGACGAGCCTGGAGGGTCGCGGCGGGGGGGTGGTCGTCGACTTCGCCGAGCGGCTCTTCGCCGGAGCGCCGAGCGAGGATCTCGCGGCCTATGGTGGCGGCGAACTCGCCGGTCTCGCCGAGACCGCGGTCGCCGCCTTCGTCGAACGGCCGGCCGGGCGCCATCGTATCCGGGTCTTCGATCGCGACTTCGGGGTGGGCGATACGGCGCGCACCCTCACCGTCGTCGAGGTCGACAACGACGACATGCCGTTCCTGTTCGTCTCGGTGCTCGGGCAACTGACCGATCTCGGCTGCGACATCCGTCTGGCGCTGCACCCGATCCTTCTCGTCGAACGCGACGCGGCCGGGGGTGCGACGGCGCTCGTCGCCGCGGAGACGCCGAATTCGCGACGGGAGAGCCTCATCCACATCCACGTCGGGCGCATCGTCGATCCGGAGCTGCGAGCGGAACTCGTCGCCGGGCTCGACGCCACGCTCGCCGACGTGCGCGCCGCCGTCGCCGACTGGCGGCCGATGCTCAATCGTATCGAACGGTTGATCGCCGCCTACAACCGCGGTCCGACGCCGCTCGCCATCGCGGTGCGCGACGAGACGGTGGAGTTCCTCACCTGGCTCTGCCAGGACAATTTCGCCTTCCTCGGCCTGCGCGAATACCGGTTCGAGGAGACCGAGGGCGGTGCCTTCGTCGAGCCGCTGGCCGAAACCGGGCTCGGCACCTTGCGCGATCCGGAGGTGCGGGTGCTGAAGCGCGGGGCGGAGAGCCTCAACGCGGCGACCGCCATCGGCGCTTTCGCGCGCTCGCCCGACGCGCTGATGATCACCAAGTCGAACGTCCGTTCGCGGGTCCACCGCCGCGTCCACATGGACTACATCGGGGTGAAGCTGTGGGATGGGGAGGGGCGGATGAGCGGCGAGATCCGCATCCTCGGCCTGTTCACCGCCACCGCCTACACCCGATCGGCGCGCAACATCCCGTTCGTGCGCCGCCGCTTCGATGCGGTGGTGGAGCGGGCCGGGTTCCGACGCGACAGCCATTCCGGCAAGGCGCTCAACGCGGTACTCGAGAACTTCCCGCGCGACGAGTTGCTGCAGATCGACGCCGACACGCTCCACGACTACGCCCTCGCCATCCTGGCGCTCGGCGAGCATCCGCGCATCCGGGTGCTGGCGCGGCGTGATCCGTTCGATCGCTTCGTCTCGGTCATCGTCTACGTGCCGCGCGATCGCTACACCACCGACCTCAGGGCCCGCATCGGCGACATGCTGGAGAGCCGCTTCGACGGCAAGGTGGTGTCCTTCATGCCGTCCTTCCCCGAAGGCGTGCTCACCCGCATCCATTACATCCTCGGCCGCTACCGCGGTGTCACACCGGTCATCGCGCAGTCCGAACTGGAAGCCGAGGTGGCGCGGTTGGTGCGTACCTGGGGTGACGACTTCGCCGCGGCGGCGGCGGTCGGGCGCGACGCGGCGGTGACGCGGGACCTGCTGGTGCGGTGGAGCGACGCGTTCGATCCTGGCTATCGGGCAGCAGTCGGGCCGCAGGCGGCGGTGGTCGACGTCGCGGCGATGTCGCGGCTCTCGGCCGAGCAGCCGCTCGCCGTCGACTTCTACCGCCGGCCGGGGGCGACAGCGGAGCGCCTCGCCCTCAAGCTCTTCCACGTCGGCACGCCGATCGCGCTGTCGCAACGTGTGCCGTTGCTCGAGAACATGGGACTTTCGGTGATCGACGAGAGCACCTGGCAGATCACGCCGAAGGGTGGCGAGCCGGTCCACGTGCACGACATGGCGCTCGCCCACGGCGAGGGCAGGCCGATCGAGCTCTCCGCCGATCTCGATGCCCGCCTCGAAGACATGCTGATGGCGGCGTGGCGCGGACGCGCCGAGAACGACGGCTACAACGCTCTGGTGCTCGCCGCCGGGCTCGACCGGCGCGAGGTGGCGCTGATGCGGGCGATCGGCCACTACCTGCGCCAGATCCGCCTGCCGCAGGTCCAGGACGTGATGTGGGGGGCGCTGCGCCGCCATCCGGCGATCACCGTCGATCTCGTCGCGCTGTTCCGCGCTCGCTTCGACCCCGATGCGGTCGGGGATCGCGCGGCGGCGCAGGCCGAAATCGTGACGCGTATCGAGGCGGCGCTCGGCGCGGTCGCCTCGCTCGACGACGACACGGTGCTGCGTCGCTTCATGCAGGTGATCCGGGCGATGGTGCGCACCGACCATTTCCGTCCCGACGCGGACGGGGCGGCGCGCGACACGCTCGCCTTCAAGCTCGATCCGTCGGCGGTGCCCGGCCTGCCGGAACCGAAGCCGCATCGCGAGATCTGGGTGTGCGGGCCGACGGTGGAAGGTGTCCACCTGCGCTTCGGGCCGGTGGCGCGTGGCGGCCTCAGATGGTCGGATCGCGCGACGGATTTCCGCACCGAGGTGCTCGGGCTGGTCAAGGCCCAGCAGGTGAAGAACGCGGTGATCGTGCCGGTGGGCGCCAAGGGCGGCTTCTTCCCCAAGCGGCTGGCGCCGGGCATGAGCCGCGATGCCTTCCTCGCCGAGGGCACCGCGGCCTATCGCACCTTCGTCGGCCGGCTCCTCGACCTCACCGACGACATCCGTGGCGGAGCCATCGTGCCGCCGCCACGGGTGGTGCGCCACGACGGCGACGACGCCTATCTGGTGGTCGCCGCCGACAAGGGCACCGCGACCTTCTCGGACACGGCGAACGGCATCGCGAGCGACCACGGCTTCTGGCTCGGCGACGCCTTCGCCTCGGGCGGCTCGGCCGGTTACGACCACAAGAAGATGGGCATCACGGCGCGTGGCGCCTTCGAAGCGGTGAAGCGGCACTTCCGCGAGATGGATCGCGACATCCTCGTCGAACCGTTCACGGTGGCCGGCGTCGGCGACATGTCGGGCGACGTCTTCGGCAACGGCATGTTGCTGTCGAAGGCGATCCGGTTGGTCGCCGCCTTCGATCATCGCGACATCTTCCTCGATCCCGATCCCGACCCGGGGTCGAGTTTCGCCGAACGCGCCCGGATGTTCGCCCTGCCGCGGTCGAGCTGGGCCGATTACGACGCGACCAGGATCTCGGCCGGCGGCGGGGTGTTCTCGCGCGCGGCCAAGACCGTGCCGCTGTCGCCGCAGGTGCGGACGCTGCTCGGCCTCGCCGGCGACCACGCCACCCCGGTCGAGGTGATGCGGGCGATCCTGAAGGCGAAGGTCGATCTCCTGTGGTTCGGCGGCATCGGCACCTATGTGCGTGCCGCGAGCGAGAGCGACGGCGAGGTCGGCGACAAGGGCAACGACGCGCTGCGCATCACCGGGACGGAGATCGGCGCCGCGGTGGTGGGCGAGGGCGCCAATCTCGGCATGACCCAGCGGGCGCGCATCGAGTACGGCGCGGCAGGTGGACACTGCAATTCCGATGCGATCGACAATTCGGCCGGGGTCAACTGCTCCGACGTCGAGGTCAACATCAAGATCGCTCTCACCCCGGCGGTCATCTCCGGCCGGCTCGACCGGGCGGCACGCGATGCGCTCCTCGCCGACATGACCGACGAGGTCGCCGGGCTGGTGCTCGCCAACAACCATTCGCAGACGTTGGCGCTCTCGCTCTGCGAGCGGCTCGGCGTCGCCGATCTGCCGTTCCAGCGCCGTATGGTGGCGGCGCTGGAGCGGATGGGCCGGCTCGATCGCAAGGTCGAGACGCTGCCCGACGACGCCGGGTTCTCGGTTCGCGAGAAGGCCGGGCGGGCGCTGACCCGCTCGGAGATCGGGGTGCTCCTCGCCTATGCGAAGATGTCGGGCAAGGTCGATCTCCTCGCCTCCGACGTACCGGACGATCCGCTGTTCGCCGGGGAGCTCCACGCCTACTTTCCCGCACGGCTCGCCCGCGACTTCACCGACGGCATCGACGGGCACCGGCTGAAGCGGGAGATCGTGGCGACGCGGCTCGCCAACGTGGTGGTCGACCGCGGTGGGCCGACCTTCCTCACGCGGGTCGCCGATCGGACCGGCGCCGGTGTGCCGGCGATCGTGCGGGCCTTCGTCGCGGCGCGGGGCGTCTTCGGCCTCGCCGACCTGGAACGCGGCCTCGACGATCTCGATGGCCGCCTCTCCGGAGCGCTGCAGCTCGAGCTCTACGGCCGGGTGCGGGACCTGGCCACGACCGGGACGGTGTGGTTCCTACGCCACGTGTCGTTCCGCGACGGCGTCGGTGCGGTGATCGAGCGGTTCGGCGCGGCGGTCGCGGCGCTGGAGCCGGAACTCGAGGCGCTGCTGCCGACGGCTTCGTTGGCGGTGGTCGAGGCGGAGCGGGCGCGGCTGGTCGCGGCCGGGGTGCCGGCCGATCTCGCCGACCGTCTCGCCCATCTCGACGTGGTGGTCGAGATCCCCGACATCGCCCTCATCACCGAACGGACCACCAGAAGGTTGGCCGAGGTGGCGATCGCCCATTTCGCCGTCGCCGATCGGCTGTCTATCGACCGGCTCGAAGCGATGGTACGGGGGCTGCCGGTCGCCGACTACTACGACGGCCTCGCTCTCGACCGAGCGGCGCGGTCGCTCGACGACGCCCATCGCGGCATCGTCGCCGAGGCGCTGGCCTGCGGCGGGGTCGAGGCGTGGGAGGCCCGGTTCGGGCCGGAGATCCGGCGGGCACTGGCGGTGGTCGACGAGACGCTGGGCGAAAACGGCACGCCGAGCGTTTCGCGCTTCACCGTCGCCGCCTCGCTCCTCGCCGATCTGGCGGAGAAGGGGTGAGCGGCGGTTCGGCTTCGCCATCGGTGACGTCGGACGAGGACGTTCCGGGGAGCGCCTTCGAGCCGCGAACACCTCGGCCACGTCGATGGCCGACACCAGCGCTCCGGCGTCGGCGCGCTCACCCTCTCGCGACGGCGAGTGCCGCTTCGAGCACGCGGCGCAGCACCGCGACGAGCGGGGCGGCGAATTCCTGATCGAAGGCCGGCGGCCAGTCGGTCTCGTCGATCTTCCCCGGTTCGCGGAGATAACCGCGGATCGCCAGTTCCATCTGGACGGCGTGGACGCCGTCGGTCGGCCGGCCGTAGTGGCGGGTGATCCAGCCGCCCTTGAAACGACCGTCGACGACGTGACCGAGGCCGCTCGCCGCGCAGGTCTCGGCGATCGCGGCGGTCAGCGCCGGATCGCAGGCGGCGCCGGAGTTGGTGCCGATGTTGAACTGCGGTAGTCGCCCCTCGAACAGGCGCGGGATCACCGAGCGGATCGAATGGCAATCGTAGAGGACGACCCGGGGGTGGATCGCGCGGAGCCGGGCGATTTCGCCGGCGAGGGCGTCGTGGAAGGGTGCGAACCAGCGGGCGCGCCGTTCGGCGATCTCGCCGGCGCCGGGCTCGGCGCCGGGCCGATAGAGTTCCTCGCCGTCGAAGGTCTCGGTCGGACAGAGGCCGGTGGTCGCCTGCCCCGGATAGAGCGACGCGCCGGACGGGGCGCGGTTGAGATCGATCACCGAACGCGACACGGTCGAACGCACCAGGGTGGCGCCGAGGTCGCGGGCGAAGCCGTAGAGGCGCTCGACGTACCAGTCGGCGTCGCGCCGCGCCGCCCAGGGCGAGACGAAGCGATCGTCGAGGCCGACGAGGTCGGTGCCGGTGTGGGGAAAGCTCAGGATCAGCGGCGCGGCGCCGCGTTCGACCACCAGGAAGTCGGAAGCACTCATGCCGTCGGGTCCAGTCCGGGCAGGGCGAGCGGGGCGACCGCCGCCTCGATCTCGCCGGAGAGTACCATGTCGGCGACCGCGGCGATGTCGGGAGCGAAGAAGCGGTCGTCGGCGAGGGCGGGAACCCTGGCGCGGATGGCGCCGCGCACCCGCTCCAGCGCCGGGCTGGAGGCGAGCGGAGCATGGAAGTCGCAGCCCTGGGTGGCGGCGAGCAGCTCGATCGCCAGGACATGGGCGACGTTGCGCACCATGCGGTGGAGCCGGTAGGCGCCGTGCGCCGCCATCGACACGTGGTCCTCCTGGTTGGCGGAGGTCGGGATCGAGTCGACGCTCGCCGGATGGGCCATCTGCTTGTTCTCGGAGACCAGCGCGGCGGCGGTCACCTGCGGGATCATGAAGCCGGAATTCAGCCCCGGCCGCGGTGTCAGGAAGGCCGGCAGGCGCGACAGCGACGGATCGACCAGCAGCGAGATCCGCCGCTCGGCGAGCGAGCCGATCTCGCACAGCGCCAGCGCGGTGATGTCGGCGGCGAAGGCGACCGGCTCGGCGTGGAAGTTGCCGCCCGAGATCGCCTCGGGAGCGCGACCGTCCTCGTGGAAGATCAGTGGGTTGTCGGTGACGCCGTTGGCCTCGTGGGCGAGGGTGACGGCGACCGAACGCAGGATGTCGAGCGCCGCGCCCATCACCTGGGGCTGGCAGCGCAGACAGTAGGGATCCTGGATGCGGTCGTCGCCGGAGGTGTGGCTCGCCCGGATGGGGCTCGCGGCCATGAGTTCGCGCAGCGCCGCGGCGGCCTCGATCTGGCCGGGATGACGGCGCAGCCGCTGGATGCGGGCGTCGAAGGGGCCGTCCGAGCCCATGGCGGCATCGGTGGTGAGCGCCCCGGCGACGAGAGCGGTCCGAAACACGCGTTCGGCGGCGAAGAGAGCGGCGAGCGCGTTGGCGGTGGAGAACTGGGTGCCGTTGAGGAGGGCGAGGCCCTCCTTCGGCCCGAGGGTCGCCGGGGTGAGGCCGGCGCGGGCGAGCGCCTCGGTCGCGGTCATGAGTTCACCGCGGAAGAAGGCTTCGCCGACGCCGATCATCGTCGCGGTCATGTGAGAGAGCGGCGCGAGATCGCCGGAGGCGCCGACCGAACCCTGGGCCGGGACGAACGGTACGACGCCGCGCGCCAGCATCGCCTCGAGGAGACGGGCGGTGGCGACCCGCACCCCCGAGGCGCCCTGGCCGAGATTGGCGAGCTTCAGCGCCATCATCAGCCGCACGATCGCCGGATCGAGCGGTTCGCCGACGCCGGAGGCGTGGGAGATGACGAGGTTGTGCTGCAGCTTCTCGAGGTCGGCGTCGTCGATGCGGACCGAGGCGAGCTTTCCGAACCCGGTGTTGATGCCGTAGACCGGCGCGCCCTCGGCGACGATGGCCGCGACCGCCGCCGCACCGGCGGCGATGGCCCGCTCGGCGGACGGATCGAGGACCACCTCGGCGCCGCGGGCGATGGCCCGCCAGTGGTGGAGAGGGGCGTCGCCGGGAGTGAGGGTGACCGTCATGTGCGTCGTCCGTTTCGAATACGTGCGTGGAGGGGCAGGGCGCCGAGCGATTCGACGAGTTCGGCGAGGGTGTCGACCGACCAGACGGCGAGGTCGCAGGCCCTGCCGGGCTCGAGCGTGCCGATTTCGGCGTCGCGGCCCAGCGCACGGGCCGCGTGGCGGGTGACACCGAGGAGGCATTCCTCGACGGTGAGGCCGAAGCGCACCGCGGCGAAATTCATGGCGAGGAGCAGCGAGGTCATCGGCGAGGTGCCGGGATTGCAGTCGGTCGAGACCGCCATGGCGACGCCGTGGCGACGGAGGAAGCCGATCGGCGGCAACCGCGTCTCGCGCAACATGTGGAAGGCGCCGGGCAGCAGCACCGCCACGGTCCCGGCCTTCGCCATCGCCGCGACGCCGGCCTCGTCGGTCCATTCCAGGTGGTCGGCGGAGAGCGCGTCGTAGCGGGCGGCGAGCGCCGCGCCGCCGAGGTTCGACAGTTGATCGGCGTGCAGCTTCACCGGCAGGTGCAGGGCATGTGCCGCGGCGAAGACGCGGGCCACCTGTTCCGGCGAGAAGGCCAGCCCCTCGCAGAAGGCGTCGACCGCATCGATCAGCCCTTCGCCGGCGAGTCCCGGCAACATGGCGAGGACGGCGGCGATATGGGCGTCGCGGTCGCCCTTCGCCTCGGGCGGCAGGGCGTGGGCGCCGAGGAAGGTGGTGACGACACCGACGTCGCATTCGGTGCCGAGGCGACGAGCGGCGGTGAGCATGCGTCGCTCGGAGGCGAGGTCGAGGCCGTAGCCCGACTTGATCTCGACGGTGGTGACGCCGTCGGCGATCAACCGGTCGAGACGCGGCCGGCTAGCGGCGACGAGGTCGTCCTCGGAAGCGGTGCGGGTGGCACGGACGGTCGCGGCGATGCCGCCACCGGCGGCGGCGATCTCGGCATAGGTCGCGCCGGCGAGGCGCGCCTCGAATTCGGCGGCGCGATTGCCGGCATGGACGAGATGGGTGTGGCAGTCGATCAGACCGGGGGTGATCCAGCGGCCGTCGCAGATGATCGTCTCACCCGCCACGAGATCGCTCGGTAGATCCCGCCGCCGGCCGACGTGTACGATGCGACCACCGACGGCCGCCACCGCCGCGTCCTCGACGATGCCGGTGCCGGGGTGTCCCGGCGCCATGGTGGCGAGGCGGCAGTCGGTCCACAGGGTATCGACGGCGAGTGCCATGACTGCGGTCTCCGGCGCGAAGGCGCCCACGAAATCGGACTGGCGGGACCTTGCGGGAAGTCTCCATGCCTGTCAATATGTATAGACATAAATGTCGGCGAGAGGACGCGAGAGAAGATGGACCGGGCGATCTTCGAGCGGGCACTGACGCCCGAAGGCTGGCGTGACGAGGTGCTCGTCGCCTGGGTCGACGGGCGGATCGTCGAGGTGACGGCGCGTGTCGATGCGATGCGGCGGCGCGAGGTGCCACGCATCGCCGGGGCTGCGATTCCGGGGATCGGCAATCTCCATTCCCATGCCTTCCAGCGCGGCTTCGCCGGGCTCACCGAGCGGCGCGGCGAGGGCGCGGCGGATCATTTCTGGACCTGGCGTGACGCGATGTACCGCTTCGCCGCGGCGATGACGCCGGCGCGGCTCGAGGCGATCGCCGCGATGGCGCAGGTGGAGATGCTGGAGAGCGGCTTCACCGGCGTCGCCGAGTTCCACTACGTCCATCATGCGCCCGACGGGCGGCCCTACGACGAGCCGGCGGAGATGGCCTTCGCGGTCGCGGCGGCGGCGGCGGAGACCGGGATCGGGCTGACGTTGTTGCCGGTGTTCTACGCCCACGGCGGCTTCGGCGACCGGCCGACCGGGCCGGGTCAGCGCCGCTTCGTCTCGGATCTCGATCTCTTCGCGCGCCTGCACGAGGGGGCGGGGCGGGCGGTCGCCGGGCTCCCGGCGGCCCGCATCGGCATCGCGCCGCATTCGCTCAGGGCGGTGAACGGGGCCGAACTCGCCGAACTCGTCCGGCGCCACGGCGACGGGCCGATCCACATCCACATCGCCGAGCAGGTCGCCGAGGTCGAGGACTGCCTCGCGGCCACCGGCGCCCGGCCGGTCGATCGGCTCTTCGATCTCGTCGCCGTCGATCGGCGTTGGTGCCTCGTCCACGCCACCCACGTGACCGCGGCGGAGATCGCGCGGACGGCGGGCTCGGGCGCGGTCGTCGGGCTGTGCCCGATCACCGAGGGCGATCTCGGCGACGGCATCTTCCCGGCGGTGGCCTTCCAGGAGGCCGGTGGACGCTGGGGGATCGGCAGCGATTCGAACGTGCTGATCTCGGCGGCGCAGGAACTGCGGTTGCTGGAACAGTCGCAGCGTTTCGTCGACCGGGCGCGCAACCGTCTGGCGCGGCCGCCGCGCTCGACCGGGCGGGCGATCTTCGACGCGGCCGTCGCCGGCGGGGCGCAGGCGCTGGGGCGCGATGGACACGGCCTCGCGGTCGGTGCGCCGGCCGATCTCGTCGTCCTCGATGTCGATCATGCCGCGCTCGCCGGCCGTCGCGACGATGCCCTGCTCGATGCCTGGATCTTCGCCGCGGCGTCGAGCCCGGTTCGCCACGTCTGGGCTGCCGGGCGGCAGGTCGTCGCCGACGGGCGCCATGTCGCCCGCGACCGCGTCGAGACGACGTTCCGCCGAGTGGTCGGCGAACTGGGCGAGGCGTGAGAGGGTACCCGTGCAATCCGTCCGGTGTACGGCCGGCGGCATCGGGCTCGGCCTCTGCGGGTGCCCGAGGGCATCGGTTTCGACGTGAGGCCGACGCGTCGATCGGTGTAGACCTCGCCGCCCATTTCGCCACGATCCGGTATATGACTGGCGTGCCGCGTGTCGCGGCGGAGGAGGGAATCGCATGGCGAACACGCACTCGGCCGCCACGCCGCCGCGCGCTTCGCGCGCCGGGATCTTCGGCTGGGTGATGTTCGACTGGTCGATGCAGCCCTTCTTCACCCTGGTGACGACCTTCGTCTTCGCGCCGTGGTTCGCCGCGCATCTCGCCCGCGATCCGGCGGCCGGTCAGGCGCAGTGGGGCTACGCCACCGCCGCCGCGGGGCTGGTGATCGCGGTGTTGTCGCCGGTGCTGGGCTCGATCGCCGACGCGCTCGGCCGCCACAAGCCGTGGGTGGCGGCGTTCGGGGTGCTGATGATGCTCGGCTCGTCGGTGCTGTGGCTCGCGACGCCGCACCATCCGGCGGCCGTCGTCCTGGCACTCGCCGGCTTCGTCATCGGGACGATCGGCGCCGAGTTCGCCACCGTCTTCAACAACGCCATGATGCCGCGGCTGGTGCCGCCTTCCGAACTCGGCCGGCTGTCGGGCACCGGTTGGGCGGTCGGCTACGTCGGCGGGCTGGTCAGCTTGGTCTTCGTCCTCGGCTTCCTCGCCGGCGACGCCGAGACGGGCAAGACCCTCCTCGGTCTCACGCCGCTCTTCGGCCTCGATCCGGCGACCGGGGCGGGGGCGCGGGCGACCGGGCCGCTCTCGGCCCTGTGGTTCGTCGTCTTCGCCCTGCCGATGTTCCTCTTCACCCCCGACAGTCACCATGGCGGCAAGGCGGCGGAGACGATCGGGACCGGCCTCGCCCGGCTCGCCGACACCGCCCGCGACCTCAGGGCGGTGCCGGGGCTCGGGCGCTTCCTCGTCGCCAACATGATCTACACCGACGGGCTCGTGGCGCTGTTCGCCTTCGGTGGCATCTATGCGGCGGGTGTCTTCGGCTGGTCGACCATCGAACTCGGCATCTTCGGCATCCTCCTCACCGTCACCGGATCGATCGGGGCCTATGCCGGCGGCCGGCTCGACGATCGCTTCGGCTCGCGGATCGTGGTGCTCGGGGCGTTGACGCTCCTCTTCGCCATGCTGGTGCTGGTGGTGTCGATCGATCGCGCCCACATCTTCTTCGTGGTACCGGTGGCAGCGGCGGCGGGCGGACTCTTCGCCGGCACCGCGGCCAAGGTCTATCTCCTCGCCGGGGCGATCATCGGGCTCGCCGCCGGGCCGCTGCAGGCCGCTTCGCGCACCCAACTCGCCCGCATGGCGCCGCCGGGGGCGATCGCCCGCTTCTACGGCTTCTTCGCTCTTTCGGGGAAGGTGACGAGCTTCATGGGACCGCTCGCCGTGGCGGTGGTCACCGACTGGACCGACAGCCAGCGCGCCGGTGCGGGTGTGCTGGCGCTGTTCCTGGTGACCGGTTTCGTGCTGATGGCCGGGGTGAAACCGCCGCGGCGGTGAGACCGGCACGGGCTCGTCGGCGGACTTCGGCTTCGTCGATTCCGCCCGGCGTTCCGCCATCCCGAAACGACGACGGGGGACGCGACGCCGCGCCCCCCGTGCCATCCGTCGAGGTGTTCCGCCGTCAGTGACGGAAGTGGCGCATACCGGTCGTCACCATGGCGATGCCGGCCTTGTTCGCCGCATCGATGACCTCCTGGTCGCGCATCGAGCCGCCCGGCTGGACGACGGCGGTGGCACCCGCCTCGACCACGACCTCGAGGCCGTCGGCGAAGGGGAAGAAGGCATCGGAGGCGGCGACCGAGCCCTTGGTCAGCGGCTCGCTCTCACCCGCCGCTGCGGCGGCGTCGGCGGCCTTGCGGAAGGCGATGCGGGCACTGTCGACGCGGCTCATCTGGCCGGCGCCGATACCGACGGTGGCGAGGTTCTTCACATAGACGATGGCGTTCGACTTGACGTGCTTGCAGACACGGAAGGCGAAGGCGAGGTCGGCGGCTTCCGCCGCGGTCGGGGCGCGTTCGGTGACGGTCTTCAGTTCCACGGCGTCGACGGTGCCGCTGTCGCGGGTCTGGACCAGCATGCCGCCGGCCACCGTCTTGGCGGTGAGGCCCGCGGCATCCGGCTTCGGCAGACCACCGGCCAGCAGCAGACGCAGGTTCTTCTTCGAAGCGACGATCGCCTTGGCCTCGTCCGTCGCGTCGGGGGCGATGATCACCTCGGTGAAGATCTTCACGATCTCGGTGGCGGCCTCGTCGTCGAGGGTGCGGTTGAAGGCGATGATGCCGCCGAAGGCGGACACGGGATCGCAGCGCAGCGCCTTGGCGTAGGCCTCGGCGAGGGTGGCGCCCTCCGCCACGCCGCAGGGGTTGGCGTGCTTGATGATGGCGCAGGCGGCGGTGCGGG
>CALMFH010000001.1 GCA_937864925.1 uncultured Alphaproteobacteria bacterium | reverse complement strand
CGCTGATCGCCGAGAAGGACGCCGAGATCGCCTTCTCGCCCGGCTTCCGCTGGGGCACGACGATCTTGGCCGGCGAGGCGATCACCATGGAGAACCTGCTCGACCAGACCGCCATCACCTACCCGACCGTGACCCTGACGCCGATGACCGGCGCCCAGATCAAGGAGGTGTTGGAGGACGTCTGCGACAACCTCTTCAACGCCGATCCCTACTACCAGCAGGGCGGCGACATGGTGCGGGTCGGCGGCATGACCTGGTCGTGCGATCCGACGGCGGGCATGGGTAAGCGGATCGACGACATGCGGCTGAAGGGTACGCCGATCGACGCGGCGAAGACCTACAAGGTGGCCGGTTGGGCGCCGGTGTCGGAAGCGGCGCGCGACGCCGGCGGCGAGCCCGTCTGGGATCTCGTCGCCCGGCATCTGCGGTCGAAGAAGACCGTCGCCTCGCCGAAGCTCGATCTGCCGATGCTGAAGAACATGGACGGAAACCCCGGCGCCGCCCTCTGAGGCGGGCCGAGACGCGGAGGGAACACCATGATCGCCTTGACGAAGACGCTGTGCCTCGCGGTCGCGGCCCTGTTCCTCGCCTTCGCGGCTCCGGCCTTCGCCGGTGACAGCGTCGTCTACCACATCGACGACGCCGCGGTTCAGGCGACCAAGGCGCTGCGCAACATCCGCAACCACCTCGACGTCGCGCCGGACACCAAGATCACCGTCGTCACCCATTCCGACGGCGTCGACTTCCTCTTCGACGGCGCCAAGGACCCGAAGAGCGGTGTCGAATACGCCCCGCTGGTCTCGGCTTTGAAGAACGCCGGCGTCACCTTCGAGGTCTGCGAGATCACGCTGAAGCGCCGAAATCTGTCGAAGGACAAGTTCGTGATGGATGCCGAGTTCACCCCCTCCGGCGTCGTCCGCATCGCCCGGCTGCAGGCGCAGGACCACTTCGCCTACATCAAGCCCTGACCGGAGAGCCCGTCGCGATGCTCGATCGCCTCATCGAACTCCTCGGCGACCGCTGGACGCTGGCGATCGGCGGTGCGGTGATCGGCCTGCTGTTCGGCGCCTTCGCCCAGCGCTCGCGCTTCTGCCTGCGGGCCGCCACGCTGGAGGTGTCGCGCGGGCGGCTGGGTGAGCGGTTGGCGGTGTGGCTCTTCACCTTCTCGACGGCGCTGCTCGCCACCCAGGGGTTGATCCTCCTCGGCTTCTTCGACACCGGACAGGTGCGCCAGCTCAACAATCCGGGGTCGCTCTCCGGCGCGATCCTCGGCGGGCTGATGTTCGGCTCGGGCATGACGCTGACCCGCGCCTGCGCCAGCCGCATGTTGGTGCTGTCGGCGACCGGCAATCTGCGGGCCCTGCTCTCCGGTCTGGTCTTCGCCGTCGTCGCCCAGACGGCACTGGTCGGCGTGTTGTCGCCGTTTCGCAGCTGGATCAACGGGCTGTGGACCATCGACGGCTCGGCGCGCGATCTCCTCGGCCTTCTCCACATGGGCAATCTCGGCGGCGCGATCTTCGCCGGGGCGTGGCTCGTCGCGGGGATCGTCATCGCTCGGCGCAATCGCCTGTCGATCTGGTCCTGGGCCGGAGCCGCCGGTGTCGGTCTGATGGTGGCGGCGGCCTGGTGGTTCAACTTCGCCATGGCCGCCTCTTCCTTCGAGGTGGTGCCGGTCCATTCGCTCTCCTTCACCTCGCCGTCGGCCGACATGCTGATGTACGTCCTGTCGCCGCCGGGGGGCGGGCTGTCCTTCGATCTCGGCCTGATCCCCGGCGTGGCGCTCGGCGCCTTTCTCGCCGCAGCGCTCGGCGGCGATCTGAAGCTCGAGGGGTTCGAAGGCGGCGCCAACATGCGCCGCTACATCACCGGTGGCTTCCTGATGGGGTTCGGCGGAGTGACCGCCGGCGGGTGTGCTGTCGGGGCCGGGGTCTCCGGCGCCTCGGTCTTCGCGCTCACCGCTTGGATCGTGCTGTGGTCGATGTGGATAGGCGCGGTGGCGACCGATCGGCTGGTCGACCGCGGGACGATGGACGGCACCGCGATCGCCGATGCCTCCTGAGAGCGGCGGTGCGGCCGGGGAACGAAGGCGCGAGCAGGGAGATGACGTCCGTGATCCTCACCCGTCGAGGTTTCTTCGCCGCCGGCGCGATCGCCGGGGTCGGCATAGCCGGTGCCTCCGGTTCGCTCACCGGCCTCGCCGAGGCGGCGGCGGAGGTGGCCGATTTCGTCAAGGGACCACCGGTGAAGGATCACCCGGTCGTCGCCCTCTCGCCCCATGTCTTCTACATCGAGGCGCCGAGCGGTACGCCCACCCCCGAGAATCAGGGGATGATGGCGAACCTCACCTTCGTGATCGGCGACACCGGTGTGGTGGTGGTCGACACCGGCTCGTCGGTGCAGATCGCCGAAATGGCGATCCGCCGGTTGAAGGCGATGTCGGGGAAATCGGTCGTCGGCGTCGTCAACACCCACTATCACGGCGATCACTGGCTCGGGAACGACGGTTTCGTCCAGGTCTACGGCGCCGACCTGCCGATCTGGGCGCTCGCCGGCACCCGCCGCGAGATCGCCGGGGCGACCGGCACGCTCTGGCACGACTCCATGCTCAAATGGACGAACGGAGCGACGCTGGGCACCCGCATCGTGCCGCCGAACCGTGACGTCGATCACGGTTTCGAGCTGTCGCTCGGTGACGTCACCCTGCGCATGCACCACTACGGCCCCGCCCACACCCCCCACGACCTCTGCGTCGAGGTGGTGGAGGACGGGGTCATGTGTGTCGGCGACGTGTTGATGCATCGCCGCATCGCCAACATGGACGACGGTTCGTTCAAGGGGACGATCGAGACCATCGACCGGCTCACCGCCGCCGCGAACCCGAAGATCTGGTTGCCCGGTCACGGCCGTCCCGGTCCGGAGGTGGCGACGTGGCAGCGTGAGCTCTTCGCCGGGATCTGGGAGACCTGCCTGAGGGCGGTCGACGAGGGGACGCCGCTCGAGGGCGCGCTCGCTCTCGTCCTGAACGACCCGCGTGTCGCCACGCGCGCCGCCGGCACCGAGGGCTGGGACCGCACCATCGGGAAGTACGTCAGCCTCGCCTATCTCGAGGCCGAGCAGGCGAAGTTCTGATCGACCGCCGAGGAGCCCCGGCGCACCCGAGTGGACTCGGATGTGGCGGCGTTCTCGCTCGCGCGGCGGTGCGGCGGTGCGGCGGTGCGGAGGCGGGCTCACACCGAGTTCGCGAAGTTTCGACCTGTTCGAAACTTCGTGAACGAAGGCGAGCCCGAACGGGCGTCGGCCGGTCGGGCCGTGACGCTGATGAAATTCCGACGAGTCCGAATTTCATCAGCCCAGTATCAGATACCGCCGATGCAGACGTATTTGACGTCGAGATAGTCGTCGAGGCCGTACTTCGAGCCCTCGCGGCCGAAGCCGGAATCCTTGACGCCGCCGAAGGGTGCCACTTCCGTGGTCAACACCGACTCGTTGATGCCGATCTGGCCGAACTTCAGCTTCTCGGCGAGACGGAAGGCTCGGCCGAGGTCGCGGGTGTAGAAGTAGCCGGCGAGCCCGTAGGGCGAACCGTTGGCGATCGCCAGCGCCTCTTCCTCGGTCTCGAAGCGGAAGAGCGGCGCGACGGGTCCGAAGATCTCGTCCTGGGCGAAGGCCATGTCGGGGCGGGCGTCGCAGATGACGGTGGGCTCGAAGAAGCCGTGGCCGAGGGGGTGGCGCTTGCCACCGACGGTGATGCGACCGCCCTTGGCCAGCGCATCGGCGACGAAGCTCTCGACCTTCTGCACCGCCTTCTCCTCGATCAGCGGACCCTGGACGGTGCCCGCCTCGAGGCCGTTGCCGACCTTCAGCGCCGCCACGGCCGCCGCGAACTTGGCGGCGAATTCGTCGTAGATGCCGGCCTGGACGATGAAGCGGTTGGTGCAGACGCAGGTCTGGCCGGAGTTGCGGAACTTGGAGGCGATCGCACCGGCCACCGCCCGGTCGAGATCGGCGTCGTCGAAGACGATGAGCGGAGCGTTGCCGCCGAGCTCCATCGAGACGCGCTTCAACGCCTGGGCGCCGCGGCCGGCGAGCATGCGGCCGACGGCGGTCGAGCCGGTGAAGGTGATCTTGCGAACCGCCGGGTTCTCCAGGAACTCGTCGCCGATCGGCGCCGGCTTGCCCGTCACGATGTTCACGACGCCGGCGGGGACACCGGCCTCCTCCGCCAAGATGCCCCAGGCGATGCCGGAATAGGGGGTGAGTTCCGCCGGCTTGATCACCGCGGTGCAGCCGGCGGCGAGCGCGGCGCCGAGCTTGCGGCTGATCATCGAGGAGGGGAAGTTCCACGGAGTGATCGCGGCGACGACGCCGACGGGCTCCTTCTGGACGATGATGCGGCGGTCGGCCCAGGGCGAGGGGATGGTGTCGCCATAGACGCGGCGGGCTTCCTCGGCGAACCACTGGACGTAAGCGGCCGAGCCCATGACCTCGCCCTTGGCCTCGGCCAGCGGCTTGCCCTGCTCGATGGTGAGGAGTTCGCCGAGGGCGTCGACGTTGGCGCGGATGAGGTTCGCCAGCTTGTGTAGGATGGTGGCGCGTTCGGCCGCGGTCCTGGCCGCCCAGGCGGGGAAGGCGGCCTCGGCCGCGGCGATGGCGCGGGCGACCTCGGCGCGACCGACGTCGGGGATGGTGCCGAGCACCTCGCCGGTCGCCGGATTGGTGACGGTGATCGTTCCACCGCCGTCGGCTCCGACCCAGGCGCCGCCGATCAGGTTCGCCTCTCTGAGCCAGGGATTCTTCGCCGACATGCCGTCTCTCCATCGATCGTGATCACGAGAAGTGGCGATTGGTGCGAAAGTGGGTCTCACCGTCAAGAGCCTCGAACGCGCAGGTGCTCCGCGGCGGCGGCGGCGGACTCGGTGTTCGGAGGGTGTTTCCGCCTCCGGCGCCGCCGGATCGGGCACGCAGGACGCATTCCGAGCGGAAAATCGCCCGAACGGCCGCGGCCGGAAAAAAAGTCATCGTCCGCTCCACCATGGGTGGGCGTCGATCCGGCCGCGCGGTGCGGAGGGTCAGCTTTCCGCTGCCATCACCGCCAGTTCGGTGCCGTCGGCGACCACGTCGCCGACCACGACGTCGACGCGTTCGACCACGCCGTCATGCGGAGCGCGGATGACGTGTTCCATCTTCATCGCCTCGACGACGACCAACGGATCACCCTTGGCGACGGTGGCGCCGGCTTCGACCAGCACCTGGACGACCGAGCCGGGCATCGGCGCCACGAGCCGGTCGGCGTGGTGGTGGTGGGCATCGTCGCCGGCGCGCGGGTCGACCAGGGTGTACGCCGCCTGGGTGCGGCCGGCGAAGACGGCGACGTGGTCGCCGACGAAGGCGACACGGGCGGTGAGGCGGGTGCCGCCGAGGCGGGCGTCGAGACGGCCGTCGGCATGTAGCGTCGCGGCGACCTCGACCGGCCCCTCCGGCCCGACGAAGCGGGTCGCGCCGGCGAAGCGATCGAAGGCGATCGTCCGGGCCTCACCGCCGTCGCGCAGCAACACCTCGACACGCGCCGGCAGGTTCATGCACCACGCACCCGCCGCTCCCCAGGGAGAATGGGGGTCGGCGGGCGCGTGGGGCATGGTCGCCGCCTCGCGCTCGAGAACGGCGAGGGCGGCGAGGAGAGCGAGCCGGTCGTCGGCCGGGGCGGGCGCGAAGAGGGTGTCGGCGTTGCGGGCGATGAAGCCGGTGTCGTGCCGCGCCTCGACGAATTCGGGGTGGCGCAGGATGCGTTCGAGGAAGCCGCGGTTGGTGACGAGGCCGATCACCTCGGTGGCGGCCAGCGCGTCGGCGAGCCCGGCCAGCGCCTCGGCGCGGGTGGAGCCGTGGGCGATCAACTTGGCGATCATCGGATCGTAGTGGTGGGAGACCGCGTCGCCCGTCGCGACGCCGGCATCGACGCGGACGCCGGCGGGGAACACGAGATGATCGAGCCGGCCGGTCTGGGGCAGGAAGTCGCGGGTCGCGTCCTCGGCGTAGAGGCGGGCCTCGACGGCGTGGCCGGTGATGGTCAGTTCGTGCCGGCCGAGCGGCAGCGCCTCGCCGCGGGCCACCCGGATCTGCCACTCGACCAGATCCTGGCCGGTGATCGCCTCGGTCACCGGATGCTCGACCTGGAGGCGGGTGTTCATCTCCATGAAGAAGAAGTCCGCTCCTTCCGCGATGAACTCCACCGTTCCGGCGCCGACGTAGCCGACGGCGCGGGCCGCCTCGACCGCCGCCTCGCCCATGGCGGCGCGGCGTTCGGGGGGCATGCCGGGAGCGGGAGCCTCCTCGATCACCTTCTGATGCCGGCGCTGCACCGAGCAGTCGCGCTCGAAGAGATGCACCGTGCCGCCGTGGGTGTCGGCGAAGACCTGCACCTCGATGTGGCGCGGCTTGGTCAGATAGCGTTCGATCAGCACCCGGTCGTCGCCGAAGGACGACGCCGCCTCGCGCTTGGCCGAGGCCAGCGTCGCGGCGAAGTCCTCCGCCCGTTCGACCACCTTCATGCCCTTGCCGCCACCGCCGGCCGAGGCCTTGATCAGCACGGGGAAGCCGATGCGGACGGCTTCTCGGGCGAGGAGGTCGGGATCCTGATCGTCGCCGTGATAGCCCGGGACGAGGGGGACGTTCGCCTTCTCCATCAGCGACTTGGCGGCGCTCTTCGAGCCCATGGCGCGGATCGCCGAGGCCGGCGGGCCGACGAAGATCAGCCCCGCTGCGGCGATCGCCTCGGCGAAGTCGGCGTTCTCGGAGAGGAAGCCGTAGCCCGGATGAATGGCGTCCGCCCCGCTCGCCCTCGCCGCCTCGAGGATGCGGTCGATGCGGAGATAGCTCTCACGCGCCGGCGCCGGGCCGATCAGGTGTGCCTCGTCGGCGGCGCGGACATGGGCGGCGTCGGCATCGGCCTCCGAGTGGACGGCGACGGTGCGGATCCCCATCCGGCGGGCGGTCGAGAAGATGCGGCACGCGATCTCACCGCGGTTGGCGACGAGCAGAGTGCGGATCGGGCGGAGCGGGCGGCTGGTCATCGGTGACCCTCGGACGTCGAAGACGAAAACGGGCGGCGGATCGCGGGAGGCACGATCACATGCGGAAGACGCCGAAGCGGGTCTCGCGCGGCGGTGCGTTGAAGGCGGCCGAGAGCGACAGGGCGATGACCAGACGGGTGTCCGCGGGATCGATGACGCCGTCGTCCCACAGCCGGGCCGAGGAGTACCAGGCGGAGCCCTGTTCCTCGTATTGCGCCCGGATCGGCGCCTTGAACGCCTCCTCCTCCTCGGCCGACCAGGTGCCGCCCTTGGCCTCGAGCCCATCGCGCCGCACCTGGGCCAGCACATTCGCCGCCTGCTCGCCGCCCATCACCGAGATGCGGGCGTTCGGCCACATGAAGAGGAAGTTCGGGTCGTAGGCGCGGCCGCACATGCCGTAGTTGCCGGCACCGAAGGAGTTGCCGACCACCACGGTGATCTTCGGCACCGCGGCGCAGGCCACCGCATTGACCATCTTGGCACCGTCCTTGGCGATGCCGCCGGCTTCGTATTTCCGGCCGACCATGAAACCGGTGATGTTCTGCAGGAAGATCAGCGGAATGCCGCGCTGGGCGCAGAGCTCGACGAAATGGGCGCCCTTGAGTGCGCTCTCGGAGAACAGGATGCCGTTGTTGGCGACGATGCCGACCGGATAGCCCCAGATGTGGGCGAAACCGCAGACCAGGGTGGTGCCGTAGAGCGGCTTGAACTCCTCGAAGTCGGAGCCGTCGACGATGCGGCCGATGATCTGGCGGATGTCGAAGGGCTTCTTCGGATCTGCCGAGACGATGGCGTAGAGATCGGCCGGATCGAGTACCGGCTCGCGCGGCGGCAGCAGGATCGGCCCCGACGGCTTCGGCTTGGCGAGCGTCCTCACCGCCTGTCGGGCGAGACCGAGGGCGTGGGCGTCGTCCTCGGCCATCAGGTCCGAGACGCCCGAGGTGCGGGTGTGGACATCGGCGCCGCCGAGGTCTTCCGCCGAGACGATCTCGCCGGTCGCCGCCTTCACCAGCGGCGGGCCGCCGAGGAAGATGGTCGCCTGCTCGCGCACCATGATCGACTGGTCCGACATCGCCGGCACATAGGCGCCGCCGGCGGTGCAGGAGCCCATCACGACGGCGATCTGCGGGATGCCGCGCGCCGACATGTTGGCCTGATTGTAGAAGATGCGGCCGAAGTGATCACGGTCGGGGAAGACCTCGTCCTGGTTGGGCAGGTTGGCGCCGCCCGAATCGACCAGATAGACGCAGGGCAGCTCGTTCTTGGCGGCGATCTCCTGGGCGCGCAGGTGCTTCTTCACCGTCATGGGGAAGTAGGTGCCACCCTTGACGGTGGCGTCGTTGACGACGATCAGACACTCGCGGCCCTCGATGCGGCCGATGCCGGTGATGATCCCGGCGGCGGGCACCTCGTCGCGGTACATGCCCTGGGCGGCGAGCTGGGAGAGCTCCAGGAAGGGCGAACCGCGATCGAGCAACAGGCGGATACGGTCGCGCGGCAGCAGCTTGCCACGGGCGACGTGGCGGGCGCGGGCGGTCTCGCCGCCGCCGGCAGCGACGCGGGCGGCGCGGTCGCGCAGCTCCGCCACCTTGTCGGCCAGCGCCTCGCGGTTCTGGGCATAGGCCGGCGAGCGGCGGTCGACTTCGTCTTCGATCCTGGCCATGGAGGCGTCCCCGTCCCGGACACGGCGCCCCTCGACGCCGGTTCTCGATCATATTGCCGTAGGCCGAAGGTGCTGAGGCACCCGGCCCACGAAGGCACGCGAATTTCTCGTTCGCATCGGAGGCATGAGAAATTCGCGTCAGGAACACCATCGGTCATTTTCAATGCTCGATGGTATAAGAACGAACGTTCGTTTTTATTGTCTGCGAAGTCAAGCGCTCGACACCGTCGTCGCGGCGAGGTTCGAGGGGCGAACCGCCACCCGGTTCGCGGCGATCTCGACTGCGAGGATGGCGGAGCGCGGCGGTGCCGGCAAGCGGTGCATGGTGTGGACGAGGGGATCGCACGAAGTGCCGAGCGGTGCCGGCGAGGGCGAGCCCGGACGCGGGGTCCGGTCGCCCGCAGGCGGGGAGCGTCAGCCGAAGAGGGCGGCTTCGAGGGCGGTGATGTCGTCGAGGACGAGATCGGCGGCCTCGGCGAGGACGGCGCGGCTGCCGGTGCCGGTGAGGACGCCGATGCGGAGGCCGCAGCCGGCGGCACGGCCCATGTCGAGATCGTGCAGGGTGTCGCCGACCATGGCGACGTCGGCCGGCGGCAGATCGACGGCGCGGCAGAAGGCGTGGACCATGCCCGGCTCGGGCTTGGGGCCGTGACCGCTGTCGTAACCGGCGACGAAGTCGATCAGCTCGCCGAGGCCGAAGCGTTCCACGGTCAGGCGGATCGCCGCCTCGCCGTCGGAGGAGGCGATGCCGAGCGACAGGCCGCGGGCTTTCAGGGCGCCGAGGACGGCGGCGAGATCACCGACCGGCACCATGTCGGCGACCGAGGCGCGGAACAGGTCGTCGAGGGCGCGGGTCAGCGCCGGCACGGTGAAGCGCGCCCCGGCGACGACCCAGATGCGGGCGATGTCGTAGGCGGAGCCGGCGGCGAGCAGCGAATGGGCGTCGGCGGCGCGGCCGGTCTCGTCGATGCCGCCGACCTGGAAGAGGCGCCGTGCGAGCACGTCGTCGCCGGCGGCGGCGAGTTTCACCGCGGCTCGGTTCACCGGCCCCCAACTCGCCCAGTAGTCGAGCAGAGTGCCGTCCTTGTCGAAGAGGATGGCCTTGGGCGTGACCATCGCGTCAGCGGTCCTCTTCGAGCACCAGCAGGTCTTCGCGGGTGAAGGTCAGGGTCACGGCGTCGCCCTTCTTCGGTAGTGAGACGCTCGGCTGATTGAAGGCGTCGAGCGAGACGGTCTGGGCGTCGAGGCGGACGCGGATGCGTACCACGGCGCCGAGGAAAGCGACATCCTCGACCGTACCGGGGATGGCGTTGCGATCGCCGGCGGCGGCGCCGAGGCTCAGAGCCTCGGGCCGCATCGCCACCGTCACGGTCTCGCCCGTTCCGCGTACAGCGAGCGACGACGCGGTCGAAACGGTGCGACCGTCGAGGGCGAGGCGGCCGGCGGCCGGTTCGACCACCTCCGCGGCGAGCAGGTTGAGAGTGCCGACGAAGGAGGCGACGAAGCGGGTGCGCGGATAGTTGTAGACCTCGAAGGGGGTGCCGATCTGCTCGGCACGACCCTCGGAGAGGACGACGATGCGATCGGACATCGACAGCGCCTCCTCCTGGTCGTGGGTGACGAAGATTGTGGTGATGCCGAGTTCCTTCTGCAGCGCCCGGATCTCCTCGCGCAGGGAGACGCGGATCTTGGCGTCGAGCGCGGAGAGCGGCTCGTCGAGGAGGAGGACCTGCGGTTTGACGGCGATGGCACGGGCGAGCGCGACGCGCTGCTGCTGACCGCCGGAGAGCTGGTAGGGGTAGCGCTCGCCGAGATGCGGCAGCTTGATCAGGTCGAGCATCTGGCGGACGCGGGTGCGGATCTCGTCGGCGCTCCTCTTGGCGACGCGCAGGCCGAAGGCGATGTTGTCGGCGACCGTCATGTTGGGGAAGAGGGCGTAGGACTGGAACACCATGCCGACGTCGCGCTTGGCCGGTGGCAGATGTGCGACCTCCTTGCCGGCGATGGCGATCGAGCCGGCGGTGGCACTCTCGAAGCCGGCGATCATCCTGAGGATCGTCGTCTTGCCGCAGCCCGAGGGGCCGAGGAAGGAGATGAATTCGCCACGCTCGACCGAGAGATCGAAATCGTGGACCACCGTGGTCGGCCCGAAGGACTTCTTCAGCCCGCGAATGTCGATGAAGGTCATGGGCGTTCCCGCACTCACTTCTGGGCGGTGCCGCGGGCGGCACCGAAGACCTGGATCAGGCCCATACAGGCCCAGGTGACGACGAAGGCGATGATGGCGAGCGCCGCGGGCTCGTAGGCGCGGTTGGCGCCGACCAGCTGCAGGTATGGCCCGAAGGCCGGCCGATCGAGCAGCGCGGCGAAGGTGAACTCGCCGATGACGATGGCGAAGGTCAGGAACGAGCCCGACAGGATCGCCGAGCGGATGTTGGGGAAGATCACCTTGAAGAGGATCGTCGCCCAACCGGCGCCGAGGCTCTCGGCCGCTTCGGTGAGAGTGCGCACGTCGATCGCCCTGAGGCCGGTGTCGACCGAGCGGTACATGTAGGGCAGCGCCAACGTCACGTAGCCGAAGGCGAGCAGCAGGTCGGTGCCGCGGGCGCTGTCGGTCAGTGGCAGCCAGCTCTCGGAATTGTAGATCCGCAGATAGCCGAAGACGATGACGATGGCGGGGATGACCAGCGGCAGCAGGGTGATGAACTCGACCACCGGCCTCAGTTTCGGCAGGCGCAGCTGAACCCAGTAGGCGGTCGGCACCACCAGGAGGACGCCGATGACGATGGTCGCCAGCGCCAGCGCCACCGAATAGGAGAACGACGCCTGGAAGCGCGGATCGCCGAGGACGACGCGATAGGCCTCGAAGGAATACTCGCCACGCTTCATGCGCATCGAGAATTCGACGGTGGCGATCAGCGGGATCAGGAAATAGGCGGCGCCGAGGACGACGGCGAGCCAGGGGCCGAAGGTCGACTTCTTCATCGCGACCACCTCTCGGCCCGGCCGCGCAGCCAGATGTAGGCGATGTTGGAGACGCCGGTGATCAGGATCATGCCGAGCGCCAGGGCATAGCCGAGATTCTGGTTGTGCAGCACGTCACCGCGGATCTGGGCATAGAGCAGGATGGTGACGATGTTGAGCGACGAGCCGGTCAGCGCGTAGGCGGTGGCGACGGCGCCGAAGGAATTGGCGAAGAGCAAGAGCGTCGAGCCCATCAGGCTCGGCCACAGGACGGGTAAGCCGATGCGGCGCCAGTACTGGAAGGTCGAGGCGCCGAGGATCGAGGCGGCCTCGCGCCATTCCTTCTTCAATCCGTCCAGCGCCGGGGTGAGGATCAGCACCATCAGCGGGATCTGGAAGTAGAGGTAGGTCAGCGTCAGACCGAGGAAACTCAGCAGGTTGAAGCCGGTCGAATAGAGATTGAAGCCGAACCAGGTGGCGAGCGCCCAGGTGACGAGACCGGTGCGGCCGAGGGTGGCCAGGAAGGCGAAGGCGAGCGGCACGCCGGCGAAGTTCGACGCGACGCCGGAAAAGGTCATCAGGGTCGGGCGGATCCAGGCGGGAAGTCCGCCGCCGACCGCGGCATAGGCGAGAAAGGCGCCGATCACCGCGCCGCCGAGCGCCGACGCCGCCGAGATCTGGATCGAGATCCAGTAGGCGGCGACGATCGAGGGATGGCCGAGATCGCGCAGGTTCTGCAGCGTGAAGGCCCCGTCGGCGGTTTGGAAGGCGCCGACGACGAGGAAGGCGGTCGGCAGGATCAGGAACAGCAGGGCGAAGAGGAAGAAGGGCGCGACCCCGATCCACGCCCAGGGCAGACCGGTGGGGCCCGCCGGGTGGAGGCGGGCGGTGGTTGGCTCGGACACGCGTCGGTTCCCCCGCTGTGACGCCGACCGGTCGACGCCGTGGGTTCCCGCCCGCGGCAACGACCGACGAAACGGTTCCGGCCGCCGGTCGTCGAGGACCGGCGGCCGGGAGCACGGCTCACTTGGCGACGTTGGCGCCGACCACGGCATCCCATTGCTTGGTGATCACTTCCTTGGCCGCGCCCTGTTCGGCGAGCGTCGGGAAGACCGCCTTGGCGTAGGCGTCGGCCGGCGGCAGCTTGGCGAGCAGGTCGGCCGGGATCTTGTTCTTGGCGACGAGGTCGCCGAAGCGGATCGGATGGCAGTAGCCCTTGAGGAAGCCGATCTGGCCGGCGTCCGAATAGAGATGCTCCATCCACAGCTTGGCGGCGTTGGGGTGCGGCGCGTAGGCGGAGATCGCCTGGACGTAGACGCCGGCGACGACGCCGGTCTTCGGCACGATCACGTCGACCGGCGGGTTGCCCTTGAGCGTGTCGCGGTCGGCGAGGGCGAGGTAGTCCCAGCGGATGACGACCGGGGTCGCGCCCTGTGCCAGCGACGCCGCCTTGGCGATGACGGGCACGAAATTGCCGGACTTGTTGAGCTTGGCGAAGAAGTCGAGGCCGGCGGCACCGGCCTTGGCGGCATCACCACCGGCGGCGGCGAGACCGGCGGCGTAGACGCCCTGGATCGCCTGGGACGAGGCGCGCGGGTCACCGGCGAGCGCCACCGCGTTCTTGAACTCGGGCTTCAGCAGGTCGGCCCAGTCGGTCGGCGAGTTCTTGACGATGTCCTTGTTCACCTCGAAGCCGAGGACGCCGTAGTAGTCGCCGTACCAGGAGCCGTCGGCGTCCTTGGCGGACTCGGGGATCGATGCCCAGGTCGCGACCTTGTAGGGCATCAGCAGGCTCTCGCCCTTGGCCGAGGGGCCGAACGACAGGCCGACGTCGATGACGTCGGGGGCCTGCGGGCCCTTGTTGCCCTTGTTGGCCTTGATCGCCTCGATCTCGTCGCCGGAGCCGGCGTCGGGGTTCAGTTCGTTGACCGCGATGCCGTACTTGGCCTTGAAGTCGTCGATGATGGCGCCATAGCCGCACCAGTCGCGCGCCAGCGCGATGACGGTGAGCTGGCCTTCCTTCTTGGCGGCGGCGACCAGTTCGTCCATCGACTGGGCGGAGGCGGTCCCGGCGGAGCCGGCGAGCGCGGCGATCGCCGCGGAAATCATCAGAGCACGATCGATCTTCATTTCTTGCGACACCCCTTACCTACGACCTCGCGCGACCGACCCGGTCGGCGTCCGGTGGCCCGCTCGACGAGCGGTCCGGCGAGGTCGGTTATCAAGACGAGACGACACTGTCGTGTCGGGTGAAACGCTGCGATTCCCGCGGCCGACCGGGCGCCCCCGACCGGCGGTGACATCGTCACACGATCGTCACGCGAGTTTCAGTAGGCACGATCGCGCGACGCATGGTCAAGGGGGGGTGCGACTTCCGTCGCACGTGTTTTCGGCAGGGGGATCCGCGGCGGTGGCGGGTCCGATCGCGCGCATCGGTCGCGTCGTCCGAGATCTCAACCGCGTTCGATCAGGCCGTCGGCGCGGGCCTGGACGTCGCGCATGAAGCGTTCGAAGAGGGTGCGTTCGGCGGGGTCGAGGGCGCCGAGAAGCCAGTCCTCGCGGGCGCGAACCAAGGGGACGATCCTGCGGTGGAGGGCGCGGCCGGCCGGAGTGAGCGACAGGATCTTGGCGCGCCGGTCGCTCACATCCTCGTCGCGGCGGACGAGGCCGCGCTCCTCGAGCCGGGTGACGGCGCGTGACACCTGCATCTTGTCGAGGGTCGAATAGGGGCCGATGTCCTTCGCCGCCATGGTGCGATTGGCACCCAGTGCGGCGATGACGCGCCATTCGGCGCGGGTGAGATCGAAACGGTCGGCGTAGAGCTGGGAGACGGCGAGCGAGACGCGTTCGGCGAAGACGGCGAGGCGGTAGGGGAAGAAGCGGGTCAGATCGAAGCCGTCGAGGCCGCGCTCGCCGGCTGCGGCGGCATCTCCGTCCGGACCGCCGAGATCGATCGCCGTGTGGTCGCCGTCGCCCGTCATGCTTCGTCCGATGTCGTATCCATTGTTACCATCTTCGTACTCGCGAAAGGGAGCTACGGGGCGAAAACCACGGCGGGGTCGATCGAAACGCTTCGCCGACCTCTACACTATCGGCGGAAAACTTCTTTCCTGGCAAGCCGAGAGAAAGCGCACGGGCGAAGAACACCCGCATCTTTCGTTCGCGATCCGAACGAAAGATGCGGGTGCGACCAACGCGCCTTGCGACGAATGGTAACAGTTGTTACCGAGTGGGCGGACGGACGCGAGATCCGAGGGGAACGCCGATGATCGTCGAGAAGATCCACCACGTCGCCTATCGCTGCCGGGACGCCAAGGAGACGGTCGCCTTCTACCGTCGCATCCTCGACATGGATCTGATCGGGGCGATCGCCGAGGACAAGGTGCCCTCGACCAAGGCGCCCGATCCCTACATGCACATCTTCCTCGACGCCGGCATGGGCAACATCCTCGCCTTCTTCGAGCTGCCCAATTCGCCGCCGATGGGGCGCGATCCCAACACGCCGGAGTGGACCCAGCACATCGCCTTCCAGGTCGCCGGCCTCGACGTGCTGGCCCGGGTCAAGGCGCGTTGCGAGGCGGAGGGCATCGACGTGGTCGGACCGACCGATCATGCGATCTTCAAGTCGATCTACTTCTTCGATCCGTCCGGTCACCGGCTCGAGCTCGCCGCCTGGACGACGACGCCGGAGGAGATGGCGCGGATGAAGGCGGTGGCCGACGAGATGGTGGAGGAGTGGGCGGTGACCAAGAAGCCGCCGCGCCACACCGCCTGGCTGCACGAGAAGGAATTCGGGACCGACTGATCCCGAGCCGACCATCCCGAACACACGAACGAGCCCGTCGCGACCGCATCCCCGAGGAGCGGCGACGGTGGGCCACCCCCGGGGGAGGGCATCCATGCTCCAGACCTACAGCTACCCGAAGTTCGCCTACCGGCAGTCGGCCGAGCAGAAGGAGGGTCGTGTCGCCCGCCATCCGGTGGTGGTGATCGGCGCCGGGCCGATCGGGCTCACTGCGGCCCTCGATTTCGGCCGGCGCGGTATCGCCACCGTGGTGCTCGACGACAACGACACGGTGTCGATCGGCAGCCGCGCCGTCTGCTACGCCAAGCGGCCGCTGGAGATCTGGGACCGCCTCGGCTGCGCCGCGCCGATGGTGGCCAAGGGGGTGTCGTGGAAGGTCGGCAAGGTCTTCTTCGAGAACGACCTGCGCTACACCTTCGACCTCCTGCCCGAGGCCGACCACCGGATGCCGGCGATGATCAACCTCCAGCAATATTACCTGGAGGAGTACATGATCGCCGCGTGCGCCGAGCTCGCGACCGTCGATCTGCGCTGGAAGCACAAGGTGATCTCGCTGCGCCAGGAGCCCGACCACGTGGTGCTGACGGTGGAGACGCCGGACGGGGTCTTCACCATGGAGGCCGACTGGGTGGTGGCCTGCGACGGCGCCAATTCCGACACGCGCAAGATGGTGGGCGCCGAGTTCACCGGCCGCTTCTTCCAGGATCGCTTCCTCATCGCCGACGTGGTGATGAAGGCGGATTTCCCGACCGAGCGCTGGTTCTGGTTCGATCCGCCGTTCCATCGCAACCAGTCGACGCTACTGCACAAGCAGTCGGACGACGTCTGGCGCATCGATTTCCAGCTCGGCTGGGACGCCGACCCGGAGGAGGAGAAGAAGCCGGAGAAGGTGATCCCGCGGCTGAAGGCGATGCTCGGCGAGACGACCGAATTCGAACTCGAGTGGGTGTCGATCTACCAGTTCGCCTGCCGGCGCATCGACGACTTCCGCCACGGCCGGGTGCTGTTCGCCGGCGATGCGGCGCATCAGGTGTCGCCGTTCGGAGCGCGCGGCGCCAACACCGGCGTCCAGGACATCGACAACCTCGGCTGGAAGCTGAAGCTCGTCATGGACGGCGCGGCGCCGGAGGCGCTGATCGATACCTACAACGAAGAACGCGCCTTCGCGGCGGACGACAATCTCCTCCAATCGACCCGATCGACCGACTTCATCACGCCGAAGAGCGAGATGAGCCGGCGCTTCCGCAACGCCGTGTTGGAACTCGCCGCCGACCACGCCTTCGCCCGGCCACTGGTCAATTCCGGCCGGCTGTCGACGCCGACGCCCTACGTCCGGTCGTCGCTCAACACGCCGGACGAGGACATCTTCGCGGGCGGAATGGTGCCGGGCACCAACTGCGCCGACGCACCGATCGCCGTGGCGGGCGAATCCGGCTGGCTGCTGCATCACCTCGGCGACGGTTTCACCGTGATGACCTTCGGGTCCGTGCCGGCGAAGACGGTCGCGGCCGGGGCGATCTCGGCGAAGGTGCTGTCGGTCGGCGACGATCTGGTCGATACGAAGGGCCGCGTCGCCGAGCGTTACGACGGCCGTCCCGGCACCACCTATCTCATCCGCCCGGATCAGCACGTCGCCGCCCGCTGGCGGTCGTTCGACGCCGCGAAGATCGCCCGCGCCGTGGCGCGCGCCTGCGTCGCCTGAAGGGGAGCCGCTTCATGAGCCTCAATCTCCAGCCCAACATCCCCGATCCCGACGGCTTCTATCAGGAGCTGATCGACAGCCAGCGCGACATGACCGACGCGCAGGCGCAGATGATGAACTGCAAGCTCGTCCTGGTGCTCGCCAATCACATCGGCGATCGCGAGGTTCTGCGGGCGGCGCTCGAAGTCGCCGGCGGACGGATCGGGCCCGCCTGAGAAGTGGTTGCACCGGCCCGCAGGTGGCCCGATCATGGGTCGGTCCGCCGCAGTGGGACGGCGGTCGTGGAAAACGAACCCGAGAATAGTTGACCGACCGGTTGGTCAATGTATCATGAGTCCAGAAGCAGAGGGTCGGGCGTGAACCGGCCCCGTTCTCACCGGGAGGAAGTCCGATGCAGAAAGTCGTGAAGACGGCGCTCGCCGCCCTTTCGTTCGCCGCGGTGACGGCGAGCCCCTCGCTGGCCGCCGATCCGATCAAGATCGGGTCGGTGTTGTCGGCCACCGGCCCGGCCGCCTTCCTCGGCGAACCGGAAGCCAAGACGCTTCAGCTCTACGTCGAGAAGGTGAACGCCGCCGGCGGTCTCCTCGGGCGCAAGCTCGAGCTCGTCACCTACGACGACGGCTCCGACGCGGCCAAGGCCAACGGCTTCGCCAAGCGCCTGATCGAGGACGACAAGGTCGACGTCATCCTCGGCGGCACCACCACCGGTGCCACCATGGGCATGGTGCCGCTGGTCGAGAAGGGCGAGATCCCGTTCATCAGCCTCGCCGGCGCGGTGGTGATCGTCGAGCCCACCAAGAAGTGGGTGTTCAAGACGCCGCACACCGACCGCATGGCGGCCGAGAAGATCTTCGCCGACATGAAGAAGCGCGGGCTCACCAAGCTGGCGCTCGTCTCCGAGACCTCGGGTTTCGGCCAGTCGGGCCGCAAGGAGACGATCGCCTCCGCCGCCAAGGCCGGCATCGAGATCGTCGCCGACGAGACCTACGGACCGAAGGACACCGACGTCACCGCCCAGCTCACCAAGATCAAGGGGCTGGCCGGCACGCAGGCGATCCTGGTGTTCGGCCTCGGCCAGGGTCCGGCGATCGTCACCAAGAACATCGCCCAGCTCGGCATCACCCTGCCGCACTACGAGTCACACGGGGTCGCCTCGGAGGAGTACATCAAGCTCTCCGGTGCCGCGGCCGAGGGCGTGCGCCTGCCCGCCGCCGCGCTGATCGTCGCCGACGCGCTGCCGGCGAGCGATCCGCAGAAGCCGGTCGTCACCGGCTACGCCAAGGCCTATGCGGACGCCTTCAAGTCGGAGGTCTCGACCTTCGGCGGACACGCCTACGACGCGCTGATGATCTATGCCGACGCGGTCAAGCGGGCCGGCACCACCGACAAGGCCAAGGTGCGCGACGCCATCGAAGCCACCAAGGGCTTCGTCGGTACCGGCGGTGTCGTCAACATGAAGGCCGACGACCACATGGGCCTCGATCTTTCCGCCTTTCGGATGCTGGAGATCAAGGGCGGCAAGTGGACCCTCGTCGACTGACGATCGTCATGATCGGCCCGGGGACGCTTGAGCGCCCCCGGGCAAGGCCTTCCCGTCGCCTCGTCATCGCCTGCGACGGCCCATCGGAGCCGGAGAGAGGTCCATGTCGCAATTCCTGCAGCTGCTCTTCAGCGGGCTGACCGTGGGAGCGACCTACGCCTTGTCGGCGCTCGGTTTCTCGATGATCTACAACGCCTCGGGGGTGATCAATTTCGCCCAGGGCGAGTTCATCATGCTCGGCGGCATGGTGGCGGCGGTGCTGACCGCTTCGGGGTTGCCGCTGCCGCTCGCGGTGCTGGCGGCGATCGTCGTCGTCGCGCTGGTCGGCCTCATCGTCGAGAAGCTCGCGATCGAACCGGCGCGCGATGCCGACATCACCTCGATCATCATCATCACCATCGGCGTGTCGATGATCGTGCGCGGCGTCGTCGAGGTGACGATGGGCAAGGGCAGCCGGGCGCTGCCGCACTTCTCCGGCGAGACGCCGATCGCGCTCGGCGGGGCGACGCTGTTGCCGCAGAGCCTGTGGGTGATGGCGGTGACGGCGGTGGTGGTGGCGGGGCTCGCCGTGTTCTTCGGCCGCACCCGGTTGGGCAAGGGCATTCTCGCCACGGCGCACAACCGGCTCGCGGCGCAACTGGTCGGCGTCGACGTCAAGAAGGTGCTGTTGACGAGTTTCGGCCTCGCCGCGGCGCTGGGGGCGGTCGGCGGGGTGTTGATCGCACCGATCGCCACCACCTCCTACGACGCCGGGCTGATGTTGGGCCTCAAGGGCTTCGTCGCCGCCACCTTCGGCGGGCTCGGCTCGGGGGTGGGGGCGATCGCCGGCGGGGTGCTGCTCGGCCTGATCGAGACGATGACCGCCGGCTACGTCTCCTCGTCCTACAAGGACGCGGTGCCTTTCGTGCTGGTGCTGGTGATCCTGGTGGTCCGGCCGCGTGGCCTCTTCGGCCTCGGCCCATCGGAACGGGTGTGAGGCGGCGATGAGCGAGGCTTCGACCCCCCCGACCATCGGCCGCTCGTCGCCCGAGATCACCGCCGCGGCGCTGGCGACGGCGCCGGGCTTCCGCAGCCGCCATCTGCCGGTGATCGTGCTCGCCGTGGTTCTGGCGGCGCTGCCGACGGTGCTGCCCAACGCCTACTACTACGACGTGGCGATCCGCATCCTCGCCAACGCGGTGCTCGCCATCGCGCTCAACCTGCTGATCGGCTACTGCGGCCAGATCAGCCTGGGTCACGCCGGCTTCTTCGGCCTCGGCGCCTACGGCTCGGCGATCCTGACGACCCACCGCGACTGGACGGCGCCGATGGCGCTCCTCGCCTCGGCGGCGATCGTGGGCGTGGTGGCCTGGGTGGTCGCTCGCGTCATCCTGCGGCTCAAGGGCCACTATCTCGCCATGGCCACCCTCGGCCTCGGCATCATCGTCACCATCGTGCTGACCAACGAGGCGAGCCTCACCGGCGGGCCGGACGGCATGTCGGTCGGCGACATGAAGCTCTTCGGCCTGCGTCTCACCGGCGAGAAGGTCTGGTACCCGGTCTTCGCCATCCTGCTCGTCTTCGCCGTGGTACTCGCCGCCAATCTGGTGGAGAGCCCGGCGGGGCGGGCGCTCCGGGCACTGCACGGCTCGGAGGTGGCGGCGCGGGTGGTCGGCATCGACACCGCCTCGTTCAAGACCCGCGTCTTCGTGCTGTCGGCGGTGGTCGCAGCGGTGATGGGGTCGCTCACCGCCCACTACCTCGGCTTCATCACGCCGCAGGTCGCTTCGTTCCACAAGTCGGTGGAGCTCGTCACCATGGTGGTGGTCGGCGGCATGGCGTCGATCTGGGGCTCGGTGTTCGGCGCGGCGCTCCTGTCGCTGCTGCCGGATCTGCTCGCCCGTTTCGAGGGCTTCGAGACGGTGATCTTCGGCGTCATCCTGGTCGCCACCATGATCTTCCTGCCGCGCGGCATGGTGCCGTCGCTCGCCCGCCTCGTGCGTCGGGAGGGCCGGTGATGCTCCGGGTCGAGAACCTCACCAAGTCCTTCGGCGGCGTCACCGCGGTCTCGGGCGTCGGCTTCGAGGTGGCCAAGGGGACGATCCATGCGGTGATCGGACCCAACGGCGCCGGCAAGACGACGCTCTTCAACCTGATCACCGGTATCTACACGCCGTCCTCCGGCTCGATCCGCTTCGAGGGTGTCGAGATCGGCGGCCGGGCGCCGGAGCGGCTGGCGGCGCTCGGCATGAGCCGGACCTTCCAGAACCTGCAGATCTCGATGAACCTCACGGCGATCGACAACGTCATGACCGGGGCGCATCTCGGGCTCAATTCGAGCCTGCTCGCCGGCATGTTCGGGATCCCCGATCTCGGTGGTCGCGAGCGCGCAGCGCGGGTCCGGGCGGCGGAGCTGATGGAGTTCGTCGGCTGTGGTGCCTATGTCGGGGCGGAGGCCGGGTCGATGCCCTACGGCGCGTTGAAGCGGCTGGAGATCGCCCGGGCGCTGATGGCGAAGCCGCGCATCCTCTTCCTCGACGAGCCGGCCGCCGGTCTCAACCACACCGAGACGCACGAGATCGAGGAGCTGATCGCGGCGCTGGGGAAGTCCGGCGTCACGGTGGTGCTGGTCGAACACGACATGAAGCTGGTCATGAACGTCTCGGATCGCATCGTCGTGCTCGACTACGGCAAGAAGCTCGCGGAGGGCACGCCGGCCGAGATCCGGGTCAACCCCGACGTCGTCGCCGCCTATCTCGGCGCCGAGAGCGAGGGAGTGTGAGGCCCATGCGCGCGCTTGGCGTCATCGAAGCCGAACACCGCAACATGTGGCGCGTCACCAACGCGCTCGGCGTCCTCGCCGACCGTCTCGCCGACGCGTCCGCCACGGTCGATCGGCCGACCGACCTCGCCACCGTGGCGCTGATCGCCGACTATCTCGAGAGCTTCACCGAACGTTTCCATCACCCCAAGGAGAGCGACCTGCTCTTCGCCCACATCCGTCGGCGCTCCAACGAGGGCGCGGCGATCATCGATCGGCTCGAGCGCGACCACGAGATGAGCCCGCACCAGGTCGAGCGCATCCGCGATCTGGCGCGGCCGGCGGTGGTGGCGACCGAGGCGACCGCGATGGCGACGCTGGTCGAGGAGATCGGCTCGTTCCGCGCCCGTCTCGGCGAGCACATGCGGCTGGAGGAGGACGTCACCTTCCCGCTGGCCCGGCAGGTGTTGACGGCCGAGGACTGGGCCGAGATCGACGCCGGCTTCGATGCCCATGTCGATCCGCTCGGCGATCCGAACGCGCCGGCCGAGATCGCGCTGCTGCGCGCCCGCATCACTCGACTCCTACCGGCGCCGGAAGGTCTCGGCGGTCATTCCGACGTGGTGGTGGGGAAGTTGGCGCCACGCCGCGCGGCGGCCCAGGGGACGCTGCTCGCCGTCTCGGGGCTGACCTGCCGCTATGGCCGGATCGAGGCGCTGCACGGCGTCGATCTCGAGATCGGCACCGGCGAGTTGGTGGCGCTGGTCGGCGCCAACGGTGCCGGCAAGACGACGCTCCTGCGCTGCATCTCAGGCGTCCAGCCGGCGGCGGCGGGGACGATCCGCTACGGCGGGCGGGAGATCACGGCGACGCGCGCCGATGCGCGGGTGCGCGCCGGCATCGCCCAGGTGCCGGAAGGGCGACAGGTGTTCGGGCCGATGTCGATCGAGGACAATCTGGTCATGGGTGCCTACACCCGGCCGACGAGCGAGATCGGCGCCGGCCTCGACGAGGTCTACGACCTCTTCCCGATCCTGCGCGAGCGCCGGAAACTGCCGGCCGGGACGCTTTCCGGCGGCCAGCAACAGATGCTGGCGGTCGGTCGCGCCATGATGAGCCGGCCGAAGCTGCTGCTCCTCGACGAGCCGTCGATGGGGCTGGCACCGCTGATCGTCGAGGAGATCTTCCGCATCGTGAAGATGTTGAAGGAGGCCGGCATTACCATCCTGCTGGTCGAGCAGAACGCCCGCGCCGCGCTCGCCATCTCCGACCACGCCTATGTGCTGGAGACCGGCTCGGTCACGCTCGAGGGACCCGGACCCGAACTCCTGAAGAACGACGATGTCCGCCGCGCCTATCTCGGCATGTGAGCGGACCCCAGCCCGAAAGGACACGCGCCCCATGTCGACCACCAAGGCCTTCGCCTCGCAGGCGGATCTCGAGGAGAAGACGGTCACCTTCGCGCAGATCTCCGAACACGCCTGGGCCTATACCGCCGAGGGCGATCCCAACACCGGCATCGTCATCGGCGACGACTCGGTGATGGTGCTCGACACCCAGGCGACGCCGGTGATGGCGCAGGACGTCATCCGCCGCATCCGCGAGGTGACGGACAAGCCGATCGAATGGGTGGTGCTGTCGCACTATCACGCGGTGCGCGTCCTCGGTGCCGAGGGCTATCGCTCGGCGGGGCTCAGGAACATCGTCGCGAGCCGGGCGACGTACGAGATGATCGTCGAGCGCGGCGAGGCCGACAAGGCGAGCGAGATCGGCCGCTTCCCGCGCCTGTTCCGGGCGGTGGAGAGCGTTCCCGGCCTGACCTGGCCGACGATCGTGTTCGAGAAGAAGCTCACCGTCCGCCTCGGTACCGTCGAGGTGGTGCTCGACCAGATCGGGCGCGGCCACACCCGCGGCGACACCATCGCGTGGTTGCCGCAGGAAGGCGTGGTGTTCTCCGGCGATCTCGTCGAGTACGGCGCCACGCCTTATGCCGGCGACGCCCATTTCGGCGATTGGCCGGCCACTCTCGACCGCATCGCGGCGCTCGATCCGGTGGCGCTGGTACCGGGCCGCGGCGCGGCGCTCATCGGGCGCGACAAGGTCAAGGAGGGCATCGACGGGACGCGGGCGTTCCTCACCGATCTCTATGCGTCGGTCATGACCGGCGTGGCCGCCGGTCATGACCTCAACCGCATCTACAAGGACACCTATGCGGCGCTGAAGCCGAGCTACGGCCACTGGGTGATCTTCGACCACTGCCTGCCCTTCGACGTCACCCGCGCCTGCGACGAGGCGCAGGGGCTCGACCACCCGCGCATCTGGACGGCGGAGCGCGACCGCGAGATGTGGACGGCACTCGAGGGGTGAGATCATGAACCCGACCAACGATCCTTCCCTGACTTCGTGGGTGACGAGTGCGCAGGGATCCGACTTTCCGATCCAGAACCTGCCGTGGGGGATCTTCTCCACCGAGGGCGACGAACGGCGGCGGGCCGGGGTGCGCATCGGCGACCGGGTGCTCGACGTCGACGCGCTCCAGGAGGCGGGCCTCCTCGATCCGGTGCTGCCGAAGGGCGTCTTCGCCACCGGGACGCTCGATGCCTTCATCGGGCTCGGTCGTGAGACCTGGTCGGCGGTCCGGGCGCGGTTGTCGGAACTGCTGCGCGCCGACGTCACGAGGCTGGCCGAGGACGCCGTGGCGAGGACGCGGGCGCTCGTGCCGATCGAGGCGGCGGTGATGCATCTCGCCGTTTCGGTCGGCGGCTACACCGACTTCTATTCGTCGCGCGAACATGCCACCAACGTCGGCAGGATGTTCCGTCCGAACGACGAACCGTTGCTGCCCAACTGGCTGGCGATTCCGATCGGCTACAACGGTCGCGCTTCGACGGTGGTGGTGTCGGGCACGCCGGTCCGCCGGCCACTCGGGCAGATGAAGGCGCCGACCGCGCCGGCGCCCACCTTCGGGCCGTGCCGCAAACTCGACTTCGAACTCGAAATGGCGGCGGTCGTCGGGGTGGCGAACCCGATGGGCGCGGTGATGACCGTTGCGGAGGCGGATCGGGCGATCTTCGGCTGGGCGCTGCTCGACGACTGGTCGGCGCGCGACATCCAGGCCTGGGAATACGTGCCGCTCGGCCCCTTCCAGGCCAAGGTCTTCGCCTCGTCGATCGGCGCGTGGATCGTCACGGCGGAGGCGCTGGAGCCGTTCCGCGTCGCCGGGCCGGTGCAGGAGCCCGAGCCGCTGCCCTATCTGCGGCATCCGGCAGCCATGAACCTCGACGTCGAGCTCGAAGTGGCGATCCGGCCGAAGGGGGCGGCCGAGGCGACGGTGATCGCGCGGACGAACTTCGCCCACATGTACTGGTCGACGGCGCAGCAGCTCGCTCATCACGCGATCGGCGGTTGCGCCATGAACATCGGCGACATCATCGGCTCGGGGACGATCTCGGGGCCGACACCGGACAGCCTCGGTTCGCTGCTCGAACTCTCCTGGAACGGCACGCGACCGATCTCGCTCGCCGACGGCTCGAGCCGCACCTTCCTCGAGGACGGCGACACGGTGATCTTCACCGGACGGGCGACGCGCGGCGGCCTCTCGATCGGTTTCGGCGTGTGCGAGGGCGAGATCCTGCCGGCGCACGTCCGCGAAGGGTGGTGACGGAGTTCTCCCGCTCCCTCGCGGGGGGAGGCGATCGACGTCGTGTCTCGTCGAAATCAGGTTGGGCGACGGTCGTTCGTGCCCTGGCATCCCTGCCGGCGGCGAGCTCGGCGTGGACCGGGGCGGAAGCGTGGTCGGACATCGGCGCCGAGGGGGAGCACCGTCGGTCGGTCGCCCCGGTCATGCCGCCCTCTCGCCGCGGATCAGGTCGGCCGCCTTCTCGGCGATCATGATCGTCGGCGCGTTGGTGTTGCCGCCGGTCAGCGTCGGCATCACCGAGGCATCGACCACTCTGAGACCGTCGAGACCGCGCACCCTGAGCTCCGGGTCGACCACCGCCGTCTCGTCCACCCCCATCCGGCAGGTGCCGACCGGGTGGTAGATGGTGTCGGCGCGCGAGCGGATGTGATCCTCCCACTGCGCGTCGCTCATGCCGTCGCGGACGCCGAAGAGCTCCCTATGGCGGTACTTCGCCATCGGCTCGGTCATCAGGATGTCGCGGGTGATCCTGGCGCCGGCGATCAGGGTCCGGAGGTCGCGTTCGTCGGAGAGGAAGCGCGGATCGATCCCCGGCGCCGCCGCCGGATCGGCCGACTGCAGGAAGACCTCGCCGCGCGAATGGGGATGCAGGGCGCAGACGTGGCAGGAGAAGCCGTGGCCGAGATGCAGCTTGCGGGCATGATCGTCGACCACAGAGATGACGAAGTGCAGTTGCACGTCGGGGGCCGCCAGCGATCGATCGGTCCTGAGGAAGCCGGCGCCCTCGGCGTAGGGGGTGGCGAACATCCCGGTGCCGTCCTTGCGCCATTGCAGGATGTGGCGCATCAGGTCGACCGTGGCTCTCGCGCCGATGCCGAAGTTGTCGGTGTCCTTCGAGCTCCAGGCGAGGATGAAGTCGAGATGGTCCTGCAGGTTCTGCCCGACGCCGGGCAGGTCGTGCACCACCTCGATGCCGTGGCGGCGGAGGTCGTCGCCGCGGCCGACGCCGGAGAGCTGGAGGAGTTGCGGCGAGGCGAAGGTGCCGCCGCAGAGGATCACCTCGCGCCGCGCCGTCGCCGTCTCGTCCACGCCGCTCCGGCGGAAGACGACGCCGGTTGCGCGCTTGCCGTCGAAGCGGATCCGCCGCGCCTGTGCCTTGGTCAGCACGGTCAGGTTCGGCCGCCGGTCCATGACCGGGTGGAGGTAGGCGGCAGCAGCCGAACAGCGCTCGCCGTTGCGCGCCGGATCGTGGAACTGGGTCACCTGATAGAGGCCGAACCCCTCGGTCTCGCCGGTGTTGAAGTCGGCGCGCCGGCGATACTGCAACTGCTCGGCCGCCTCGACGAAGGCGTGTGAGATCGGCCGCGGGCTCTTCTGGTCGGAGACCTGCAACGGCCCGCGATCGCCGTGGACGTCGTCGCCGCCGCGCTGATTGTTCTCGGCCCGTCGGAAATAGGGCAGCACCGACGCCCAGTCCCACCCGTCGTTACCGAGATCGGCCCAGTGGTCGTAGTCGCTGCGATGGCCGCGGATGTAGAGCATGGCGTTGATCGCCGAGGACCCGCCCAGGACCCGGCCGCGCGGCTGATAGCCCCGCCGGCCCTTCAATCCCGGTTGCGGGACCGTCTCGAAGGCCCAGTTGTTGATCCTGCCGTGGCCGGGCAGCATGGCGACGACCGCCGCCGGTGCCCGGATCAGGATGCCGTCGCCGCGGCCGCCGGCTTCCAGCAGACAGACGGTGGCGTTCGGATCCTCGCTGAGGCGAGCGGCCAGCGTCGACCCGGCGGAACCGCCGCCGACGATCACGTAGTCGAAATCCATCGGTCTTCCCCCTGTCGGCGCCGGATCGAGCCGGCGCATCGTGCGTCGGTCGAATGCCGGCGCCGTTCCGTCGGATGTGGGCGTCGCAGCGTCGCCGGCGACGCCGGAGGTCGCCGG